>NZ_JBBNAN010000309.1:0-3462 GCF_037994405.1 Phyllobacterium sp.
CGGCAAACTATCGTTGGCCTCGGCCGTGCCATACTGGAGATCGACTGCGCACTGGACGGCATCGACCGCACTGGCGAACTCGACTAAAACGCCGTCACCCATGACCTTGACCAAGCGACCTCTATATCGCGTGATCAGGGGAGCCAGAATATCGCGCCGTCGGGCCTTCAGGACCTTGAGGGTTCCTTGCTCGTCCGCTTCCATGAGACGGCTGTAGCCGACCACGTCCGCGGCTAGAATGGCGGCAAGACGGCGCTGGACGCGTTCTTCGACCATTGAGGTAGGTGCCTCTGAAAATTCACTCGCACATATGGTATTGGGACCATCCGGAGATGTCCATCGCAGTGCCCCGGTTCCCAGTTTTGTTCTGGACTGGTGAAGATTGGCGCACCGGACCAGATTCGAACCGCACGTGATAGGTCGAAACGCGTTCAGCATGTCCGCTTTCCCTGCGTCGCTATCCAGAACCAGACGGTCTGAAGTCGGCCCCATCTCAGTCATTAATGGACCACAATAATGATTGGAGGGTGCGTATGCGTTATTTGGCTCTCTCGCCTTGATGGGATTCGATCCGCAGACCCACCCAAACGGGGGGTTGCCTGAAAGCGGTTCCCGAAGAGCCATTATTCGATTTTCGAAGCACAGATCGAGAACACCAGGCTGTTTAACTCAAATGTAGCAACGACGCTGGAGATATACGTTACTTTGAAAAGGCAATTAATGGCTTCGATTTGGTCCTAAAATGTCTACATTTGCTTCCGACGTACCAAGGAGTCAGCTCGAGGGTCAGCATTCGATGCTGATCCACACAGACCTTGCCAGACTCGAACTCACCTTTCGGACCAGGTACCAATTAGCATATTGAGGAATCGCTCTGCAGCCGGCGACAAGGTCCCTCCGCGACGCCTCACCACGCCTATTGTTCGTGAAATTGCCGGATTGCGTATCAGGCGGCTAATGAGAAAAGGGTGTTCCCCTTGGGGCGTTGCCATCTGCGGCAGCACAGATATGCCGAGCCCAGCTTCGACAAGACCGAGGGACGTCGAAAGGTGCGTTACTTCATAGAACCATCGAAGCTTAATGCTGGACTTCGCCAAAGCAGCATCGAGAAGTGTGCGGTTCGCACTTGACCGGTGAACCGTGATCAAATGGTAAGGTTCCAGGTCAGCCCACCCCACTTCCGCTTTCTCCGCAAGCGGATGATCTTTCCGCGCCGCGAGAACGAACGGATCTTCGACAAGACGCTCGAACGTCAAATCCGGATCGGACGTACCCGTGATGTTGATGCCGAACTCCACCTCACCCCGCGCAACGGCCTGCAAGCCGTCGGTCGCAGGTAAATCAAGGATACGGAAGCGGATATTGGGATGTTCTTCATTGAACTGCCGGATGACCGTCGGCAGGAAGTAAAACGCAGCGGTCGGAAGGCAGGCAATCGTGACCAGACCGCCCCGATTGACGCCGACATCGCGGACCGCAAACAGCGAACCGTCGAATTCTTCCAACATGCGGCGAACGAGTGGAAGTAATTCCGTCCCCAATGCTGTCAAAGAGACGTGCCGTGTCGTCCGCTCTAGCAACGGAGCGCCGATCGCCATTTCCAGCTTCTGGATGCGCCGACTGAGCGCGGGCTGAGAGAGATTGAGCGCCTCGGCAGCCCGATGAAAACTCACCAGTTCCACGACGCTTAAGAACGCGCGCAGGTCAAGTATCTCACAATTAATGCTCATTACACATCAATTCCCCGAATCTTCGCATTTCACATATCAATCATTTTACCGCAAAGTGCAAGAAATGGGCAGATTGATCCGTCAGGCGCATGAATAAAGAGCGGCAAACATGAATGACCTCATTCGTATACCCTGTGTCTTGATGAGAGGTGGTACGTCCAAAGGCCCGTTTTTCCTGGCGTCGGACCTCCCTTCGGATCCGCGCCAGCGCGACCAGATTCTGTTATCCGTGATGGGTTCCGGTCATCCGCTACAAATCGACGGCATCGGCGGCGGTAATCCGGTTACGAGCAAGGTTGCAATCGTCGGTCCGGCGACTGTATTGGGGGCAGATGTCGATTATCTCTTTGCCCAGGTGCGTATCGATCAACAAATGGTCGATACATCGCCCAATTGCGGCAACATGCTCGCCGCCGTCGGTCCCTTTGCCATCGAAGCCGGCCTCGTCAAGGCGACGGGGCTGGTGACGCGGGTGCGAATACACAATGTGAATACAGGAAAGCTCATCGAGGCGGAGGTTCCAACGCCAGAGGGCCGAGTCGCGTATCTTGGCGATGCTTCGATTGACGGCGTTCCCGGCCACGCCGCGCCGATCGCCTTGACATTCATGGATGCCGCCGGTGCTCGTACTGGCAGGCTCTTCCCCACTGGACAGCCTCGCGAGACCATCGACGGCATAGAGGTGACCTGTATCGATTGCGCCATGCCAATGATGATCCTTGAGGCCGCGGCCATCGGGGCAAACGGTTATGAAACGGCGACGGAGCTCAATGCAAACAGTGCTCTCCTCGAGCGGCTGGAAAAATTGAGGCTGCAGGCGGGCCAGCGTATGGGTATGGGCGACGTAAGGACACAGGTTGCCCCGAAACCGGTACTGATCTCGAAGCCAAAAGCCGGCGGTGATCTGAATGTGCGCTATTTCATGCCGCATCAGTGCCATCCCTCGCTCGCCACGACAGGGGCCGTCGGTATTGCTACGGCCTGCATCAGCGACAACACCGTTGCGTCCAGACTGATTGGCGGACGCAAGCCCCCGGTCGTTCTCGTTCTCGAACATCCAAGCGGACGCTTGGAGGTAAAGTTGGACTCCCGAGACGGCAAGACAATCGCAGGCATTCTGCGTACAGCCCGCCGTCTGTTCGAGGGCCAGGTCTTTGCAAAACCTATCGCGCAAATGGTTTGCGCGGCATAATTGAAAGCGGTGGCCGGGAGGGCGCCGCACATCAGGGAGGAAATACCATGCGTAAACTTATGCTCTCGCTCGCGGCTACTGTTGTATTCGCCGGATCGGCCTTTGCGGATCCCGTCAGAATCAGCGTCGGCTCTTACAATCTGAACAATTTGCCGTTCCCCGTAGCATCGGGCCTTGGTCTCTATGAAAAGGAAGGGCTCGAAGTCACCGTCGAGAATTTCGCCTCGGGCGGATCCAAGACCTTGCAGGCGCTTGTGGCAGGCTCCACAGACATAGCCGTCGGCTTCTACGATCATACGATCCAGATGCAGGCACAAAGGAAGGACGTGGTCGGTATTGTGTTGCTGGCGCGCAATTCCGGTCTTGTCCTTGCAGGCGGCAAGAACTCGACATTTGATCCGGCAAAGCCTGAAACCATCAAGGGCGCGAAAATCGGCATTACTGCCCCGGGCTCCTCATCGGATTTCTTTGTTCGCTATTATTTGCAGCGCCACAAGCTTTCTGCGGACGATGTTTCGCTAATCGGCGTCGGCTCCGGTT
>NZ_JBBNAN010000310.1:0-37825 GCF_037994405.1 Phyllobacterium sp.
CCCGTTGTTTTCGCTTATAAGGAATGTGCGCCGCATCCTTCCCGCCAATCGAGGACCGCAACAATTGTTCATCCTGCGATTTCTTGGACTGATTCTGCTTGTCCTGCTGACGCTGTTTGGCTTTTTGTGGGGCGGCTTCGCACTCTGGTACCAATTGCCATTTGGCCTCGTCGGAAATATCGGCTGTCTAATTATTTGGGCGGCCATCGCGTTCGCGGTGCTCTGGCTTGAATTCAAGGGGCGCGTTCGCCGTGCGCTAATCGTCCTGGTCCCGGTCATGATTGGCCTTGGGTATTGGTGGAGCACGATCACACCGTCTTTGAACCGCATCTGGGCCGATGACGTTGCCCAGACCGTTACCGGGACGCTCAACGGCAATTATGTGACGCTTTCCAACGTGCGCAATTTCGAATGGCGCACACCGACTGATTTCACGCCGCGCTGGGAGGTCCGTACCTATGATCTCCAGGATCTTGCAACGGTGGATGTATTCCTGTCCTATTGGTCCAACCCTGCCATCGCGCATACACTGGTGAGCTTCGGTTTTAACAATGGCGATCATGTCGTGTTCTCGGCCGAAATCCGTAAGGAACGCCACGAGCAGTTCTCGGAGATTGGTGGCTTGTTCAAGGAGTTCGAACTGGCAATGATCGCTGCCGACGAGCGCGATATCATTCGTCTGCGCACTAACATTCGCAAGGAAGATGTCTATCGCTACCGCCTTAACATCAAGCCTGAGACGCGCCAGGCATTGTTTCTGTCCTATCTCAACAATGCTAATCAGCTGGCAACAACCGCAAAATTCTATGACACGATAACGGCCAACTGCACGACCGTGATCTTTGACATGGTGCGGGCGATTACACCTGACATCCCGGTCGACTATCGCATCGTGCTGTCAGGCTACCTGCCAGGCTATCTATATGAGCGCGGTGCCGTCGACCGTCAGAAGCCGCTCGACGAGGTGGTGAAATCTGCCTTGATCAACCAGCGTGCTTTGGCTGCCGATGCTGATCCGGATTTCTCGGCAAAAATAAGGGCGGAAAACTAGAGCCTCTTGGTGCGGAAGAAATCCTTCAGAATGCCTTCCGCCTCTTGTTCCTTGAAGCCCGAATAAACCTCGGGTGCATGAAGACAGGTGGGCTGCGCGAAAAACCGCGCTCCGTTTTCCACTCCGCCGCCCTTGATATCCTGCGCACCGTAATAGAGCCGCCTTATGCGCGCGAAAGAGACGGCCGCAGCGCACATGGTGCACGGTTCAAGTGTTACATAGAGATCGCACCCCGTGAGGCGTTCATTGTCGAGAATCCGACAGGCCTCGCGAATGACCAGGATTTCCGCATGAGCCGTGGGATCGTTCAACTCCCGCGTGCGGTTTCCCGCACTGGCAAGGATCGTTCCGTCCTTGACCAGCGCCGCACCGACCGGCACTTCGCCGCGTGCCGCCGCGCCATGCGCCTCACTCAATGCCACGCTCATTGGATCAGTTTTTTGGTTCACACTCGGCCCATTGCTTAGACCCTTTGAGAATTCAGCCCGATGAGGCAGGTGGTGCGGTATTCGAGAACCGGAGCGCAGTGGACGTTTCGTCCATGAGCACCAGAAGCGCAGAAAATCGCATCAGATGTCCATCAGGGTGGAGTAATCAAAGGGTCGCTTAGAATTTACTCGCAAGAACACCTCATAGCTGGTAGTGAGCGCTGCTGAAAGGCAAACATTCCATGACAAGTTCAAATGACAACGGGAAGGGCGGCAAACGCCCCTTCGAAAAGCCCAGCTTCGACAAGAAGGGCGGCGAGGGCGGCCGCGGCGGGCGTCCGGCGCCACGCAAGTTTGATAACGCAGCTCTCGCAAAACGCGGTTTTGAACAGCGTAAATCATCACATGACGAAGCACCCGAAGAGGGCGAGCGTATCGCCAAGCGTCTGGCGCGTGCTGGCATAGCGTCGCGCCGCGAAGCTGAAACCATGATTGCTGCGGGCCGCGTTTGCGTAAATGGCAGGAGGCTCGAAAGCCCGGCCATCAATGTCATGCGGACGGATCGCATTGAAGTGGACGGCAAACCGCTGCCGGAAAAGGAGCGCACACGTCTCTGGCTCTATCACAAGCCCGCCGGCCTCGTGACGACCAATCGCGATCCGGAAGGGCGTCAAACAGTCTTTGAATCGTTGCCGAAGGATATGCCGCGCGTTCTTTCCGTCGGCAGGCTCGATATCAACACCGAAGGGCTGCTGCTGTTGACCAATGATGGCGGCCTTTCCCGTGCGCTGGAATTGCCATCGACAGGCTGGCTCCGCCGCTACCGGGTTCGCGCCCATGGCAGCGTCACCCAGGAAAAGCTCGAAACTCTGAAAGACGGCATCGCCGTCGACGGCGTTTTCTACGGCGCGATCGAAGCGACGCTTGAACGCGAGCAGGGCTCGAATGTCTGGATCATGGTGGGTCTGCGCGAAGGCAAGAACCGCGAAGTCAAGAATGTGCTTGGAGCGCTCGGCCTCTCGGTCAATCGCCTTATCCGCATTTCCTACGGCCCGTTCCAGTTAGGTGATCTGCCGGAAGGGTCCGTCCGGGAAATGAACGGACGCACCTTGCGTGACCAGCTCGGCGAACGGCTGATCGAAGAGTCCGGGGCTGATTTCGATGCGCCGATTATCAACGTCTTCTCCAACGACGCGGTGAAGGGCGAGGCAGTACAGCAACAGCCGAGCGAAGCGCGCGAACGCCCGGTTCGCCGCTCATCCGAATGGATTTCGAGCGCTCCGGTTGCCAAGAGCCGCGGCCCGCGCAAGTCCAAGGATGAGAAGCGCGAGGAAACACTCTCGCGCTGGACGACCGAGCGCAGCGATCGGCCGATCGCCCCGCGCGGAGGTCGTGATGAGCGCCCAGCCCGTGCACCGCGCGACGATGAGCACAAGCCGCGCGCACCACGTGGTGCTGCGCCAAAGAGTGATCGCGGCGGCAAAACGGACGAAGCCATTGCTCAACGCGCAACGCGCTCCGCCAACGTTTGGATGGCCCCTGGCGCCCGGCCAGTCGGCAAGGCGCGGGCGAAAGCCGAGGAAGGGCGCAGCGAGCACAAGCGTTCCGATGCCCCGCGCACGGAAAGGCCAAAGCGTTTCAGCGAAGGTTCCCCCCGTCCGTCTGGCGATCGCCCCTATAAGGGCAGCCCTGCTGGCGACCGCTCTCCCACTGGTTATGCCGGCGACAAGCCGCGCAGCTACTCGCCCCGTCCGTCGCGCGGTGATGATGAAAGGGCCGATCGTCCTAAGCGGCCTTTCGGATCGGATCGACCGGAAGGTGCACGCGAAGACGCGCGTCCCGCTCGCCTGCCACGCGTGGGCAAGCGCGAACGTGCCGCGCTTAAGGAACAGGATGCCAGAGGCGACAAGCCGTTCCGGCCGGAGCGGCCGGAACGTTCCGAGCGGCCCTATGGTACCAGCGGCAAGCCGACGCGTGCTCCTGGCCGTCAGGATGGCAGGAGCGGCGAGCGGCCCTATAGCGGCCCCAAAGGAGCACCGCGGGGTGGTTCCGGTGGCAGCGCCGGCCGTCCTCCGCGTGGCAAGCCTAAGTCCTGAGAGCGTCGTCCGATGCGGATTGTCGGCGGAAAATTTCGCGGGCGTGCTTTGGCTACGCCAGGCTCCAATGCAATACGGCCGACGACCGACCGAACGCGCGAAAGCCTATTCAACATTCTGGTGCACAACTATCCGGAGAAGTTTGAGTCGACGCGCGTGCTCGACCTTTTCGCTGGGACGGGTGCGCTGGGGCTCGAAGCCCTGTCGCGGGGCGCTCGCTATGGCGTTTTCATCGAAGAGTCGACGGAAGGTCGTGGTTTGATCCGCACCAATGTCGAGACGTTCGGCCTGCTTGGCAATACCAAGATTTTCCGCCGCGATGCAACCAGGCTCGGCGACGCCGGGACAATCGAGCCGTTCGATCTTGTGTTCGCCGATCCGCCCTATGGAAAGGGTCTTGGAGAGATGGCATTCAAATCCGCATTGGAGGGTGGCTGGCTCAATCCCGACACACTTCTGGTGCTTGAAGAAGAGGCGGAGGCGATGGTCGAACTTGATCCGCGATTCTCGGTTGTCGAAGAACGTCCCTACGGCGGAACAGTCATAAGGCTTGTCACATTGAAGTCGTAAATGCTTGGATTGTATCGCTATCCTGAAACAGAACTGGATCGATCTGAATGTCCTTTGCTTTGAGCCGCACGATTGCGGCATTCGCTGTGGTTGGTGCGCTGGCCGCTCCTGCTGCCTACCTTCCAGCCAGGGCAGAAACTGCGCCACAAACGCCGGCCGCGGCTAACAAATCCAACAAGGACGATGTTTCATCATTCCGACTGGACAATGGTCTCGAAGTCGTGGTGATCCCGGATCATCGCGCGCCAGTAGTCACGCATATGTTGTGGTACCACGTTGGTTCCGCCGACGAGGAACCGGGAAAATCCGGCATTGCCCATTTCTTTGAGCACCTGATGTTCAAGGCCACCAAGACCTATCCAGCGGGGGAGTTTTCCCGCAGGGTCGCCGAGATCGGTGGTCAAGAAAATGCTTTCACCTCGTATGACTACACCGCGTTTTATCAGCAGGTCGCGCCGCAAGCGCTCGAAATGGTCATGACCTATGAGGCGGACCGCATGGAAAACCTCATCCTTAATGACGACGTGGTCAAGACGGAGCGCGATGTTGTTCTGGAGGAACGCCGTTCGCGTGTTGACGGCGATCCGGCAGCCCTGCTTGCTGAGGAGGTCAATGCGACGCTGTATCAGAACCATCCCTACCGCATGCCGGTGATCGGCTGGTTGCATGAGATGGAGCAGCTCAACCTGAAGGATGCGCTCGCGTTCTACGAGAAATATTATACGCCCAACAATGCTACCCTTGTCGTTTCGGGCGATGTCGATCTCGATACCGTCAAAGTTCTGACGGAAAAGACCTACGGCAAGGTGCCGCGCCGGGCGGAACCGGGTGCTCGCGTGCGTCCGCAGGAGCCGGAACAGAATACCAAGCGCACCGTGTCCATGGCCGACCCACGCGTTTCTCAGCCGAGTTTTCAGAAGATGTGGCTGGCTCCATCATACACGAGCGCGAAACCGGGCGAGGCGGAAGCCCTTGATCTTTTGAGTGAAATTCTGGGGGGATCGTCTCGTAGCCGCATCTATCAGGCACTTGTCGTGCAGGATGGTTCCGCTGCCAGTGCCGGCGCCTATTATCAGGGTGGATCGCTTGATGACGGCAGCTTTGGCGTCTATGGTTCCCCGCGCGGATCGGCGACGCTGACCGATGTCGAGGCAGGGATTGACGCGCAGATCGCCAGGATCATCAAGGACGGCGTTACGGAAGACGAGCTGGAGAAAGCGCGCAACCGCTTCCTCAAAAGTGTTATCTTTGCCCGCGATAGTCAGTCCAGCATGGGGCGTATCTATGGTTCAACACTCTCCACCGGCCAGACCATTAAGGACATCCAGGAATGGCCCGATCGCATCCGGGCCGTGAAAGTCCAGGACATCCAGAACGTGGCGAAGCGCTATCTCGTCGATAGTCGCTCGGTAACGAGCTACCTGATGCCGGAAAACGGCAAGCCGGATGAAAGAGTGCAAGACGAAACCCCAGCGTCCGGACAAGTACAGCAGCCACAACCGCAGGGCCAGGGAGTCATTCAATGACCAGTGCGTTGACATTATTCGCGAAGCGATTCGCTGCCATTGTTTGCTTGATCCTTCTTGCCACTGCTCCCGGATATGCGGTGGAGATAAAGGAGGTCGTTTCGCCGAAGGGCATTCGGGCTTGGCTCGTACAGGACGATTTCGTACCTCTGATTTCAATAAAATTTTCGTTCAAGGGCGGTTCCACGCAGGACCCGAAAGGCAAGGAGGGCCTTGCCAATCTCATGACCGGCCTCTTCGATGAAGGGGCGGGCGATCTTGACTCGGACACGTTCCAGGAAAAGCTTGATGACGTCGGGGCAGAAATGGGCTTCGACGCCGATGATGACAATATCGCCGGCTCCATACGTATGCTCGCCGACAAGCGGGACGAGGCGATTGACCTTCTGACGCTCGCCGTTACCAAGCCGCGCTTTGATCAGGCCCCGATTGACCGCATCCGCCAGCAGGTCGTGGCAAGCATCAAAGCATCAGAGCGCAATCCAAATGCGATCGCCGGACGCAAGTTCGCCGAGGCGCTATATGGCGATCATCCCTATTCGCGGCGATCGGAAGGCAGCCAAGAGAGCCTGACCACGATCACTCGCGACGATCTGGTCGCCTTCCATCAGCGCAATTTTACCCGTAGCAATTTGATCGTTGGTGTCGTCGGCGCAATCAGCCCGGACGAGCTGGCGCAGCTTCTCGACAAGGTCTTCGGCAATCTGCCCGAAAAAGCGCAGCTTCAGCCAGTTAGTGATGCCAAACTTGCGTTTGGACAGACCACGCGAGTGGACTATGCCTTGCCTCAAACATCGATCTCGATGGTCTATCCCGGTGTCCGCCGCCAGGATCCGGATTTCTTTCCGGCCTATATCATGAACCATATCCTTGGCGGCGGCACATTCTCCTCGCGCATTTACAATGAAGTGCGTGAAAAGCGTGGCCTTGCCTATTCGGCGGGATCGAACCTCGTCAATCGTGATCACATGGCAGCCCTGATGATATCGACGGCAACGAGGGCGGATCGCGCGAGCGAGACCTTGCAGATCCTGAAAGACGAAGTCGCCAGGATGGCAAAGGACGGTCCCACAGAAGAGGAACTCGCTGAAGCCAAGAAATATCTGGTTGGTTCCTATGCCGTGAATAATCTCGACTCCTCATCGGCAGTCGCGAGCACTTTGATTGGTTTGCAGGACGAAAACCTCGGGCGCGACTATATCGACAAACGCGCAGATCTGATCAATGCGGTGACACTGGACCAAGTGAAGGCGGCGGCAAAGAAATTGCTTCAGACCGATCCGGCCATCCTGATTGTGGGACCGCCGCAATCCTGACTGACGAAGGGAAAGCGATGACAGCGCGGGATCAGGCAGCGGGGAACGGAACGACCAGCAGCGACGGCGTGGTCAGTACGCCTACCTTCGCAGTTGCATTCGGCGGTGGCGGGGCGAGGGGGCTCGCGCATATCAATGTCATTGAGGCTCTCGATGAGCTTGGCATCCGCCCGACGGCCATTTCAGGTTCCTCGATCGGCGCGATCATCGGGGCGGGAATGGCCGCAGGCATGTCAGGCCGAGAAATCCATGAATATGCGGTTGCTACCCTTTCTCGGCGCGCCGAGATCGCCGCGCGCCTGTGGCGCCTTCGGCCCGCCAGCTTTGGCGAAATGTTCGGAGGGGGCATTCGCCTCAGCCAATTCAATATTGAACGGGTGTTGAAGAGCTTTTTGCCAGACAAGATCCCTGAGACGTTCGACGAACTGGCCATACCGCTGAGCGTGACCGCCACCGATTTCTATGGGCAGCGGGAAGTGCCGATCGCCGAGGGCGATCTTTACAGCGCCATCGCAGCGTCAGCGGCGATACCGGCATTGTTCCGGCCCGTCAGGCGCGACGACAGAATTCTGATCGACGGTGGCATCTACAATCCTGTGCCCTTCGATCATCTGAAGGATAAGGCACAGTTCGTTATCGCCATCGATGTGGTCGGCGGACCCGAGGGCGACATCGGCAAGTTTCCGTCATCGATCGATGCGATGTTCGGCGCCAGCCAGTTGATGATGCAGTCGATCATTGCAACACGCTTGCGCACCGATCCCCCGGCGATTTTCCTGCGGCCAAGCGTTGCCCGGTTCGGCGTTCTCGATTTTCTTCGCGTTGAACAGGTCTTGCGCGAGTCCGCGGGTATCAAGGATGAATTGAAACGCGCCGTCGACGCAGCCATCACCTATACTGAACAACACGAACCGGAATAATCATCACTCGGCCGGTGTTGCATCAGGCTCGACGGCGACATCCATCTGTTCGTCTTTGACTGTGTCGATACGCTTTGCTTCGCGCGTCGGTTTGATCAGAGGTTCTGGAGTGACAGGACGGGTCAGCAGCAGATCATTTCCGGCCGCCAATCCTTCAGAAGCCTGAATGTGCAGGCGGTCTTCGTCGCGGCGCCTTATATCCTGCGTGATCTCATAAGCAAGTTCTTCGCTTACACCCAATTCCTCCAGAGTGCGGCGCCCGAAGACCAAACCGGATTCAAACGTCTCGCGCAGCTCATAATGAACGCCGCGTGCCCGCAATTTCAGCGTGTGAACGCGGTCGTAGGATCGAACGAAGAGCTTGATATCAGGATACTCCGCCTGGATCATCTCGACGATCTGGTCGGTCGTCTCCTTCTTGTGCGTGCAGACAGCCACAATCTTTGCGTGCCGGATACCGGCAGCTTCCAGGACTTCCTTGCGGGTGCCATCGCCGAAATAGATGCGGAAACCAAATCGGCCGGCGGCACGTATCCGGTCTGCGGATGCATCAATGACGGTCACATCGCTGCCGCCAGCGAGCAGGATTTGCGCAGCGATCTGCCCGTAACGGGAGAAGCCTATCATCATTACATCGGCGCCGGCTCCTTCGAAATCTTCATCGATCTCGTCATCCGCGTCGTGATTGACCGGGAACTTGTTTGCGAGCGCAACGGAGAGCGGCATGACCGCCATCGACAGAGTTACCACTGCAACCAGTTCGGATGCAGCCGAAGCACTCATCAATCCGGCTGCCGCTGCAGTCGAGAATAAAACGAAACCGAACTCGCCGCCTTGCGGAAGGAAAAAAGCAATCCGGATCGCGTCATTGTGGTTGGAGCGAAACAGCCGCGCCAGCGTATAGACGACGAGGGCCTTGATCGCCATGAACACTGGAACAGCGATGAGAATTGCCTGCCAGTCATCCAGTATGACTTGGAGATCAAGCGAAAGACCCACCGCCATGAAGAACAGGCCGAGAAAGACGCCGCGAAACGGTTCGATATCCGCTTCAAGTTCATGCCTGTAGGACGATTCTGCCAGGAGCACACCCGCAATAAACGCGCCCATCGCCATCGACAGTCCCGCGACCTGCATCAGCACGGCAGCACCGATCACGACGAACAGCGCCGCCGCAATCATCACCTCACGAGCGCCAGTATTCGCGATGAAGCGGAAAAGCGGATTGAGCAGATAGCGGCCCACGGCGACGATCGCACCGATGCAGATCACTGCGATGAGGAACTGGCCGAGCGGATCGGCCTGGTGCTGCGCCGAATCGGGCGCAAGCACTGGGATCATCGCGAGCAAGGGCACGATCGCAAGATCCTGGAACAGCAGGATAGCGAAGGATGTCTGACCGTGCTGTGTCGCCGTTTCGCCGCGCTCTTCCAGAATCTGCATGGCAAAGGCCGTTGATGAAAGCGCAAGGCCAAAACCGGTCACCACGGCCGCTTGCCAGATCATGAGATCAAATACCAGGATTACACCCGTGAGTGCCGCGCCGGTCACGATGACCTGTGCAGCGCCCAGGCCGAAAATTGCATGACGCAGGGTCCAAAGACGAGATGGTTTCAACTCGAGACCAATCACGAAAAGCAGGAAAACAACACCAAGTTCGGAAAAATGCAGTACCTGCTCGCCATCCGTTATGAGATTGGCCAATGGCCCGATCAACAAGCCTGCGGCGAGGTAGCCAAGGACCGTGCCAAGCCCGAGCCGCTTGAAAAGCGGAGCAGCGATGATTGCTCCGGCCAGTAGTGCCAATGCCTGAAAATAGAGGTTGCCGCTTTGCGAGAGCATATATTTGTAACCCGGACCAGGAGATTGTTGCGTTCGGTTGTCTTGATAGACCCCAATTTGCACCATATAGGAAGGAATGCATCTGACTGATGTCAGATATGTCCTTGCATCCCATCATGCAATCAACCTTAGGGACGAATATGACAGAGCCGGTAAATTCGCGCGAATTTGTAGACAACGCGGCTGCGCTTGTCGAAGCTGCAAGGCGTGCAGGAGCGGACGCTGCCGACGCTGTCGTCGTGCGTTCGCGTTCGACCGGTGTCAGCGTTCGCTTGGGAAAGGTCGAGTCGACCGAATCGTCTGAGAGCGACGAGTTCTCTCTGCGAGTTTTCGTCGGGCGCAAGGTTGCAAGCATATCGGCCAATGCCGGCTCCGATCCGAAAGTGCTCGCAGAACGGGCTGTCGCCATGGCGAAAGTCTCGCCTGATGATGCCTATGAGGGGTTGGCAGCGCCCGAAAGCCTTGTCCGCAACATACGCGACCTTGATCTCTACGACGCAACAGTGGTCGACGCGGCGCAACTGACAGAGGCCGCCCTTGGCGCCGAGGAAGCAGCGCTGGCGGTTGAAGGCGTCACCAATTCCGGCGGCGGTTCGGCCTCTGCCGGCATGGGTGGCCTTGTACTCGTCACCTCGGCCGGCTTTGCCGGACAATATATGGGCTCGCGCTTCTCTCGCTCCGTCAGCGCCATCGCCGGTACGGGCACCGCGATGGAACGCGATTATGATTTTTCATCGCGTATCTATTACGAAGCGCTGGAAGATGCCGCAGCCATTGGCCGCTCCGCCGGCGAACGCGCCGTCAAGCGCCTTGGGGCGCGTCAGGCCGCGACTGGCCGCGTCAATGTGGTTTATGATCCGCGTGTCGCGCGCGGCATTGCAAGCCATCTGGCCAGCGCGATCAACGGTGCGTCGGTGGCGCGAAAGACCAGCTTCCTGAAAGATCGGATGGGTGAAAAGATACTGACTGATACGATCAGTGTTACTGATGACCCTTTGCGGGTTCGCGGCCCTTCGTCACGGCCCTTCGACGGCGAGGGTCTCGAAGGCGTGCCACTGAACATGATCGAGAACGGTGTTCTCAAGCACTGGTTCTTGTCGACGTCGACCGCAAAGGAACTGGGGCTTACCACCAATGGCCGTGGCGTCCGTTCGGGCTCGACCGTCGTGCCATCATCGACCAATTTCGCTATCGAACCGGGTGAAAAGAGTCCAGAAGAGCTCATACGCGCCGTCGGCACGGGATTCTATGTGACGGAACTGTTCGGACATGGCGTTGACATGGTAACGGGTGAATACAGTCGCGGAGCCTCAGGATTCTGGATCGAGAATGGCGAACTCGCCTATCCGGTGAGCGAAGTCACAATAGCTTCCAATCTGAAAGAGATGTTTCTTAATCTCACTGCCGCTAACGACATCGACCGCAATTTCGGCGTGGCCAGCCCGACACTCGTAATCGAAGGCATGACACTTGCCGGCAAATAGACAAAATCGCGAAGATCTCGAACTGATACGTGAGGCCGCCGAAGGGGCGGGCCGCATTGCTTTGTCCTATTTCAGGCAGACGCCACAGATCTGGATGAAGACCGGCAATTCGCCGGTCACGGAGGCCGATCTTGCCGCCGACAAATATCTGAAGGATATGCTGCTGACTGCTCGGCCTGGCTATGGCTGGATATCGGAGGAAACCCATGATGAACGGGTCGCTTCCCCACGGCAGCGTTTCTTTGTCGTTGACCCGATCGATGGAACCCGCGCCTTTATCGAAGGATCTGACGTCTGGTGCGTCAGCGTTGCAGTCATAGAGAATGGCCGCCCTGTCGCTGGCGTCCTCGATTGCCCTGCGCGCAACGAAATCATTACTGCGCTACCCGGTCATGGTGCGCAGCAGAATGGCAATGTCATTCGTGTTCAGGCCGAAACCAGACCTTTCAAGGTTGCTGGACCAAGTGCATTCCTGAAGCGCCTTCCAGAGCATTTCCTGGCATCGATGGAGCATGCTCCATATGTGGCCTCGCTGGCTTATCGTATCGCCATGGTAGCGCGCGGCGACATTGCCGGGACGTTCGTGCGCCCCAACTCGCACGACTGGGATTTGGCGGCGGCTGACCTCATCCTTTCGGAAGCGGGTGGCAATGTCTTGACAGCCGATGGCAAGGCGCTCACTTACGGCCTACGAAACAAAAGCACCGGCGATTACCGCCACGGGGCGCTCGTCGCAGCAAGCGGTCTACTAATGGATAACATGTTGGACGTTGTCGCCGAAACCGCCTTCGGATAAACAAGCTGCAATCTTCATCGATCATTTCTGGATGGGCAACCATGAGCGAAAACACATCAGAACCGAAACAGCTACTTCACCTCGTTTTCGGCGGCGAACTGAAGAAGCTGGGCGGCGTCGAGTTCCGTGATCTCGAAAAACTGGACATTGTCGGCATCTACCCTAATTTCGAGACCGCGCAGCGGGCCTGGAAAGCCAAGGCTCAAGCGACCGTCGACAACGCCCATATGCGCTATTTCATTGTCCACATGCACAAGTTGCTGGATCCCACCACGGGCAAGGCAGGTTGATCGCGCACTGCGGTCACGAATTGACAACGGCATGATGGAAAGTAACCCAGCAACGACCAGGGCTCACCGGAAAAAAGGCGGGCTGTTGAAGCGTTTTTGGCGCTCGATACGCGGCCCACTGGCGAATTCGCCGATCGTCCGGACCATGATCGTCGGGCTGATCACCCAGTTTTTCCGGCTCGTGCATGTCACCAATCCCCGCTTGCCCGGATCCTCGGATCTGGAGGACATGAAACGCGGCGGTGAGCCCTTCATCGCGGTTGCCTGGCACGGCCAGCATCTGATGGCGCCATTTCTCATGCCGCGCGGGGTTCGTTTCGTCGCCATGTTCTCGAAAAGCAAGGATGCCGAACTTAATGCCCGTGTTGCCGAGCGTTTCGGCGTCGAGATCGTACGCGGCTCCGGTGGAAGAGAGCGGGCAAGGGGAACCGAGAAGGGCGGCGCGCGCGCGTTGCTGGCGTTGAAGAAAGCGCTGAAGGAGGGAAAAACCGCCGCAATGATCGCTGATATTCCTCACGGGACGCCGCGCGAGTCCGGCATTGGCGTCGTCCTTCTGGCCAAACTGTCAGGCCGTCCGATTCTTCCCATTTGCTACCTGACTTCACGTCGAAAAGTTCTGGAGAAGAGCTGGGACAAGACCACCATCCCCTTGCCGTTCGGCAAATCGGGCTTGATAGTCGGCGACCCAATCTTTGTCCCAGAGGATGCTGATGATGCGATGCTTGAAGCCAAGCGTGTCGAATTGACCAACAGTTTGAACGCTAACACTGTTCGCGTGCATGAACTTGTGGATGGTGCGGCATGAGTGAGAAGTGGGCACGTCTTGTCCTCAGCACCTATCGATGGGTAGGTGCAGCGGCCTTCCCGATCGTCGGCGCCTACGTCGCGTTCCGGGCCAGCAAGGGCAAGGAAGAGCGGGGGAGGCAAGGTGAGCGCTACGGGGTTGCCAGCGTTGCACGCCCCACCGGCCCGCTGATCTGGGTCCACGCAGCAAGCGTCGGCGAGACTTCTGCGGTTACCCCGCTGGTGGAAGCCATCGTTGATATGGGCATTCACGTAGTGCTGACGACAGGTACGGTCACATCGGCTAAAATGGTGCAGGAACGCCTCGGCGAGCGCGTTATTCACCAATATGTCCCGCTCGACCTGAAGCCCGCCGTTGATCGGTTCCTCGCCCATTGGCAGCCAGATCTCGCAATTATCTGCGAATCCGAAATCTGGCCGATGACAATCCTTGAATTGGGAACACGACGCGTGCCGCAGGTGCTGGTCAATGGTCGCCTATCTGACCGCTCGTTTGCCAATTGGCACAAACGGCCGTCAATCGCCGAGGCGCTGTTCGAAAACCTTGCGCATGTCGTTGCCCAGTCTGAAGTGGACGGCGAACGGTTCCGCGCGTTGGGCGCCAGACCCGTAACGGTTTCAGGCAATCTGAAAGTCGATACTGCGGTGCCGCCCGTGAACAACGCCGAACTTGCCTCCATGCATCGGATGATCGGGTCACGCAAGACCTGGGCCGCCATCTCCACCCATCAGGGCGAAGAGGAAATCGTTGCGCAGGTGCATCACATGTTGAAGGCGCGTCATCGCGATCTGCTGACAATCATCGTGCCGCGGCATCCGGACCGCGCGCTCGAAATCGCCGCAGAAATCGAGAAGATGGGCATGAAAGTCGCGCTGCGCAGCCGCGGCGATCAGATCACGCCTGATACGGATATCTACCTCGGTGATACGATCGGCGACATGGGACTTTATCTCCGGTTGACGGAAATCGCTTTTGTCGGCCGCTCGCTGACTGCGCAGGGCGGGCAAAATCCGCTTGAACCGGCCATGCTCAAGTCGGCCATCCTATCAGGGCGCAATGTCCAGAATTTCCGCGATTCCTACCAGCGTCTCATCAAGAATGGCGGTGCCAAGCTGGTACGTGACAAGGACATGCTGGCTGGCGCAGTCAACTACCTGTTCAACAACCCGGCCGAGCGCCAGGTCATGATCGAAGCTGGCTTGAAAACCGTCGAGGACATGCGCGGTTCGTTGACCCGTACCATGACGGCGCTGGAACCGTTCATTCAGCCGCTGGTGTTGCAGGCCCGGTTGAGCAATCGCGAAGGCAGCTGGAAATGACAAGCGAAGCGCCTCCATTCTGGTGGGAAAAGCCGGATTGGCGAGCTCGGGCCTTGAGCCCGCTGTCGAAAATCTATGGCGTTGTAGCAGGCCGGCGTATTCGCCGCGCCGCGCCCCCCGCAGTGCCCTTGCCGGTACTCTGTATCGGCAATTTCACCCTCGGCGGTGCGGGCAAGACCCCGACCTCCATCGCTTTCGCTCATGCCGCAATTGTTGCGGGTCTAAAGCCCGGCATTGTCTCACGCGGCTATGGCGGTACGTTTTCCGGCCTGCACCGTGTCGATCCCGATCATGATAGTGCACGCCATGTCGGCGATGAGCCAATGCTGCTGGCCCGCCACGCTCCGGTGGTGGTTTCCGCGGATCGATTGGCCGGCGCCAGGGCACTGCAGGAGACCGGTTGCGATTTCATCATCATGGATGACGGCTTCCAGAGTGCACGGCTTCATTTCGATTACGCGCTGATGGTGGTCGACGCGGGCCGGGGCATTGGCAATGGTCACGTCTTTCCGGGAGGACCTTTGCGCGCGCCTCTGACCGACCAGCTCGTTCGTACTGACGCGCTGCTGAAGATTGGCACCGCCAACGGCGCAGATCAGCTTGTTCGTAACGCTGCCCGTGCCGCGAGGCCAATCTACGAAGCTGTATTGAAACCCACGTCGACGGAAGCCATTGCAGGCAGACCATTGCTTGCCTTTGCTGGAATTGGCGACCCCTCCAAATTCTTCAGGACGTTGGAGGAGGCGGGCGGCAACGTTGCGCGAACAAGATCGTTTCCCGATCATCATCCCTATACCGATGAGGACTTGGATGATCTCACCAAGGCCGCCGACAAGGATGGGCTTGTGCTGATTACAACGGCGAAAGATCAGGTACGCTTGCTTGACGGCAGCCCAAGAGCGAAAGAGTTTGCCAAGGGGACACAGGTGCTCGAGATCGAACTGGTCTTCAACCATCCGCAAACAGCTTCGCAAATCATTCGCGAAACGCGCGAGCGTGCCAAAATGCGCGCTATCAAGCGCTCATAATTTGCCAGGAAATCTTCTCAACCTCGGCGGGGCCTCGCGCATCGGAATGTCGAGATTACGCCCGGTTGTCTGACTATACAGCCGGTCATTCGAGAAGAGAGCAGTGCCTGCGCGGCGAATCTCGACACTGAGCGCAATACGCGGCGCCGACGCATTTGCTGGTATCTCGATTTCATAAGCCACTGGAAAATAGCCATCACGATTGAGGGTGAAGCTTGTGGCCCCTATCTTCGGCATTGGCGCGGAATTGCCAGCGCTTGCGTCATAGGCCGTCACGAACACGACGGAACTCGGGGTAAGCCGCGCGTATGGGGAACCTTTCAGGTAGCCGCGGATGGTTTTCGTTGGCCCGCTATATATCGGAGCGCGACTCCCGGCGTCGGTCGTGCATCCGCTGGTGAGCATCCCGGCTGCAATGAGTGAAAGCAAAGCAGCGCGCCGGGTGATCACGATTCAGGCCTTGCTGCGCTGGCGCAAGGCCGGGTTCAGCTGGATTTCCCTCTCCAGTGAAATGCGCGCATCGGCATAGGCCTCCTGGCGCGCAACGCTCCAATATTTGAGCTCGTCGAGCGGGATCTTTTCCGATGTCACCGAGCAGAGGACGTAGGAACCCGGTGACAGGACCTGAAAGTCACCATCAAGATAGCGAATTTTGGCCTCGCGCGAGCCGGGACCCTCAAATCTGTTCATTATATTTATTCCAGTTCAATCAATTCATTGCATTTAGGCGCTGCTTGTCATGCCGGTCAAGACTTAGCGGCGGCCGAACAGGCGTTCAATATCGTTTAGCTTGAGCTCGATATAGGTAGGGCGCCCATGGTTGCAGGTGCCTGATCCTGGCGTTTCTTCCATCTGACGCAGGAGCGCGTTCATCTCGTCCGGTTTCAAACGCCGGCCGGATCGGACAGAACCGTGGCAAGCCATGGTTGCAGCGACATGGTCGAGAATGGCTTTCAGACCATTGGAGGTGTCGTGCTCGGCAATCTCGTCGGCGAGATCACGAATTAGCTGTTGGGTGTCGATTTCGCCCAGCATCGAGGGCGTCTCGCGTACCGCAATGGCGCCGGGTCCAAACGATTCAATGCCAAGGCCGAAACGTACCAGCGTCTCGGCATGCGCGACCAGCCGTTCGACATCCTCCTCCGGCAGATCGACGATCTCCGGGATGAGCAGCATCTGCGCGGGCAGCGGCCTCGAATGCAAGGCGTTCTTCAGCGCCTCGTAGACCAGACGCTCATGTGCCGCATGTTGATCGACAATGACCAGACTGTCCTCGGTCTGCGAGACGATGTAATTGGCATGGATTTGTGCGCGTGCTGCACCAAGCGGGGACGACAACAGCTCCTGCGAAACCTCGATCGTGCTCGCGCGCGTGTCCGCTGCCAGTGCCTCAGCCCCATCGTAGAGGAAGGCCTGAACTGTTTCGGCAAAGCCATTGCCGCTATGCGCGGCAGCGGGTCCTGGCTCGAGCGGGCGATAGGGTGATTGCTGAAACTTGTAGTTTTGATTGACGGTTGTCGCACCTTGCCAGCGCTGCCCTGTGGCTGCTGGCCGGATCGGTTCCATGCCACCAAGCCTGAACGAATTCAGCATGGCTTCGGCACCGCTTGTCGCAGCACGAATGCCAGACTGGCCGAGAGCTTCACGAATGGCGCCGACGATCAGGCCACGTACGAGGCCCGGATCGCGGAACCGCACATCTGCCTTGGCCGGATGCACATTGACGTCGACCAACGATGGATCGAGATTGAGGAAAAGCACGACGACGGGATGCCGGTCGCGCGAAATCACATCGGCATAGGCGCCGCGAATTGCGCCCCATATCTGCTTGTCACGGACAGGCCGTCCATTCACATAGGCAAACTGCTGCAAGCTGTTGGCCCGGTTGAACGCGGGGATTCCGGCGAACCCGGTAAGGCGCACTTCGTCACGTATCGCGTCGATGGTGATTGCATTTTCCGGAAACTCCTTGCCGAGTACCTGCGAAATGCGATCGAGCATGCCCGTAGAGCCAGCACCGGTTGCGGCAAACTCCAAAGGTGACCGGTCACTGCCGGCGATTGAAAAGCGGATATGCGGAAAGGCGATGGCGACGCGCTTTACCACATCGCTGATCGCCGAAGCCTCCGCCCGATCCGTTTTCATGAATTTCAGCCGCGCCGGCGTCGCAAAGAACAGGTCCCGCACCTCGGCGATTGTACCACCATTCATCGGCGTCGGGCGCGGACCGTCCATTCGCCCGCCATGCACACTGATCTCGAAACCTGAGTCGGCATCTGCCGTGCGCGATCTGAGCGAAAGCCGAGACACCGAACCAATCGACGGCAGCGCTTCACCGCGAAAGCCCAGCGCTCTTATGTCATGGACATCATCGGTCAGTTTGGAAGTGCAGTGGCGCGACACGGCAAGCGAGAGTTCATCCGAGGCAATGCCGCATCCATTGTCGGTTATGCGGATCAGGTTCTTTCCGCCGCCAGCCGTGACAATGTCAATGCGCGTTGCGCCTGCATCGATGGCGTTTTCGATGAGCTCCTTTACAACGCTCGCGGGGCGTTCGATAACTTCACCCGCGGCGATCTGATTGATGATGGTCTCGGTCAGCAGTTTGATGGCCATTCAAGACATATAGTGGATTCGGCCCCGAGCGGAAATCGGTGTGTTCTGTAAGTCCCCGGAAAATATTTTAAGCTGAAAGCATCTGGCCAGCGGCCTGATTTTGATGGTAGGTCTTGTCCAACTATCAAGGAGGAACCCCTATGGCCAATTCCAAGCCGTCCTTTGTCTGGACTGATCCCTTTCTCTTGGAAGATCAATTGACCGAAGACGAGCGGATGATCCGTGACAGCGCCCGGGCTTTCGCGCAAGGCGAACTCTTGCCGCGCATCGAAGAGGCTTATATGGAAGAGAAGACCGATCCCGACCTCTTCAGGTTGATGGGCGAATCCGGCCTTCTCGGCGTAACGTTGCCGCAAGAGTATGGAACTGCAGGTGCATCCTATGTCGCCTACGGTCTCGTGGCGCGCGAAGTCGAGCGTGTCGACAGCGGCTATCGCTCGATGATGAGCGTGCAGTCCTCACTAGTGATGTATCCGATCTATGCCTATGGCTCCGAAGAGCAGCGCAAGAAATACCTGCCCAAACTCGCTTCCGGCGAATGGATTGGCTGCTTCGGCCTAACCGAGCCGGACGCCGGTTCTGATCCTGCTGGCATGAAGACCCGTGCGGAGAAAGTGGCGGATGGCTATCGCCTTTCCGGCTCGAAAATGTGGATCTCGAATTCACCTATTGCTGATGTTTTCGTTGTCTGGGCGAAATCGGATGCGCATGACGGCCAGATCCGGGGTTTTGTCCTGGAGAAAGGGATGAAGGGCCTTTCCGCTCCGAAGATTGGCGGCAAGCTGTCGCTGCGGGCCTCGATCACCGGCGAAATTGTCATGGATGGCGTCGTCGTCAGCGAAGAACATCTGCTGCCGAATGTCTCCGGCTTGAAAGGGCCGTTCGGCTGCCTCAATCGCGCCCGCTATGGCATTTCGTGGGGCGTCATGGGTGCCGCCGAAGATTGCTGGCAGCGTACGGTCCAATATGGTCTCGACCGCAAGCAGTTCGGCCGGCCCCTCGCGGCGACGCAGCTCTTCCAGAAGAAATTCGCCGACATGCAGACGGAGATCGCCCTCGGCCTGCAGGCCTCCTTGCGCGTTGGCCGCCTCTTCGACGAGGGCAAGGTCGCGCCGGAGATGATCAGTCTCGTCAAGCGCAATAACTGCGGCAAGGCGCTCGACATTGCCCGCGTTGCCCGCGACATGCACGGCGGCAACGGCATCCAGATCGGCTATCACGTGATGCGCCATGCCCAGAACCTGGAAACGGTCAACACCTATGAGGGCACGCACGACGTGCATGCGCTGATCCTGGGCCGGGCACAGACCGGCATTCAAGCCTTCTTCTGAGCATGGGCGACAGGCTTGTCCTGCTCGGCACAAAGGGTGGCCCGGCAATCCGTCCGGGCGGTCCTTCGCCGACCTCGACACTACTGGAGATCGCCGGGCGCCCGATCGTCATTGATTGTGGCCTTGGCGTCACCCGTGGTCTGGTCAATGCCGGCCTGTCGCTCAAAAAGCTGGATCTGATCCTCATTACCCACCTCCACTCCGACCACGTGCTCGAACTCGGGCCGCTCTTGCACACGGCCTGGACTTCTGGACTGAACCGGACAGTTACGGTCTACGGTCCAGCCGGTATCGAGGACTACTGGGCGGGTTTCCTGCAATCGATGCGCTACGACATTGATCTGCGCATTGATGACGAGGGAAGGCCCGAACTTCGCCACCGCATCGATCTCAAGATCTATAGCGAAGGCACCGTCTACCAGGATACGGATCTGATGATCTCGGCGCTGCGGGTCAACCACCCGCCAGTTGCCGAGTGCTTCGCCCTGAAGATCGAAGCCAATGGCCGGACCGTCGTCGTTTCAGCCGATACAGCCTTTTTCCCGCCCTTGGCCGATTTTGCTAGAGGCGCCGATATCCTTGTGCATGAGGCGATGCTGCCGGAAGGCGTTGACCGGCTCGTGTCCCGTACTGGCAACGGCACACGGCTGAAGGAACACTTGCTTAAAAGCCATACAATGGTCGCAGATGCAGCCCGCATCGCCCGCGACGCCGGTGCCAGGCATCTCGTCCTCCATCATCTTATTCCGGCCGACGATCCGCAGTTCGGCGAGGCCGACTGGAAAGATGCG
The DNA here is from genome assembly GCF_037994405.1 of Phyllobacterium sp. Classification (GTDB taxonomy): domain Bacteria; phylum Pseudomonadota; class Alphaproteobacteria; order Rhizobiales; family Rhizobiaceae; genus Phyllobacterium. Next base: position 20,210 of record NZ_JBBNAN010000310.1, read on the forward strand.
CTGCAAGGAAAATGGGATGGACGACTGACGATCGGCCGCGACGGTCTTGTCATTCCACTTGATTAACCGTCAGGCGCTGTGAGCCGACGTGCCGCATGGTGTTTTTCGATTGCAGCCAACAGGATGCAAAGCGCAATACCTTCCGATGCCAGGCGGACTTCCTGAAGCGATGGATATGTCGGCGCGAGGCGCAGTGTGCGATCATGCGGGTCGCGGCCGTATGGAGATGTAGCACCTGCAGGGGTAAGAACCACACCAGCCTGCCGGGCAAGATCAACGACGTGGCGCGCTGTCCCTTCCATCGCATCCACGCAGATGAAATAGCCACCCTCGGGCTTCGTCCAGTTTGCTACGCCTGTCCCTGTAAGCCGCTTGTCCAGCGCTTCAATGACCGCATCGAACTTCGGGGCTATCAAGGCGCGGTGCGCCTCCATATGGCGGTGGAGACCTTCGATATTTTTCAGAAAACGCAGATGCCGCAACTGGTTCAGCTTGTCGGGCCCGATCGTCCGCTTGCCGGCACGCGCGAGATACCATTTCACATTGGCAGCGGATGACGCGAACAACGCGAGGCCGGCACCAGCGAGCGTCACCTTTGACGTCGAGGCGAAAACGAAAGCGCGGTCGGGATTGCCCGCTTGCTCGCACAGGTCAAGAATATTGGCAATTTCATGCCGATCTTGCGTCAAATGATGTACGGCATAGGCATTGTCCCAGAACAGCCGGAAGTCAGGTGCTCCCGTCCGCATGCATGCAAGACGTTCCAGCACCTCGGTCGAATAGGTCTCGCCCGACGGGTTGGAATATTTCGGCACGCACCACATGCCCTTCACGTCGGGATCGGTTGCCAATTCCTCGACCATATCCATATCCGGCCCGTGTCCCGTCAAAGGAACAGGCAGCATGCGGATATCGTATTCCTCGCAGATGGCGAAATGCCGGTCATAGCCGGGCACGGGGCAGATGAAGGCCGGCGTGCCCGATTGCTCCGACCATGGCTCCATCTCGTTCGAAACTCCCTTGAACAGGGAAAAGACGAGACAATCATGCATGAGAGCAAGACTGGAATTGTCGCCGACGACAATCCGCTCGGCTAGCGCTCCCATGATTGGCGAAAACAGTGCGCGCACCTCAGGCAGGCCCTGCAGGCCACCATAATTACGGGCGTCCTCGCCGGCTTGGCTGAAATGATCGCCATTTCCTGGCAGTACGAGCATACCATTGGAGAGGTCGAGCTGTTCCGGGCTCGGTTTGCCCCTGGTCATATCGATTTGCAGGCCGCGGGCACGAAAGGCCTCGTATTCGTCGAGGACCCGATTGCGCAAGATTTGCAGGTCTTCGGCGCTCAAATCAGCGATTGCAGTCATGTCCGGTCAGCCCTTTTGCTGCTGGACAATGCCGTAAATATTGGTCGAGCGGGCTCCCGAGCGGCAATAGGCGAGCACTGGTCTTTCCGCTTCGTCCAGGGCGGCAGCCATGGCGTCAACATCGTCTTGGGTTAATTGGCCCGAGACAACGGGAACGTAGTAGATTGGGATGCCTGCTTTTTCAGCAACCCGGGCAATTTCGGCAAATTCCGGCTGATCCGGCGATTCGCCGTCGGGGCGGTTGCAAATGAGCGTGTGATAACCCGCAGCAGCAATATCGCGCACATCATCCGGTGAAACCTGGCCGGTCACGGCAAAACCTTCGTCAATCTGACGGATATCCATGTTATGTCCTTGGAGAGTGTGAATGTCGAAACACCATACATCAAAAGAAGGCTAAATCCATATCAAAGCGTGTTTATCGTGCCGTTGTGCCGTTAATTTGTGCATATATATCGATGTGACTAAAGTATGAGCTAATCTGGTGCCTCGCAGAGTTTCGATGACGGGGCGACGCCGGGCCAGGCGTCGATAAAATGCTGATAATTTTGAACAATTCATAAAATAGGGCATGTATGGCCCACTTGGCACAGTCGTTGCTTTGAATCCCTTGGTGCATACAACCAAAACGAGGGGTTTACCTGAATGTCCAATCTAACAGCTCGATTTATTGGAACCTTGGCGGCAGCGGCAATGGGCGCGTCGCTGGCTCTGTCGCCCGCAAAAGCGGCAGATGACACGATCAAGGTCGGCATTCTGCATTCGCTGTCCGGGACGATGGCGATTTCCGAAACGACGCTCAAAGACACGATGCTGTTCCTGATCGACGAGCAGAACAAGAAAGGCGGTGTTCTCGGGAAGAAACTGGAAGCAGTTGTCGTCGATCCGGCGTCCGACTGGCCGCTCTTCGCCGAAAAGGCACGTCAGCTGATCGAACAGGACAAGGTTGCAGCTGTTTTCGGCTGCTGGACCTCCTCTTCACGCAAATCGGTTCTGCCGGTCTTCGAAGAACTGAATTCGCTGCTGTTTTACCCTGTCCAGTACGAGGGTGAAGAAAGCTCGCGCAACGTCTTCTACACGGGCGCAGCTCCAAACCAGCAGGCCATTCCTGCCGTCGATTACCTCGCCAAAGAAGAGGGCGTCGAGCGTTGGGTTCTTGCTGGCACCGATTATGTCTATCCACAAACCACCAACAAGATCTTGAAGGCCTATCTCAACGCCAAGGGCGTCAAGGATGAGGACATCATGATCAACTACACGCCATTCGGCCATTCCGACTGGCAGACAATCGTCTCCGACATCAAGAAATTCGGCTCTGCCGGCAAGAAAACCGCTGTGGTCTCGACCATCAATGGTGATGCCAACGTGCCGTTCTACAAGGAACTAGCCAATCAGGGGATCAAGGCCGAAGATATTCCCGTGGTCGCCTTCTCGGTCGGTGAAGAAGAATTGGCCGGTCTCGACACCAAGCCGCTAGTTGGCCACCTCGCAGCCTGGAACTATTTCGAGTCGGTCGATTCCGACGCGAATGCCGAATTCATCAAGGAATGGCATGCCTACACCAAGAACGACAAGCGCGTGACCAATGATCCCATGGAGGCGACCTATATCGGGTTCAACATGTGGGTGAAGGCGGTCGAGGCTGCAGGCACCACTAAATCGGATGCCGTGATCGACTCAATCATCGGCGTTTCGGTGCCGAACCTGTCGGGCGGCTCTGCCACCATGATGCCGAACCACCACATCACCAAGCCGGTGCTGATCGGCGAAGTGCAGGACGATGGCCAGTTTGACATCGTCTACAAGACGCCTGGTCTCGTGGTAGGCGACGAATGGTCCGATTATCTTCCTGGCTCCAAGGACCTGATCTCCGATTGGCGCAAGCCAATGTCATGCGGCAACTTCAATGTTGTCAGTGGCAAGTGCGGCGGCGTCACCAACTAGGGCCTGAACCCCACTCCCAGGCTTCGGGTCCGGGGCACATCCGAAGCTGACTCCACCCCCGCTTTGCGTGCGGGGGTGGAGTTTCCGCAGAGAATTTCAACGCAGGATTAATTGATGCCATTCACCCGCTTGCTGTCCGTACTTGTTGTGATGCTCGGCGTCTGTTTTCACGCAATCGAAACAAATGCGCAGACTGTCGATGACGCAACGCTGCGGCCGTTCGTTCAGGCCCTTGCGGGTGATGATTTTGACGATACCACGAAGGCCATTTCCGACCTCGCCAAGACCGGCGATCCCCGGGTATCCTCCATCCTGAATGCCCTCAGCGCTGGCGATCTTTATGTCTCGAAGGCCGACAAGACAGTTTTTCTCGGCAAGCGTGACGGTTCAGACTATGCCGCGACTGATCCATTGACCGGTGCGAAACTAGATCCCGTGTCGCGCTCTGCTGCAGAGAAGATCAAGGTCAACAACCGGCTGCGCCGTGATATCGCTGCTGCCATTGGGGGGCTGACATTGATGAGCAACGACGCCGCCGAGCGCCGCTCTGCCGCCGAGGCCATTCTGAAAACCCGTGATCCGGAATCGATCCCTCTGCTTGATCAGGCAATTACTGCCGAGAAGGATGCAGGAATCAAGGCGTTGATGAATCAGGCCAAAGCGGCTGCCGTACTCAACTCCGACGCAGCAAATGATGCGAAGATCGCGGCGATTGCGGAAGTCAGCGCCGGCAACAGCCGCGACGCATTGGGCCTGCTCACACCGCTTGCGGGGGTCGACGGCCCGGTTGGGGAAGCCGCACGGTCGGCAATGAGCCGCATCAATTCGAAACTCGCCTTATGGAACGGCGTCCAGAATGTCGTCTATGGCTTGTCGCTGGGTTCGGTGCTGCTGCTTGCTGCCATCGGACTAGCCATTACATTCGGCGTCATGGGCGTCATCAACATGGCGCATGGTGAGATGGTGATGATCGGCGCTTACACGACTTTCGTGGTTCAGCAGATTATTCGCACGGCCGCACCTGGAATTTTCGATTATTCTCTCCTCATCGCACTGCCTGCCGCCTTTCTGGTCTCAGGCGCAATCGGCGTTATCATTGAGCGAAGCGTCATTCGCTTTCTGTATGGCCGACCGCTCGAAACACTGCTCGCCACATGGGGCATTTCGCTTGTGCTGCAACAGGCCATCCGCTCCTGGTTTGGCGCATCCAATGTGCAGGTCGGTAACCCATCCTGGATGGCGGGATCGTTCGATCTTGGCCTGCTGACCCTGACCTGGTCGCGGCTGTGGATTATCGTCTTTGCCCTCGCGGTCTTTGCCATCCTGCAGCTTGTCCTGAAGAAGACCATGCTCGGCCTGCGCATGCGCGCGGTGACGCAGAACCGCCGCATGGCTTCGTCCATGGGCATCAGGACGCCATGGGTCGATGCGCTGACTTTCGGCTTGGGTTCTGGTATTGCCGGTATCGCCGGTGTGGCACTCAGCCAGATCGACAATGTCAGTCCCAATCTGGGGCAAGGCTATATTATCGACAGTTTCATGGTCGTGGTTTTCGGCGGCGTCGGCAATCTCTGGGGCACGCTCGTTGGCGCCATGTCACTCGGCATAGCCAACAAGTTCCTTGAGCCCTTTGCTGGTGCGGTTCTCGGCAAGATCCTCGTACTCGTGCTCATCATCCTGTTCATCCAGAAGCGTCCGCGCGGTCTCTTCGCACTCAAGGGAAGGGCCATAGAGGCATGATAACCCGTTGGTTTTTTACCCATGTTGATCGGCGCGGCACAGTTGTCATCGGATTGCTCGTCGCCATCGCTCTGCTGGTACCCTTGTCCAATCTCCTGCTTCCGGTAGCCTCGCCCTTTCACATTCCTACCTATCTCGTTTCGCTGATTGGCAAATATCTGACCTATGCCATGCTGGCTGTAGCACTGGATCTGGTCTGGGGCTTCTGCGGCATTCTATCGCTTGGTCACGGCGCTTTTTTCGCGTTGGGAGGCTATGCCATGGGCATGTATCTGATGCGCCAGATCGGCCCGCGCGGCGTCTACGCCGATCCGGTCCTTCCGGATTTCATGGTCTTCCTCAATTGGAAGGAATTGCCGTGGTTCTGGCATGGTTTTGACAGTTTCTGGTTCGCGGCCCTGATGGTGGTGCTGGTTCCGGGTGTTCTGGCTTTCGGCTTTGGCTGGCTTGCTTTTCGCTCGCGTGTTACCGGTGTCTATCTTTCGATCATCACCCAGGCCCTCACCTACGCGCTGCTTCTCGCCTTCTTCCGTAACGATATGGGATTCGGAGGCAACAACGGCCTCACTGATTTCAAGGATATTGTCGGCTTCAACGTCCAGGCGGACAGCACCCGTTCCATGCTGTTCGCGGCGACTGCGCTGTTTCTCGCGCTCGCCGTGTTCGTGACCAGCTTCATCGTCCGCTCCAAGCTCGGCAAGGTGCTTGTGGGTGTACGCGATGCCGAGAGCCGCATGCGCTTTCTCGGCTATCGCGTCGATCGCTACAAGCTCTTTGTATGGACCATATCCGCCATGATGGCGGGAATTGCTGGTGCACTTTACGTGCCGCAGGTCGGCATCATCAACCCCTCGGAGTTCGAGCCAGCCAACTCGATCGAGGCGGTTATCTGGGTGGCTGTCGGTGGCCGCGGGACGATCATCGGTCCCATCATTGGCGCGGTGCTGGTCAATTTCGGCAAGACCTATTTTACAGCCGCATTCCCGGAAATATGGCTGTTTGCTTTGGGCGCGCTGTTCATCATCGTCACTCTGTTCCTGCCGAAGGGCATCCTCGGTCTCTATGGCTCGTGGAAAACGAAGCAGGCGGATCGTGCCGCGCGAAAGAAAGGTGAAGCTGCGGTTTCGGCTTCCACGGACACGATAGCAACACAACTCCCCGAACCTCAGGCAGCGGAATAGATCATGAAAGCCCAAGATACATTGCTCTATCTCGACGGTGTTTCGGTCTCCTTCGACGGTTTTCGTGCGATTAACAATCTGTCGCTCGTGTTGCAGGCGGGTGAGATGCGCGCGATCATTGGGCCTAACGGTGCCGGTAAAACCACGATGATGGACATCATCACCGGCAAGACCAGGCCGGATGCAGGCGATGTTTATTTCAACGGCGATGTGGACCTCACCAAGCACGACGAGGCGCAAATCGCACTGCTTGGTATCGGACGCAAGTTCCAGAAGCCGACCGTATTCGAAAGTCACACGGTCGAGAACAATCTGGTATTGGCGCTTTCCGGCCCAAGATCGGCATTCTCGACGTTATTTCATCGCCAGAGCCACGATGAAGCCGAGCGGATCGACGATATCCTTTATACGATCCGCCTCAACGAAAAGCGCGACTGGCTCGCCGCAAATTTATCGCACGGCCAGAAGCAATGGCTCGAGATCGGCATGCTCCTGGCACAGGACCCCAAATTGCTGCTGGTTGATGAGCCGGTCGCCGGGATGACCGATGCTGAGACCGCCGAGACGGCCAAACTGCTGCGCGAGATCGCCAAGACCCGCTCGGTACTTGTTGTCGAACACGACATGCATTTCGTGCGCGAGCTTGATGTGAAGGTGACCTGCCTGCACGAGGGGTCGGTACTGGCGGAAGGTTCGCTCGATTTCGTCAGCAATGACCAGCGCGTGATCGAGGTCTATCTTGGAAGGTGAAAAGGAATTCTCCTATGCTGACGGTTGAAAATGCCTCCCTCCATTATGGTGCTGCTCAGGCCCTGCGTGGGGTGTCACTGGAGGTTAAGCCCCAATCGATCACCTGCGTTCTGGGCCGCAATGGTGTCGGCAAGACCAGCATGCTCAGGGCCATCGTCGGCCAGCACCCGCTATCGTCCGGCTCGATCAGTTTCGACGGATCGCCCCTCGCCAAGAAACCACCCTATGACCGGGCTCGTGCCGGTATCGCTTTTGTCCCGCAGGGGCGCGAGATATTCCCCCTGCTCACCGTGCGCGAGAATCTGGCCACCGGCTTTGCCGCTGCCAAGCGCGGCAATCGCAATGTGCCGCCGGAAGTCTTTGAGCTGTTTCCGGTTCTGAAAACCATGCTTGGACGGCGGGGCGGCGATCTCTCCGGTGGTCAGCAGCAACAACTCGCCATCGGGCGCGCGCTGGTGACGCGGCCAAAACTGCTGGTCCTCGACGAACCAACGGAAGGTATACAGCCATCGATCATCAAGGATATCGGCAGGGCCATCCAGTATCTGCGTGATCAGGCCGGGCTCGCCATCCTGCTGGTCGAGCAATATCTCGATTTCTGCCGGGAGCTGGCCGATCACGTCTATATCATGGACCGCGGCGAGATCGTCCATTCCGGCGACGCCGCCAGCCTGGACAGGCCGGACGTGCGCAAGTTCCTGACCGTATAGGGCCCATAAAGTTACAGGGTCGAAACGGCTACAGGTTGCGTGATATTTGACGAAGATGGCAACGTGATAAGTATTGTTGAAATTGGCCCGCGTGGCGGCATTTATGAATTACGATAGCCATAAACAAGACTACGATCTTTAAGACGCCGAGCGGCGACGAAATTGTGGTGATGCCACGCGCGCTTTGCGAAAAGCTGGTCAATAATGCTGAGATGCGCATGACATTGCTGCCTATGACAAAGTCAAGGCACGGATCGCAGCTGGCGAAGAAGAATTGATCCCATCCGGAATTGTTGACCGCATTCTTGATGGTGAAAACAAAGTTCGTGTCTGGCGCGAATATCGCGGCTTATCGAACCGGCACCTGGCGGAGAAAGTCGGAATCAGTGCCTCCTACATGTCCGATATCCAGAACGGCAAAAAGGAAGGTGGAATGTCGGCAATGAAAAAATCGCCGCGGTTCTTCAGGTCGACCTCGACGATTCGGTCTGACGGCAGGTAGGAAGGATTGGCAGGTTCCTCACCGTTTGAAAACTTGCCTTGCTGATACGATATAATCCTCGTTAGGGTCACTCCGGAGGATGGACCCCTATGATCGACAAGCTGGAATTTTTCATCGCCTTGGCGCGCCATCAGCATTTCGGCCGGGCGGCGGAAGAATGCGGTGTTACTCAGCCAACGCTCTCCGCCGCAATCCGCCAGCTTGAGGATACGCTGGGCGTTGTGCTTGTGCAGCGTGGTTCACGCTTCAAGGGATTAACCTCCGAAGGCCAGCGCGTGCTTGAGTGGGCCCGGCGCATCGTCGGCGATACACGGACGATGCGCGAAGAAATTCGCGCCGCCCGCTTTGGTCTTGCCGGCCATGTCCAGATCGCGGCCATTCCGACGGCGCTTGCCATGGTCTCGCGGCTGACCACGCCGTTTCGCGAAAAGCATCCGGATGTGACGTTCTCCATAACATCACGCACGTCGCTTGAGGTGCTGACGCTTCTCAGCAATTTCGAGATCGATGTGGGCATAAGCTATCTCGACAATGAACCGCTTGGACGGGTCACGTCGGTGCCACTTTATTCGGAGCGCTATCAGCTCATCACTTCTGCAGGCAATACCTATTCCGACCGCGAGTCCGTCACCTGGGCCGAGGTTGGGCATTTGCCGCTCTGTCTCCTGACAATCGACATGCAAAATCGCCGGCTGATCAACAAACATCTTGAGGAAGCGGGCGTTGAGGTCCACCCCACGCTCGAATCAAACTCGATGATCGTTCTGTTCTCGCATATTCGCACCGGGAAATGGGCGAGCATCATGCCGCTCAACCTTGCCGAAACGCTAGGATTTGCCGAACCTATCCGCTCTATTCCGATTGTGGAGCCCGATGCGCGCCACCTCGTCGGGCTTGTCGCGGCAGATCGCGAGCCCCACACGCCGCTGGTTTCCGCCCTGCTGCACGAGGCACGCGCACTAGCCCTCAGCTTGAAGATGGTTTGATAGAAAATTTCTATCGTCCGACGAGTCTGCTATATTGATATTGGGTGGTAATTTTGATCTGTTCCAAGAAATGGGGAGAAAACAAGGGAGGACCTGCACGATATGCAGAGCGCAAGTACCGATATCGCCGCAAGGGCGATAGGCATTATCGATCAACTGAAGGGCAAAGAAGGTCCTCTGCTTCCAATCCTGCACGAATTGCAGGACGAGTTCGGCTATGTGCCGCAGGAAACGCTGCCGTTGATTGCGCAAGCCCTCAACATCTCCCGCGCCGAGGTCCATGGCGTTTTCACCTTCTATCATGACTATCGTGATCATCCTTTTGGCCGCCACGTGCTGAAGCTCTGTCGGGCTGAAGCTTGTCAGTCCATGGGCGGCGAGGCGCTCGCTGATCGGGCGCGCCAGCTGCTCGGTGTGGATTGGCATGGCACCACAGCTGATGGCGCCGTGACACTCGAACCTGTTTATTGTCTCGGCCTCTGTGCCTGCGCACCTTCGGCGATGCTCGATGGCGAGGTCATTGGCCGCCTTGACGCTGAAACGCTTGAAGAAATCGCGACGGAGGTGCGGCTATGACGGTCACCTTCTATGTTCCGCGTGATTCCGGCGCTCTCGCGCTTGGGGCCGAAAAAGTGGCCAGGAAACTCCAGGCAGAAATCGAAACGCGCAATCTCGACGCGCGGATCGTCCGCAATGGCTCGCGCGGCCTTTATTGGCTTGAGCCCATGGTTGAAGTCGACACGCCGAACGGCCGCGTCGCCTATGGCCCGGTCAAGGCCTCCGATGTGACTGCGCTGCTCGACAACGGCATCGCCGAGAGCAGGGTGCACCCGCTTTGGCTCGGCCTTACCGACCAACTGCCGTTCCTCGCCAAACAGACGCGTCTTACCTTTGCCCGCTGCGGCATAACCGATCCTGTTTCCCTCGAAGACTACCGCGCCCATGATGGCATGAAGGGACTCGAGAACGCGCTGAAACTGACGCCTGCCGAAATCGTGGCGCAGGTAACAGAGTCAGGTCTGCGTGGCCGTGGCGGTGCGGGTTTTCCGACCGGCATCAAATGGAAGACCGTCCTTGATACCAAAGGCGAGCAGAAATACATCGTCTGCAATGCCGATGAGGGCGATAGCGGCACCTTTGCCGATCGAATGATCATGGAAGGCGATCCGTTCGTGCTGATCGAGGGCATGGCGATCGCCGGCATCGCCGTTGGTGCGACCAAGGGCTATATCTACACGCGCTCCGAATATCCTCATGCCATTGCCGTCATGAATGAAGCGCTCGACGTTGCCCGCAGGGCGGGCGTTCTGGGGCAGTCCGTCCTTGGTTCTTCCTATGCCTTCGACATCGAGGTGCGCGTCGGCGCAGGCGCTTATGTCTGCGGCGAAGAAACCGCACTGCTCGAAAGCCTCGAGGGTCGCCGTGGCATCGTCCGTGCCAAACCGCCGCTCCCTGCGCACAAGGGCCTTTTCGGCAGGCCGACCGTCATCAACAATGTGATTTCGCTCGCTTCCGTTCCGGTCATTCTCGACAAGGGTGCCGCTTTCTACAAGGATTTCGGCATGGGTCGTTCGCGCGGCACGATCCCGCTGCAGATCGCCGGTAATGTCAAGCATGCCGGCCTCTATGAAACAGCGTTCGGGCTGACGCTTGGCGAAATCGTCGACGAAATAGGCGGCGGCACGGCCACCGGCCGTCCGGTCAAGGCCGTACAGGTTGGAGGACCGCTTGGCGCCTATTTCCCGCGCGAACTCTTTGATACGCCCTTCGACTATGAAGCCTTCGCCGCCAGGGATGGTTTGATCGGTCACGCCGGGCTCGTGGTGTTTGACGACACAGTCGATATGCTGAAGCAAGCGCGCTTTGCCATGGAATTCTGCGCGGTTGAATCCTGCGGCAAGTGTACGCCTTGCCGCATAGGCTCGACACGTGGCGTCGAGGTCGTTGATCGTATCTCGGCCAATATCGAACCCGCGAAGCAAATCGAAGTTCTGACCGATTTGTGCAATACAATGAAGTTCGGCTCGCTGTGTGCCCTGGGCGGCTTCACGCCCTATCCCGTCATGAGTGCGCTGACGCATTTTCCTGAAGATTTCCGCCCGGCCCCAAGTACGCACCTTGCGGCCAACGCTGCGGAATAATAGGAGCTTAAGATGTCCCTGATCCAAGAAATCGATTACGGCACACCCGCCAGCACCTCGGAGAAGATGATCACGCTGACCATCGACGGAAATGAGGTTACTGTGCCCGAAGGTACGTCGATCATGCGTGCCTCGATGGAAGCCGGCATCAAGGTACCAAAGCTGTGCGCCTCCGACATGGTTGACGCGTTCGGCTCCTGCCGCCTTTGCCTTGTCGAGATCGAGGGCCGCAATGGCACTCCCGCCTCCTGCACGACGCCTGCCATGGAAGGGCTCGTTGTCCGCACCCAGACCCAGCGTCTGAAGGACATCCGCAAGGGTGTGATGGAGCTCTACATCTCTGACCATCCACTCGATTGCCTGACCTGCGCTGCCAATGGCGATTGCGAATTGCAGGACATGGCGGGCGCTGTCGGCCTTCGCGACGTTCGCTACGGCTATGAAGGTGAAAACCACGTTTTCGCCAAGGCCGGTGTCGTTGCCAACGACCGCTGGCTGCCAAAGGATGAATCCAATCCGTACTTCACCTATGATCCGTCGAAATGCATTGTCTGCTCGCTCTGCGTGCGCGCCTGCGAGGAAGTGCAGGGCACATTCGCGCTGACCATCGAGGGTCGCGGCTTCAACAGCCGTGTTGCTTCCGGTGCGCACGAAAATTTCGTCGACAGTGAATGCGTGTCGTGCGGCGCTTGTGTACAGGCTTGCCCGACCGCGACGCTGACGGAAAAGTCGGTCATTCAGATCGGCCAGCCTGAACATTCAAAGGTCACGACCTGCGCCTATTGCGGCGTCGGCTGTTCGTTCAAGGCCGAGATGCGCGGCGAAGAGCTGGTGCGCATGGTGCCCTGGAAAGATGGCAAGGCCAATCGCGGCCATTCCTGCGTCAAGGGCCGCTTTGCCTATGGCTACTCGACCCACAAGGATCGCATCCTAAATCCGATGATCCGCGAGAAGGTCTCGGATCCGTGGCGTGAAGTCACGTGGGATGAAGCATATAAGCATGTGGCGAATGAATTCCGCCGTATCCAGTACCAGTATGGCCGCAATTCCATTGGTGGCATCACATCTTCCCGCTGTACCAATGAAGAGACTTACCTTGTCCAGAAGCTGGTTCGCGCCGGCTTCGGCAACAACAATGTCGACACGTGCGCCCGCGTCTGCCATTCGCCAACAGGCTACGGTCTGAAACAGACCTTTGGTACCTCGGCAGGCACTCAGGATTTCGACAGTGTCGAGCATACCGACGTGGTCATGATCATCGGTGCCAATCCGACTGATGGCCATCCGGTCTTCGCCTCGCGCCTGAAGAAGCGCCTGCGCAAGGGCGCGAAGCTGATCATCGTCGATCCGCGTCGTATCGATCTTGTGCGTACACCGCATGTGGAAGCGTCATATCATCTGCCTCTGCGTCCCGGCACCAACGTCGCAGTTGTCACCTCGATGGCGCATGTCATTGTCACTGAGGGCCTGTTCGACGAGAAATTCATTCGCGAACGTTGCGATTGGGACGAATTCCAGGATTGGGCAGCCTTTGTTTCCTCGCCGGAACACAGCCCCGAAGCCATCGAGCAGATTTCCGGCGTTTCTCCTCAGTTGCTGCGCGAGGCCGCTCGTCTGTTCGCAACCGGCGGCAACGGCTCCATCTACTATGGTCTCGGCGTTACCGAACACAGCCAGGGCTCGACCACCGTCATGGCCATCGCCAACCTCGCCATGGCGACCGGCAATATCGGCCGCAAGGGCGTCGGGGTGAACCCGCTGCGTGGCCAGAACAATGTTCAGGGTTCCTGCGACATGGGATCCTTCCCGCATGAACTGCCGGGCTACCGCCACATTTCTGATGAGTCGACGCGCGATATCTTCGACAAGCTATGGGGCGTGAAGCTGCAGGACGAGCCGGGTCTGCGCATCCCCAACATGCTCGATGCCGCGGTCGATGGCACTTTCAAAGGCATCTACATTCAGGGCGAGGATATTCTTCAGTCCGACCCCGATACCAAGCATGTTGCCGCCGGTCTCGCTGCGATGGAATGCGTCGTCGTGCACGACCTCTTCCTCAACGAAACTGCCAACTATGCCCACGTCTTCCTGCCAGGTTCGACCTTCCTTGAAAAGGATGGCACTTTCACCAATGCCGAGCGCCGCATCAATCGCGTGCGCAAGGTGATGAGCCCGAAAAATGGCTATGCTGATTGGGAAATTACACAGAACCTTGCCAAGACAATGGGCCTGAACTGGAACTATATGCATCCTTCCGAGATCATGGATGAAATTGCACTGACAACGCCAAGCTTTGCCGGCGTGTCTTTCGATCTGCTCGACAAGGAAGGTTCGGTCCAGTGGCCCTGCAATGAAAAGGCACCTTTGGGAACGCCGATCATGCACATCGAGAGCTTTGCACGCGGCAGGGGCAAGTTCATCCGCACCGAATACGTCGCGACTGACGAGCGGACCGGACCGCGCTTCCCGCTGCTGCTCACGACGGGCCGTATTTTGTCGCAGTATAATGTGGGCGCGCAGACGCGCCGCACGGACAATGTCATCTGGCATGAAGAGGATCGGCTTGAAATCCATCCCCATGATGCCGAACAGCGTGGCATCCGTGATGGGGATTGGGTGAAGGTCACGAGCCGCTCGGGTGAAACCACCCTGCGGGCGCTCATCACCGATCGTGTATCGACGGGTGTGGTCTATACGACCTTCCACCATCCGACGACGCAGGCCAATGTGATTACCACGGACTTTTCCGACTGGGCGACCAACTGCCCTGAATACAAGGTTACGGCTGTCCAGGTCGGCGCCTCGAATGGCCCGAGCGACTGGCAGGTCAAGTATGATGAGCAGGCGCGCCAGAGCCGACGCATTTCGCCCGTGCTGGACGCGGCTGAATAACAATGGCCGCGCGCGCCACACGACTGTCAGTGCCGCGCATCACCCGCCGCCGCAAGGGCAGCGGTGAGATCTACGCGACCGATAGTCGATTGGTGCCGGAAGAAACCCCGGTCGCCTTCAGCTACAACGGCACGACCCATGCGGTCATGATGGCGACGCCAGCTGATGCGGAGGATTTCGCTGTCGGCTTCAGCTTGTCCGAAGGCATTATCTCCCGGGTCGATGAGATCAGCGAAATTGCTGTTGAGGAACATGACGAGGGCATCGATATCCAGATACGTCTTGCCAGTGAAGCAGGCAAGGAGCTAACGGATCGTCGCCGTCGCATGGCTGGACCCGTCGGCTGCGGCCTGTGCGGCATCGAGTCGATCGAGCAGGCGCTGAAGCCGGTTGCTTCGGTTGGCAAAACCAAACTCAAACTGACGCCGGATGAAATCGCTCAGGCGGTAAAGCTCTTGTCAGCAGTTCAACCACTTCATGGTGAAACCGGTGCCGTTCACGCCGCCGGCTTTTATGTGCCCGGCAAGGGCATCGTTGCCGCGCGCGAGGATGTCGGCCGCCACAACGCGCTGGACAAATTGGCCGGTGCGCTATGCCGATCAGCCACCAAGGGTGGAACCGGCGCGGTTGTCATCACCAGCCGCGTGTCCATCGAGATGGTGCAGAAGACCGCGATCATCGGCGCTCCCATCCTGATTGCTGTATCTGCGCCAACGGCCTTGGCGATCCGGACGGCACAGGCAGCCGGTATGACGCTGATTGCGCTGGTGCGCGGGGACGAATTCGATATATTCACGCGGCATGAGCGTATCCCGCTGGCGGGGAATAAGATTGCAGAGGATGTCACGCTGAGCAGTCCGAGCACCAAACCCAACCCGGACCCGGCAGCATCGACCCTCGTTCAAAGTCCCACAGTACGATTGGTGCAATATGGATAGTGAAAGTCACAAGTCTACCGCAGACAAGCTCGTCTACATGGCGAACCAGATAGCAACGTTCTTCCACACACAGCCAAAGGACGAGGCGGTGGCGGGTGTTGCCGATCACATCAATCATTTCTGGGAACCGCGCATGCGCGCTCAGCTTTTCAGCATCCTCGAACAGGACGACAGCGGCCTTGATCCTCTCGTTATCGAAGCCGCAAAACAAATCCGCAAGCCTGGGCCGGTTCCGGCCTGACACACTTCGCTTAATGCCGGCTCTCGGCAATTGCGAGGAAACTCCGAATATAGCTGATTTATCACGTTTTTGAACATGAATGGTCTACCAGTTGGTGGGGGGAGAAACTTGTCATGTCAGTAACAGATCGTGCAGAAGCAGGCATAATAGGCAGTCCGGGTATTCTGGACAGGGAGCGCATCGTTGCCAAGGCAGGTTTCAACCGCTGGTTGGTTCCACCTGCTGCTCTCGCTATCCATCTTTGCATCGGCATGGCCTATGGTTTCAGCGTCTTCTGGCTGCCACTGTCGCGCGCAATAGGCGTCGAACAATCGGTTGCCTGTGCCGACCTCAATCTGCTGACTGCCCTGTTCACCACAAGCTGCGACTGGCGGGTCAGTGACCTTGGCTGGATCTATACGCTGTTCTTCGTCCTGCTTGGTTGTTCTGCCGCCATCTGGGGCGGTTGGCTCGAACGGGTTGGCCCGCGTAAGGCGGGTGTCGTTTCGGCGCTGTGCTGGTGCGGCGGCATGGTACTCGCCGCATTCGGCGTCATCGCCCACCAGCTTTGGCTGATGTGGCTTGGCTCAGGCGTCATCGGTGGTGTCGGCCTCGGCCTCGGCTATATTTCCCCCGTTTCGACCCTGATCAAATGGTTTCCGGATCGTCGCGGTATGGCCACCGGCATGGCAATCATGGGATTTGGCGGCGGCGCGATGATCGGCGCGCCGCTCGCCAATCTGTTGATGAACCACTTCAAGACGCCCGAGTCCGTTGGCGTCTGGCAGACCTTCCTGGTGATGGCCGCCGGCTATTTTGTCTTCATGATCTGCGGCGCCTTCGGCTATCGCATTCCCCCAGCCAACTGGCGCCCGGAAGGCTGGACACCGCCGGCCGACGCCAAGGCGATGATCACCACTCGCCACGTGCACCTCAGGGATGCACACAAGACAAAGCAATTCTGGCTGATCTGGGCCGTGCTCTGCCTGAATGTGTCCGCCGGAATCGGTGTCATCGGTATGGCGTCTCCAATGCTACAGGAGATCTTTGCCGGCAAGTTGATCGGCCTGCCGGATGTGGGCTTCACCCAGCTCGATCCATCGCAGAAGACCGCCATCGCATCCATTGCGGCAGGCTTTGCAGGACTGCTCTCGCTCTTCAACATTGGCGGCCGCTTTTTCTGGGCTTCGCTGTCCGATCGCTTGGGGCGCAAGGCGACGTATTTCACCTTCTTTGCCCTCGGCATCGTCCTTTATGCCTTGGCGCCAACCACCGCGCACATGGGCAGCCAGGCGCTCTTCGTTGCCATCTTCTGCGTGATCCTGTCTATGTATGGCGGCGGCTTCGCTACGGTCCCGGCCTATCTTGCCGATATATTCGGAACACAGTTTGTCGGCGCGATCCATGGCCGTCTGCTCACGGCATGGGCAACGGCCGGCATCGTCGGGCCGGTTGTCGTCAACTATATTCGTGAGTTCCAGATCAGTGCCGGCGTGCCGCGCGACCAGGTCTATGACCGCACCATGTACATCCTCGCCGGGATGCTCGCGCTCGGCTTAATCGCCAACTTTTTCGTCAAGCCCCTGGCATCGAAATGGTTCATGTCCGATGCTGAAGTTGCAGCCCTTCAGGCCAAGACGAAAACGGCTGATGCAGGGCCAAGCGGCTCATTCGGGATAGGACATGGCGGGCTCGATGCGAAGGCAGCTCTCGCCTGGGCGGCGGTTGGAATCCCGATACTCTGGGGTGTGTGGATGACGCTGCAACAGGCGGCTATCCTGTTCAAGTAATTCACATGTCGCAGAAGCAAAGTGGCCCCCCGTTCGCGAGGGCCCTCTTTTGTTTTGTCGATCACTGCCTGAGAACGGCGCGAGGGTCGAACGGCAGATCTGCCAGCTGATCGAGGCACATGGTCCGTAACGCCGGATGCGACAGTGGATCACGGCGCCAGTCGACATCGGCATTGCGACTTGCCTGAACCTGATTGTCGCGGAGCCATAGCGGCAAAGCTCGAAGCAGAGAGAAAATCTTCATTTCGTCTATCCCTGAAATCCGAAATATACGCTATTTTGTTGACATCTGGTGCAAGTCGCAATCCAGATTGCCGAAACCTGTATTAAGAAAATCTTGATGAAGAATCTGAACAGACTTCACCTCAACGGGCTGAAAGCGGTCGAAGCGATCGGCCGGCTGGGGTCGCTACCAAAGGCAGCGGAGGAGCTTGGCGTCTCCGTAAGCGCGGTCA
>NZ_JBBNAN010000311.1:0-5539 GCF_037994405.1 Phyllobacterium sp.
CCGAAATGCCAGCCTACGGCCTATGGGGCCTAGCGATCGTCAACTCGGTCATTTTCATCCTGTTTGCCTATACTTTTTTCAAGCCGCGAACGGCGCGCGACTGGCGCTCGTTCGGCGCGTTCAGTGCGTTTCTCGTCGCGCTGTTCACCGAGATGTACGGATTTCCGCTGACCATCTACTTCCTGTCAGGTTGGCTTCAGTCCCGCTACCCGGGTGTCGATTGGTTCTCCCATGATGCGGGCCACCTCACCGAGATGATGTTCGGCTGGAAAGCGAACCCACATTTCGGGCCGTTCCATATACTGAGCTTCGTCCTGATCGGTGGCGGCTTTTGGGTGATCGCCTCGGCGTGGCGCGTGCTCTACGAGGCGCAGCAGCGTCATGACCTCGCAGCGACCGGGCCATATAGCTACGTCCGTCACCCGCAATATGCCGGGTTCATTCTGGTCCTGCTCGGTTTCCTGGTGCAATGGCCGACGCTGCTGACGCTTGCAATGTTTCCTGTGCTCGTCGTCATGTACGTAAAGCTCGCACACAGCGAAGAGCGCGAAGCGCTTGCCTCGTTCGGCGATGCCTACCGATCATACATGGCCGACGTGCCGGGGTTTATTCCGCGATGGGGTCGCCTGATTGGGCCCGGCGCGGCACCCCGCCACGGCGGCAGCACCTAAGCGAGCGCTGTCATGCAGCCCGCTGGCGTGTCCTGGCCGCTCTCTTCAATCTTGCTGTTTGCGTTGGGGGTAGCGTTGATCGCCATCGGGATATTCTTCCTGGTCCTGCGCCAGCCATTGTTGCCCGAGGACATGCGCTTCATCGGCTTGTCTCTCGCGCAGTTGCAGGCCGAGCAGCCTCGCATGGCAATTTGGCTGCTTCTCGTTTTTCGCGTCCTGGGCGGATATGCCACCGCTGCCGGCGTTCTGACAGTCACAATCGCCGCAACATCGTTCCGGCAGCATGACTGGGTGGCGGGCCTGGGCATACTGGTCGCTGGCGCCGCGTCGATCGGATGGATGGCTATCGTTAACTTCGTCATCGCCTCCGATTTCAGGTGGATTCTGCTAGCCCTTGCCCTGCTTTGGGCGAGTTGCGTCTGCCTCTTTTGGGTGGAGCGAAGGGCTGGGCGCAGTGCCAAGGTGGAGGTTGGCAGATGAGACATGAATGCGAGCTTTGGGCACCATACACACAAGGAAAGATTGGCATCGGGCAAAGGAGCGATCGGCATGGCCTGCACCGGCCTACCGACAGTTGCACTACCCATAAGCACACCGGCAAAGCGCCACCGCTGGATCTCAACCGTGAGGGTCCGCTCGATTCACCGTGCCTGGAAAAGCCGCCCGACGGCCTGCTCCTGCGCTTCGTAGGTGCGGCCGAGGCTTGCCCGGATCTTTCGAAGCTTCTGTCGGCGTGACAGCCATGTCCGATATCATCTTCGCCGCGAAAGCTCTGACCAAGACATACATCTCCGGCGAGATGCAGGTGCTCGCGTTGCGCGGACTGGACCTAAAGATATACGCTGGCGAAGTGGTGGTGCTTCTCGGACCGTCCGGAAGCGGGAAGTCGACGCTTCTCAACATCATGGGGGGACTGGATCATGCCACGAGCGGCCAGTTGTTCTTCAGGAACCTCGATCTGACCAACCTCGATGATCGCGGGCTGACGGCCTACCGCCGCCAGCATGTCGGGTTCGTGTTCCAATTCTACAATTTGATCCCGAGCCTGACAGCTTATGAGAATGTCGCGCTGGTGACCGAGATTTCCTCTGATCCAATGCGTCCCGACGAAGCCCTCGCGCTCGTTGGACTTGAGACGCGGATGCATCACTTCCCGGCCCAGCTCTCGGGCGGCGAACAGCAGCGTGTCGCCATTGCCCGAGCCATCGCCAAACGGCCCGATGTGTTGCTCTGCGATGAGCCGACAGGCGCATTGGATTCCAAGACCGGAATTCGGGTGATCGAGGCTTTGCTGAGTGTCAACACCCAGCTTGGTACCACGACCCTTATCATTACCCACAACGCCAGCATCCAGGATGTCGCTGATCGCGTTCTGTTCTTTGCAGATGGCCAAATCTCCCGCATGCACAAGAACAAGGCGCGCCAGGCAGCCGCCGCTCTCAGTTGGTGAATGCGGTGCGTGCCCTGGACATCAAGCTTTTTCGCGATGTTATCCGGCTTTGGGCACAGGCGCTTGCAATCGCGCTCGTCATTGCCGGCGGCGTGGCAACCCTCATTCTTGCTGTCGGGTCCTATCGATCCCTCGACGAAACGCGTGCCGCCTACTACGAAAGACATCGATTTGCCGATGTCTTTGCCGAAGTCAGACGCGCGCCGAGAACTCTTGTCGATCAGATCGCGGAGATCCCCGGCGTTGCGGCCGTGGACGTGCGGATCGCCAAGCTCGCATTGCTCGACATTCCGAATTACCTGGAGCCAGCCACCGGGCAAATCATTTCCCTGCCCGACATCGGCGAGCCCTCGCTCAATCGGCTTTATATGCGAATGGGCCGCGTTCCGGAGCCGGGACGAACCGAAGAGGTTGTCGTCAACGAGGGCTTTGCCAAGGCCCATGGCTTTGCCCCCGGGTCCCGCTTCTCGGCGATACTGAATGGACGCAAACGTGAACTGGTGATTGTCGGGATCGCATTGTCTCCCGAGTTCATTTATGCGGTGGGACCAGGTGACATCATGCCGGACGATCGGCGCTTCGGCCTCATTTGGATGTCTGAGAAGGCCCTTGCCAGCGCCTACGATCTCGACGGCGCGTTCTCTTCCGTCGGTGTCAAGCTGTTGCGCGGAACCTCCGAGCGCGAAATCATCGCCCGCCTCGATGACTTGCTCTCCAGCTACGGTGGACGGGCCGCATATGGGCGGAAAGATCAGACGTCACATGCCTGGCTCGACCATGAGCTCGACATGCTCAACAATATGAGCCGAACGCTGCCGCCGATCTTCCTCCTGGTGTCGGCGTTCCTGGTCAACCTCACACTCGGCCGCCTTGTCGCGCTCGAACGCGAGCAGATCGGGCTCATGAAAGCTTTGGGATATCGCAACAGTAGCATTGTCTTGCACTACCTCAAGTTCGTCATCCTCATCGCAACGATCGGCATAGTGATCGGCACCGCTGTGGGAACGTGGCTGGGGATGTACATCACCAATTTGTTCGGGGACTTTTTCCATTTTCCATTCCTGGTGTTCACCAAGAGTCCGGACCTCTATGTCATCGCCGCCGCGCTGAGCCTCCTTGCCGCCGCGGTGGGAGCTGTCCGCGCTCTTCGCGATGTCGTCAGGCTGCCGCCTGCCGTGGCAATGCAGCCGCCGACGCCGCCGCGCTACCGGCGACTGCTGCCCGCGAATTTCGCGCTCGACCAGTTCATCTCGCAACCGACCACGATGATGTTGCGCAACATCACTCGCCATCCGATCAGGGCAATTTTCACGTCGCTTGGCATGGCACTCGCTACGGCAATACTGGTTGTTTCCCTTTTCACCCGCGATACAATGGAGCAGCTCGTCGACGTCACATACTTCCTGGCTGACCGTCAGGATGCCACTGTCAGCTTCGTCGAGAAGCGCCCGCAGGAGGTCGTCATGCAAATCGCGCGGTTGCCGGGCGTGCTTGCAGCCGAACCCCATCGGGAGGTGCCTGTCCGCATACGCAATGGCAATGTAGAGCGTCGCATAATGATAAGCAGCAGGCCGCGCAACGCCGATCTTAATCGCATCATCGACGTTGACCTGCGACCCGTCGTGCTGCCGGAAGCGGGCCTGGCCATGTCGAGCATGCTCGCGCACGTCCTCGGGGTGAAAGTTGGCGATGCTGTCGAGGTCGACCTGCTGGAAGGGTCGCGGCGGACTGTTAGCCTTCCAGTTACAGCGCTTGTGGAGGATTATTTCGGCATCCGGGGCATGATGGATGCTGAGGCTCTTGCTCGGTTGATGCGCGAATCGCCGGCCGTTAACAGCGTCAACGTGAGCCTCGACGAGAATGCGCTTGAGCGGTTCTACGACACCGTCAAAGGCATGCCGGTCGTCAGCGGTCTGGCGCTGCAGCGTGTGTCGCTGACGAACTTCCGCGCAGTGGTGGCGCTGATGGTTACGACTATGGCGGGGATTTACACTGCCCTAGCGACCGTCATAGCGTTCGGTGTCGTCTATAACAGCGCACGCATCTCGCTGTCAGAGCGCGCGCGGGAACTGGCGAGCCTGCGTGTCCTCGGTTTCACGCGGGGTGAAGTGTTGCGCATTCTGCTCCTCGAACTTTCCTTGCTCACATTAATAGCTCAACCGCCGGGCTGGGTCATGGGCTATGGCCTCGCCTGGATCATGCAGACAAATCTGGCGGGTGAACTAATGCGCGTGCGCCTGGTGATCGAACAATCCACCTACGTCTTTGCCAGCGTAATTGTAATCACCGCAGCCGTACTTTCTGCTCTCATCATACGCCGACGAATTAACCGGCTTGATCTCGTAACTGTCCTCAAGACAAGGGATTAGCCCATGCGCGCTGTCATAATGAAGCGAATTACGGCGGCGGCGGTACTGGGAGCGATAGCCCTTGCAACGTTCTGGTTCGCATGGCCGCAGCCGATCGCCGTCGACCTTGCGACGGTGATGAAAGGACCAATGGAAGTGACGATTGACGACGAGGCCAAGACGCGTGTCCAGCACGTCTACACAGTGTCCGCTCCGATCACCGGCACAGTCTTGAGAATTTCGCCGCCTCGGCACGTCGGCGATCAGGTCACCGCGGACGAAACGGTTGTGGCCGTGATGCAACCGACGATTCCAAGCTTTCACGATGCCCGCACGCACGAGGAACTGCAGGCGGCGCTGGCAGCCGCGGAAGCTGCCGTAAAACTTGCGGAAGCCGAATTGAGCCGGATTGAGGCGGCGCTCGCCTTTTCGCGCACGGAGCTGCAGAGGGCAGTTGCGCTTGCGCGCACAAAGGCGATCGCCCCCAAGATCCTGGACAAGGCAAAGTTCGATGTCGAAACCAATGATGCTGCGCTGGCCAGTGCAAAAGCCCAGCTTGAAGTGCGCCGCAACGAGCGCGCCAGTGTCGCTGCGCGTCTCAGAGAACCGTCCGGTGCCACCGTACAATCTGATCCTGCCTGCTGCATCCAGCTGAAAGCCCCGGTGACTGGCCGTATTCTGAAGATCATTCAGGAGAGCGAGGGCGTGGTGCAAGCAGGGGCCCCTTTGATCGAGATCGGTGATCCGCGTGATCTCGAGATTGTTGCAGACCTTCTGTCGACCGACGCCGTCCGGACAAAACCCGGCGCGCCCGTGCGGATCGATGGATGGGGCGGACCGTCAATCCAGGGCAAGGTTGCCCGCGTCGAACCGGCGGGGTTCCTCAAGGTTTCTGCACTCGGTATTGAGGAACAGCGCGTCCGCACCATCATCGATCTCGTGGATCCTCCTGAAGCCTGGTCGCAGCTTGGGCATGATTACCGGGTGATCGTGCATGTCACGACTTGGCGCGCCGATAACGCACTCACCGTGCCAGTGGCAGCGTTGTTTCGACAGGCGGACGACTGGGC
>NZ_JBBNAN010000312.1:0-6121 GCF_037994405.1 Phyllobacterium sp.
TATCCATGCTGGCTGAAATCGCTTCCGATGGATTTTCCAGTTCCTGCACTTCTTGCGCGAAAGGTTCAAACGAGAACAGGCCCGTATAGCCCTCGTCAAGTAAGGCCTGCATCTGCACGATATTGCCGAGCCGGTCATCCTCGTCCACCAGGACGCGGTGCGGGTCGCGCATCTCACTGACCAGAACCTCAGGGTCGCTCACGCCAGAAATATGAACAAGACCGGTCAGCGCCGGAAAGAGGTCCGCCTCACCTGCAAGATGGTGATGGAACGTGTCATGCACGAGTTTGAACCGGCCCTGCCCGCCAATCGCCTCGATAGCTTCTGCCGCCTCGCGTTTCGAACGCAGTGAACAGATCTCGAAGCCGAGCGGTTCGACAAAGCCGATGAGTCCGCGTGTTTCGAGGATGGGCTTGAGCGCCTTTAGCGCGGTGCGCAGGTTGGCCTGGCGCTCGCCGTCCTTCTGACCCGTGCCATCATTGACGGGAACCAGCACCAGCGCCATAGCGCCGACATCCCTCGCATAATCGGCAAGCTCGATCGCTTCCTTCTCGCGCTCCGGCGTCCATTCATTGAAGCGCTGCAGCGCGTTGATCGTGGCGATGCGAACGCCCGCCTCCTCGGCGCGTGCCCGGACTTCCGCTGCGGACGTTCCGTCGATAATCGCATTGCCGTCAAGGTCGTTGCGGATCTCGACGTCGCTGAGGCCAAGCGACTTCGCCAGCCGGAAGAAGTCGCGCGGTGAGAGGCTCGGCGCAACCATGTGGTTGATCGCAAAAACGGGGTGAGAAACTGTGTTGGTCATCCAAATACCTCCCGGCTCGTGGCTGTGTGGGTTTGCTGCCGGCGGTTACACCGGGCCGCAAATGTCAGGCGCAAACATCTGTTGAGGCGGTCATTCAGTCAATCACCGTTCTGATCGAAAAACTATCATTTCTGATAGATTCTGATGGGCGCTGAAAAAATAACATGGTTTGCCCGATCCCAGATGATTTTCACACAAGAACATCCGGATTGCGCACGACAATACCGGAAAATGGCACGAGAATCATCGATTCTCGCACAAGATTCTCAATCGACGCGGGCAATTTTTGGTGTAGCCGCGTGCAAATAGCCGCTAGATGTTCTCCGGCAGATAGATGTCAAACGGTAGAAAAGTTTGCCCCGGCGCATTGGCGGCACCGCGTTCGATGGCGTGGCCCATCAGCTCCACCAGTTCCCGGCACAGGCGCGGCAGAGGCGTTGCAATTGCCATGGTGACGATATTGTCGGCGAGAGCCGCTCGCGATTCCGGCGTGATTTCGTTGACGACCGTCACCGGCGGCGACTCCATCCGGCTTTCACGCAAGGCGGCAATTGCCCCTTCCATGCCACCGCCCGCCACATAGCATCCGGCGAGATCCGGATGGCGGCGGAGAAGTTCCAGCATAGCCTCGTGGGTGATCTGCCGCGTCTCCAGATTGACCATCGTGTCGAGGACGGTGAATTCCGGCGCCTGTTCGCGGAAGAAGGCGCGGAACCCGATTTCGCGCAGTTCATGCCCGTGAAACCGGTGGCTTCCTACGAAAATTGCGACTTTTCCGGGCTTTTTGGCAGCTTTTGTGATCATCCAGGCTGCTGTGCGCCCCACCTTGCGGTTGTTCACACCGACATAGCCTTCGCGAACCCCGGCCGCGAAATCCGACAGTACCGAGAAAACCGGGATGTCTTTCGCCTTCAGTTCATCGACCGCTGCACTGATCGAAGGGTGGTCGGGAGCCACGACACCGATGGAGCGGCAGCGCCCCGCCAGCGATTTCAGCTTGGCCACGATGTGGTCCGGCGCCTGCGACGCACAGAAATCGATGACCGAGACGCCGCGAAAATGCGGCGCTTGGGCGACGGCGCTTTCGATCTCCCGCGCGAATTCCCGATAGAAGTGGTGACCGGGCTTTTGCAGCAGAAATCCGAGCCTGTACTCCGGCAATTCCTGCCGCATACGCTGGCGGATCAAACCTGCGGCATGGTAGCCAATGCTGTTGGCTGCCTCATAGACCCGTCGCGCCGTCTCCTCCCGGACCGGTAGCCGGTTGTTCAAAACCCGATCGACCGTCGCGACGCTGACCCCGGACTCACGCGCCAGATCAGCAATTGTCGGCCTGTTCGCCACTTTATATGCTCCATGATAGAATCTATCATTCAATTCTACCAACCATTGATTGAAAATGATAGAATATTGTCATCCTTGATTGAGGCGAGTTGTGCGCAAGCGTAATATCCCCGCCACTCAGCCGGAAGGTAAAAACCATTCCGTTGCATGATCAGGGAGGTCTCGCAATGAACACAGCAGCGCTCGCCGTACCAACCAGACGGGATTACAGCCTTGTCGGCCGCGATTCCCAGTTGGCCGTCGAGTCCGGCCTTGCCGCAGCGGAGTGGTACCACACGGATATTCCGCGCAAGCAGATGAAAGAGCTGATGAAGCGCTCCGATGGCCCGGCGCTTCGCGACACGGCGATCTGGCTCGGAAGCATGGTCGTCTTCGCCGGTCTCGGTGTCTATTTCTGGGGGACCTGGCTGTGCGTGCCGTTCTTGCTTGCCTACGGCGTTCTCTACGGCTCCGCTTCGGATAGCCGCTGGCATGAATGCGGTCACGGCACGGCGTTCAAGACCCGCTGGATGAATGATGTGGTCTATGAGATCGCCAGCTTCATGATCATGCGCAATCCCGTCACGTGGCGCTGGAGCCATACCCGCCACCACACCGATACGGTCATCGTCGGCCGGGATCCAGAAATCGCCGTGATGCGTCCGCCCGATCTCCTGCGCCTCGTACTGAATTTTTTCGGGATTCTCGACGTGTGGCATGCCATGCGCGACCTCGTCCGCAATATGCTCGGCATCGTCAGCGCCGAGGAAAAGACCTTCATCCCCGAACAGGAACAGCCAAGGGTCGTGCAGATTGCCCGCATCTGGACCGCCATTTATGCGGTTACCATTGCCCTGTCGATCTATATGGGATCGATCCTGCCGCTGGTACTGGTCGGACTGCCACGGCTTTACGGTGCATGGCACCACGTCCTCACCGGGCTTTTGCAACATGGCGGGCTTGCCGACAACGTCATCGACCATCGGCTCAACAGCCGTACCGTTCTCATGAACCCGATCAGCCGGTTCATCTACTGGAACATGAACTATCACGTCGAGCATCATATGTTTCCGATGGTGCCATACCACGCGCTGCCGCAGCTGCATGCGATGATCAGGCACGATCTGCCGGCGGCCAACCCGTCGATCCTTCACGCTTATCGCGAAATGATACCGGCCTTCCTGCGCCAGCTGCGAAACGAGGACTATTTCCTCAAGCGTGAATTGCCGCCAACGGCCAAACCATATCGTGAGGAACTCCACAGCGAACCAGTGGCAGCTGCTGCTGAATAACAATCAAGAACATCAGGGAGGAATGAACATGAGCAACTGGATCGAGGCATGCACATCCGACGACATCGACGAAGAAGATGTCATGCGATTTGACCACGCCGGACGCACTTTTGCTATCTATCGCAGTCCCGACGACGAGTACTTCGCCACGGACGGCCTGTGCACTCACGAACATATCCATCTGGCCGACGGCCTGGTGATGGATGAAATCATCGAATGCCCCAAGCACAATGGCCGCTTCAATTACAAGACCGGTGAAGCCAAGGGCGCACCAGTCTGTGTCAACCTGAGGACTTACCCAGTCAAGGTTGAGGCCGGCAAAGTCCTCATCCAGCTCGGTTGATCACCATGGCAAAAGGTATGGTCATCATCGGCGCCGGGGAATGCGGCGCACGTGCCGCGTTCGCCTTGAGGGAGAACGGCTATGAGGGACCGGTGACCCTGATCGGGACCGAGAAGCACCTGCCCTACGAGCGCCCACCTTTGTCAAAAGAATCCATGGTCTCAGAGGATCATCCACTGCCGAGAACGATCGCGGGTGAAGATCAGTTCAGCGAAAAGTGTATTGATTTTATTGGGAAATCCACTGTTTCAGCAATAAATCGCTCCGTGAAGAGCGTCGCGCTTGAAGATGGCCGCCAGATAGATTACGACCGGCTCTTGCTCGCGACGGGAGCTGTCCCGCGCGCCCTGCCCTTAGCGGCGGGTAGCAAGCATTGCGTCACGCTGCGCAGCTTCGAGGATGCACTTGCCATCCGTGCGCGGTTCCAACGCGACGCGCAGATCATTATTGTTGGAGGAGGCTTCATCGGGCTTGAGCTTGCTGCAAGCGCCCGCAAGCGTGGCGCCAAAGTGACGATCATCGAGGCGCAACCCCGTATCATGATGCGAGGCGTCCCAGAGGAAATCGCTCAGGTTATCGACACGCGCCACCGGAACGAGGGCGTCGCCATCCGCTGCAACACCGGGATCGTCTCGATTGCCGACAATGCGGACAATGTGTCTATCACACTTTCAAACGGTGATGTAGTTGCGGCTGATCTCGCTGTGATCGGCATCGGGGCCACACCGGTCACGGCGCTGGCGGAAGCGGCCGGTCTCGAAACCGGCAATGGCATTGTCGTCAATGACTGGCTGCAGACCAACGACCCGGATATTTTCGCAGCCGGCGACTGCTGCATATTCCCGCTGGCGATCTATGGCGGACGGCGTGTACGGCTCGAAGCCTGGCGCAATGCGCAGGAACAGGGAGCCCTTGCCGCACGCAACATGATCGGTTCGCTCGAGCCGCACCAGGCCGTCCCGTGGTTCTGGTCGGATCAATATGATCTCGGCCTGCAGGTCGCGGGCCTCGCCGATGAAGGCAACCAGACGATACGCCGTGATCTTGGCGACGGCGCCTTCATCCTCTTCCACCTTGCTGACGACGGCAGGCTTGTTGCCGCAAGCGGCATCGGACCAGGCAACGCCGTGGCGAAGGACATAAGGCTTGCGGAGATGCTTATTGCCCGCACGGCCAGGCCGGATCCCATAAAGCTGGCGGCATCAGACGTCAAACTCAAATCGCTGCTTGCGGCATAGACAGGATAGAACATGACGAGCAAACGACCCACCGTGGCAGATATACTCGCGTTGAAGGGCCGGCGTCAGTTGACGATGCTGCGCGTGGAAAGCCTTCAAGAAGCGGAAGCCGCCGAACGGGCGCGCGTCGACCTGCTTTCAGTGCCACCGTCATTGCTAACGCCGGAGTTTCGTGACGCAGCTCCTTCGGCCTTCACATTCCCCGGGCTTGACTATGGCGAGTACATCACCGCCGAGGACTATCTGCGCGCCGCTTTCAAGGCACTGCGGGCCGGTGGCGACGCGGTCTATTGCGCCGCCAGTCTCGCGACCGTTCGCCGGATGCGTGACGAGGGTATTCCGGTCTGCGGTCACGTCGGGCTCATTCCGTCAAGGGCGACATGGACCGGCGGCTTCAAGGCTGTCGGGAAGACTGCACAGAGCGCACTGGAAATCTGGCGGCAGACCAAGGCACTGGAGGAAGCCGGCGCCTTTGCTGCGGAAATTGAGGTGGTTCCTGTCGATGTTGCAGCTGCGATCTCGGAGCGTACGCCGATGTTCATGATCTCGATGGGCGCGGGCACGGGTTGCGACGCGCAATATCTGTTCGCACAGGATGTGCTCGGTTCAAATCGCGGCCATTATCCGCGGCATGCCAAGGTCTATCGCAATTTTACTGCTGAGTATGACCGCTTGCAGCAGGAGAGAGTCGCAGCCTTTTCCGAGTTTGTCGCAGATGTGCACGCGAAAAACTATCCGGGGCCCGAACATGTGGTTGGAATTCCGCGTGACGAACTGGACCGTTTTCTGAAAGAGCTTCCTGGAGTTTAACCTATGGATCATCAGCCCCTGAACTATTCAACCGCATCGAAAGCGGCTGAGCATGCGCATCGTTTCGTGCTTACCCTCTCCTGCGAAGACAAGCCCGGTATCGTCGCCTCGGTGACAACCGAGCTCGCCGGCACCGGCGCCAACATCGCCGAGAGCAACCAGTTCTGGGACAGGCAGACCAATCGCTTCTTCATGCGCATCGCCTTTACCGCGGCTGAGGGCACGACGAAGGACGATGTCGAGCGGGCGCTCAAGCCTGCCATCGACCGCTTCGACATGAAGACCACGTTGGTGGATCAGGCGAAGAAGC
>NZ_JBBNAN010000313.1:0-26406 GCF_037994405.1 Phyllobacterium sp.
TTCGTTGCTCGCTACATTACATGCAAATTCTTTTTTGATTACCCATACACTTTGCCAATTACGGTTCCTACATACCAATAAGAGGGATAGGACGATGAAGGGTGATCGTCATCTAAATGCGGACACATCTCTGTGTCTTGATTGGCTGTACACAATAATACAGCAATCAGTGTCTTGCGCAGTGCAGCGACTCACCCGACACTGTAACTATTCGGCATGCAATCCTCTGAGCGGAGGGGCGGCCCCTTCAGCTCAAATTCCTTTGAATTTGCGTGCGGCTGGAGGTTGATATGTCTATGCAAGCATCTGACGTTTTTAGTCTCTTCTCTGAAATCTACAGCAGTGAGAAGCAGGAGGAGATGAGCCTGCAAGAATATCTCCTCGCATGCCGGAATGATCCGCGAATGTTCGCTACTGCGTCGGAACGAATGGTGGACGCAATTGGCGAGCCCAAACTCGTCGACACGAGCGCCGACGAACGTCTCGGGCGTATCTTCTTAAATCGAACAATCAAGATTTATCCGGCGTTCGCTGATTTTTACGGCATGGAAGACACAATCGAGCGAATTGTGGGCTATTTCCGTTATGCGGCCCAGGGCCTCGAGGAGCGCAAGCAGATACTCTACCTGCTCGGACCGGTCGGCGGCGGCAAGTCATCACTGGCCGAACGACTGAAACAACTCATGGAACAGCGGCCAATCTACACGCTGAAGGCTGGCGGTCAGATCAGCCCGATATTTGAATCGCCGCTCGGTCTTTTCCATCCCGACCGTATGTCCGGCCTTCTTGAGGACAAGTATGGGATTGCCCGTCGCCGGCTCAACGGTTTGATTTCGCCATGGGCCTCCAAGCGGCTTGATGAATTCGCCGGCGATATCTCAAAGTTCAGCGTCGTAAAGCTGACGCCATCTCGCCTGCGCCAGATTGGCATTGCCAAGACGGAACCAGGCGATGAAAACAACCAGGACGTTTCCTCGCTTGTCGGTAAGGTCGACATCCGACAGCTCGAAAACTTCAGCCAGTCCGACCCCGACGCCTATTCGTTCAGCGGCGGGTTGAACCGGACTACGCAAGGCATGCTGGAATTCGTCGAAATGTTCAAGGCGCCGATCAAGGTGCTGCATCCTTTGCTGACAGCTACCCAGGAGGGTAATTACAACGGGACTGAGAATTTCGGTGCATTCCCGTTCCAGGGCATCATTCTGGCGCACTCCAACGAATCCGAATGGCTGCAGTTCAAGAACAACAAGAACAATGAGGCCTTTCTCGATCGCATGTCGGTCGTCAAGGTTCCATATTGCTTGAGAGTAACGGAAGAAAAACAGATCTATGAGAAACTGCTCCGTGAAAGCGAGCTACTCAACAATCCCTGCGCTCCGGAAGTGCTCGAAATACTGAGTCGCTTCACAGTATCAACGCGTCTGGCAGAGCATGAAAACTCGCCGCTCTACACCAAGATGCGTGTCTATGACGGCGAGAATCTTCGCGAGTCCGATCCGAAGGCGAAATCTGTGCAGGAGTATCGCGATGCAGCAGGTGTCGACGAGGGCATGAACGGCATCAGCACCCGCTTTGCCTTCAAGGTGCTGTCTGAAACGTTCAATTATGACACCAAGCAGGTGGCCGCCGACCCCGTGCATCTCATGTACGTACTGGAGCAGTCCGTCAAACGCGAGCAGTACCCTCAGGAAATCGAAGCAAATTACCTCGACTTCATCAAATCGGAACTCGCTACGCGCTATGCCGAATTCATCGGTCATGAAATCCAGAAGGCCTATCTGGAGTCCTATAGTGAGTACGGTCAAAATCTGTTTGACCGCTATATCGCCTACGCCGACGCCTGGATCGAGGACCAGGACTACAAAGATCCCGATACCGGCCAAATACTTAACCGCAGCATCCTCGACAGCGAGTTGTCGCAAATCGAAAAGCCAGCTGGCATCGCTAATCCCAAGGATTTCCGCAACGAAGTGGTCAAGTTTACTTTGCGTGCCAAAGCCAAGAACAATGGCCGCAACCCATCGTGGACCAGCTACGAAAAACTGCGGGAGGTCATCGAAAAGCGTATGTTCGGCCAGGTCGAGGATTTGTTGCCGGTCATCAGCTTTGGTTCAAAAAAGGATGGCGCTACTGAAAAACAGCACACAGAATTCGTACAGCGCATGGTAGAACGCGGCTACACGGAGAGACAAGTTCGCCGTCTTGTGGATTGGTATATGCGAGTCAACAAGGCCGGATAGTCGCCGAAGAGGGGTGCGTGCATGCCGAACTTCATCGATCGCCGGTTGAATCCAAAGGACAAGAGCCTCAGTAACCGCCAGCGCTTTTTGCGGCGTGCGCGCGCAGAATTGAAACGCGTCGTACATGAGCAGATAAAGGCCGGCAAAATAGTCGATGTTGACGTCGGTCATTCCGTACCGTTTCCTTTAGATGGTACCAGCGAGCCGAGCTTCCAGCCGGATCGCAGCAGTGGCCGGCGGGAACATGTCCTGCCGGGCAACCGGGAATTTATTTCCGGCGATCGTCTACCCAAGCCCGGTCAGGGCGGAGGCACCGGTGCCGGCAAAGGGGCCGCATCCGAAGGCGAGATGGAGGACGATTTCCGTTTCGTGCTCTCGCGCGAGGAAGTTCTTGATCTCTTTTTTGAAGATCTTGAGCTTCCGGACATGGTCAAGTCGAGTTTGAAGGAAGCCGTTACGTTCAAGCCCCGCCGCGCTGGCTTTACGATCGCTGGCTCACCGACCAACATCAATGTCGGACGCACGATGCGCAACAGTTTTGGCCGCCGCATTGCCCTGCAGCGTCCAAAGCAGGCCCAAGTCGACGCCTTGGCGAAGGAGATAGCAAAGCTTGAGGCACAGAACCCAAAGCCTGGTACCACTGCTTTGAAGCGCCTCGCGGAGCTGCGCGATCAGCTGCAAGCCCTGGAGCGCAGGCGCAAAGTCGTTGCCTACATTGACCCGGTCGATATTAGATTCAACCGTTTCGAGCCAATGCCCCTGCCCAATGCAAACGCCGTCATGTTCTGCCTGATGGACGTTTCAGGCTCCATGGGCGAGCGCGAGAAAGATCTCGCGAAGCGTTTTTTTGTGCTGTTGCATCTTTTTCTCAAGCGGCGTTACGATCGCATTGACATTGTCTTCATCCGCCACACCCATCAGGCTCATGAAGTCGACGAGGAGACCTTCTTTCGCAGCACCCAGAGTGGCGGAACCGTCGTATCGACTGCACTGGAGGAGATGCAGCGCATTATTCTTGACCGGTATCCCAGCCGGGACTGGAACATTTACGCAGCTCAGGCCTCCGACGGCGATAATCTTACCGGTGATTCAGAGCATTGCGTCAACCTGTTGAATGACGAACTGATGAAGCTTTGTCAGTATTATGCCTATGTCGAGATCCTGGATGAACGCGAGAGTGCTATTTTCCGGTCGACCGACAATGGCACTTCGCTGTGGCGTTCCTACCGCCAGGTCGGGCAAAATTGGCGCAATTTCCAGATGACGCGAATAGCAAAGCCCGGTGACATCTACCCGGTCTTCCGTCAGCTTTTCGCGAAGCAATCAGCTACCGCGAAAAACAGCTGAAGGTGATCACAGATGAGCAAGAGTACGGGTACATCTGACCTTCTGTTTCACGGCTCCGAATGGAGCTTCGACACCCTGTCCCGCACTTATGAAGCGATCAAGGAGATTGCGCTTGGCGACCTGGCGCTCGATGTCTATCCAAACCAGCTCGAAATAATTTCATCCGAGCAGATGCTCGACGCCTATTCCTCCAATGGCATGCCGTTGATCTACCAGCACTGGTCATTCGGCAAGCATTTCGTTTACGAGGATTATCTGTACCGCAAAGGGCGGCGTGGCCTGGCTTACGAGATCGTCATCAACTCCAATCCTTGCATCAGCTATCTGATGGAAGAGAACACGATGGCGCTACAGGCACTCGTAACAGCGCACGCAGCCTTCGGCCACAATCATTTTTTCAAGAACAATTATCTGTTCAAACAATGGACCGATGCCAGCGCGATCCTGAACTATATGGAATTCGCCAAGGGCTACATCGCGCGCTGCGAGGAGCGATATGGCTTTGCCGAGGTGGAATCCATTCTCGACGCAGCCCATACCCTGATGGATCAGGCTGTATTCCGCTACAGGCGGCCGCCCCGTATCTCGTCAGCCAAGGAACAGGAGCGTGTCCGCGAGCGGCTGGAATATGAGGACCGTGTTTTCAGCGATCTGTGGCGGACGCTCCCTCACTCCAAGCAAACCGGCGACCCCAGCGAGGCTGAGCAGGATGCGTTGGAACGCAAGAAATCACTCAACCTTCCGGAAGAAAACCTGCTCTACTTCCTTGAGAAGACCAGTCTCATCCTTGAACCTTGGCAACGTGAGATTCTCCGCATTGTCCGTATCGTCGCGCAATATTTCTACCCACAGCGGCAAACCAAAGTAATGAACGAAGGCTGCGCCACCTTCGTTCACTATACCATCATGAATCTGCTTTTCGATCGGGGGAAGATCGGAGAGGGTCATTTGTTGGAAATGCTGCACAGCCACTCCAACGTTGTCTTCCAACCAGGATTCGATGACCCACGTTATTCCGGTCTCAACCCCTACGCCCTCGGTTTTTCCATGATGCAGGATATCGAGCGCATCTGCATGAAGCCAACATCCGAGGATCGGGATTGGTTTCCCGAGTTTGCCGGTAATGGCGACTGGCGTGCGACCCTGCTCGACGCCTGGGCCAACCACCGCGACGAGTCTTTTTTGTTGCAATATCTCAGTCCGGCCCTGATCCGCAAAATGCGATTATTCGCCCTGGATGACGAGGCAAAGGAAAACCACTACAGGGTTGCATCCATTCACAACGAGCGTGGCTATCAAAAGATCCGCAGTACGCTTGCCCGAACCTATGACATCGGTATGAACCAGCCGAACATTCAGGTTGTTGATGTTGATCTCCTGGGTAACAGGCATTTGCGTCTGCAACATACGGTACGCGATGGTATCGTTCTCAGCGAGAGCACGCGCGATGCCACTTTACGGCATGTGCGCCGCTTGTGGGGCTATGATGTGAGCCTGGTCGGAGTCGAGGCAAGTTCGGGGAAGGCCCTTTATGAAACCTCGACTGACAAGCTTGCGGAGTGATAGCCAGGGCCTACCGCGCTAGCCGCCGTTGGAACTGCGCTATTGCCAACTCAAGCAGTAAGCCGATGTTCGCTGCGATCAGTTTCCGTGATATTGGCAAGATCGATCGCTTTCTGCAGCTTGGCTGCATGGCGAAATGACGGTTCGAGCGTACTACCCTGCCCCACAGCGTCAACAAAACGCTGATAGTTCGTCGCCACTGGCTCCACCTCGATCTCTTTCCATGCCGCTGTTTCAATATCCTCTCCAAGACAGGCCAATAGCTTTGAACCATCGTGCCGATGCACGACCTCGAATGAGCCCTTGTCGCCATAGACGCGCAGACGCAGTTCATTGACGTGCCCCGTGGCCCAGCGACTGGAGTGGACGACGCCAAGCGCGCCATTGGCAAAGCTCACAGTCATGGTGAAACTGTCGTTGGCATCGAGCTCATATTCGCCGATACGATTGCCATCAGCTTTGTCGAAAGCCTTGTGCCGGCAAAAAACCTCGTCGATTTCCGTATCGGTGCCATAAACCACGAAGTCGAGAATGTGCACACCGACATCACCGAGGGTGCCGTTGGAGCCGTGGTTTTTCGAAAGACGCCATAACCACCGGCTCTCCGTGCGCCAGTCGCCCCATTGTTTCGAGACGAGCCAGCTTTGCAGGTAGGAAGCCTCGACGTGCTTTACCTTGCCGATCTGGCCATTCGTCACCAGTTTGCGCGCCGCCTGCAGCTGCGCCACATTGCGATATGTGAGGTTCACCATGCCAACAAGATTGGCGGCCTCGATCTTGTCCGCCATGTCCAGCGCATCTTCGAAGTTGGCCGCCAGGGGCTTTTCGCAAAACACATGTTTGCCGGCCGCCACGCACTGAAGGGTCGTGACGTGGTGGATGCTATCAGGCGTGACATTGGCGACGGCGTCGAACTCTCCCCAAGCCAGGGCGTCTTCCAATGAGGTGAATGCACGTTCGACACCATATTGCTGCCGGAACGCTTCCGCCCGGCCAGGATCGACATCGACGGCGCCTGCCAGTGTTACGCCGGCAATTTCGGAAAAACTCTTGGCATGGGAATTAGCCATGCTACCGGTACCCAAGATTAGAAGGCGCATTGGTCTGTCCTTGATTAAATGCGGCAGCACACGCTTTCGGTGCGCCGGTGTCTATATGCGAACCCTGGTCTGGAGGCCGAGTAGTGCCCCCCATAAGAATTGTTCCTTAGCGGAAGCCTTCCTCGCCAGCCTCATGCAAACTACCGCCACGTGCCGTGATTGGCTCAATCGCCTTCTCGACCGGCACATTCGGCGCCGTGTTCAGCTCCGGATAGCGATTGGCATTGTAAGCCCAGTTCACCGCGTTACGCAGGACGAGGCCAACGGTCGCATCATGATAGGTCGGATAGGTCTCATGACCAGGACGGAAGTAGAATACATTACCCGCGCCTTTGCGGTATGTCAGACCTGAGCGGAACACCTCTCCGCCCTGGAACCACGATATGAAAATGGTTTCGAGCGGTTCTGGCACCGAGAATGGTTCGCCATACATTTCCTCGTTTTCCAGCTCGAAATAGGCGGGCAAGCCCTTGGCAATGGGATGGCCCGGATTGACCACCCACAAACGTTCGCGCTCGCCGGCCTCTCGCCAATGCAGCGCACAGGGCGAACCCATCAGCCGCTTGAAGATTTTCGAGAAATGGCCGGAGTGCAGGACGATCAGGCCCATACCTTCCCAGACACGCTTTGCAACACGCTCGACGATTTCATCGGCGACATCGCCATGAGCACGGTGGCCCCACCAGACGAGAACATCGGTGTCGTCAAGCACCTTGTCGGTGAGGCCATGTTCCGGTTCCTGTAGCGTCGTAGTCTTGACGGAAAGATTGCTGTCGATTGCCAGCAGCTTCGCAATCTGATTGTGCATACCTTCGGGATAGATTTCGGCGACGGTCTTGTTCATCTGTTCATGAACATTTTCGCCCCAGACAAGTGTTCGGATAGTCATTTTGTATTCCTATTCATTCATATGCCGTTGGGAGGACTAAGAGGGCAACGAATTACCGGCGCATTCGTTTCCCATTTTCTTCTAGTAGGCCGCTGCTGGCCTGCCGGATTGGTCGAAGCGGTGAACGTTGTCATTGATAGGCGAGATGTAGAGACGTTCGCCCGGGTGCTGCCGCGCGGTGCCGTCCTGCCTGACGACAAGCGGGTCCTTCGCGCCAATATCGATGTAGAGATAGGTCTCGGAACCGAGGTTTTCGGAAAGGATAAGCCTGCCGTCCCATGTGCCGCTCTTTTCCTTGATTTCGAGATGCTCCGGCCGCACCCCGAGCGTGTGGGCCTTGTAGGTCTGTGCATGATTCTCGGTCAGGAAGTTCATTTTCGGTGAGCCGATAAAGCCGGCGACGAAGATCGATTGCGGCTTCTCGTAAAGCTCCAGTGGCGTACCTACCTGCTCGACAATACCATCGCGCAACACGCAAATGCGGTCCGCCAGCGTCATGGCCTCAACCTGATCGTGCGTCACGTAGATCATCGTCGTCTCGCGCATTTTCGCATGCAGTTTGGCAATCTCGAGGCGCGTCTGGACTCGCAGTGCGGCATCAAGATTGGACAGCGGCTCATCGAAAAGAAAAACTTTCGGATCGCGAACAATCGCCCGGCCAATGGCAACACGTTGACGTTGGCCGCCGGAGAGCTGTTTTGGCAGACGGTCGAGATAGGCCGTGATCTGCAGCATTTCGGCTGCCTCATGGACGCGCCGCTTGATCTCGCCGGCTTCGCCCTTGGAGAGTTTCAGACCGAATGCCATGTTGTCGAAGACCGTCATATGCGGATAGAGGGCATAGGACTGGAACACCATGGCGATACCGCGCTGCGACGGCGTCAGGCCATTGACCACCTTGTCGTCGAAGGCGAGCGTCCCGGAGGTGATATCTTCAAGCCCCGATATCAGCCGCAGCAAGGTGGATTTTCCGCAGCCGGAGGGGCCGACGAAAACCATGAACTCACCTGCGCTGATTTCAAGATCGACACCCTTGATCACATCGAATGTACCGAAGGATTTGCGAACATTGTTCAGATGAAGTGCGGTCATTTGAGTTATCCCTTCACGCCGCCGGCGGTGAGGCCAGAGATGATCTTGCGTTGGAAAATCAGGACGAGGACGACGAGCGGTACTGTGACAATGACCGACGCCGCCATGATCGTGCCCCATGGAATTTCGTGCGCACTTGCTCCCGACAAGAGCGCGATGGTTACGGGAACAGTTCGTGTTTCGGTCGAAGATGTAAAGGTGAGCGCAAACAGGAACTCGTTCCATGCAGCGATGAACGCCAGCAGTCCGGTTGTCACCATCGCCGGCCACATCAATGGCAAGAAGACTTTGGTGATGATGACCCAGGGTGTTGCCCCATCCACGATCGCCGCCTCCTCGATCTCGATCGGCAGATCACGCATGAAGGTGGTCAGTACCCAGACTGTGAAGGGCAGCGTGAAAATCGTGTAGGAGAAAACAAGGCTCCACAGCGTGTTGTAGAGGCCAAGAAACCGAACCACCTCAAACAGCCCAGCCAGCACGGCTATCTGCGGAAACATGGAGACCGACAGGATCGCCAGCAGCAACAGGGAGCGGCCACGAAACCGCACACGCGCCAAGGCAAAGGACGCCGTGACTGCAATCAGCAATGCCAACAACACAACCAGGGTCGACACAATCACCGAATTGAGCAAGTTGCGGGTAAAGCTGCCGGCGTTGATGACTGAAACGTAATTGTCCAGAGAGAACGATGTGGGCCAATATTCAACGGTGAAGAGCGCACTTCCTGATTTGAAGCTGGTGATGATGGCGTAATAGAACGGGAACACCGCCACGACGACAATCAGGACGACGAGCGCATAAAAGGCAGTGTTTTTGATGAGGTTCCAGATCATCAGCGGTCTCCTCCATCCATGCGCACGCGGCCAAGCCAGATTGCCACAACAGTCATCATTGCAATGACCAGGAACAGCAGTGTTGATTGAGCCGAGCCATAGGCGAACTTGTCGAACTCAATCAGGTTTTCACGGGCAAGCACCGACATGGTCTTTGTCTGCGAACTGTTGGGGGTCAGGACATAGATGAGGTCGAAAATACGCATTGCGTCGAGCAAGCGGAAGATGATCGCTACCATCAGGGCTGGCTTGATCAGCGGCAAGGTAATGCGGAAGAATTGCCGGATCGGATGAACGCCGTCGATATGTGCCGCTTCGTAGATGTCCTTCGGAACCATCTGCAGACCGGCGAGGATCAGCAGTGCCATGAACGGCGTGGTCTTCCAGACATCGACGATCAGCACGGCCGTCATGGCCGTATCCGCACTGGCGGTCCAGGCGATGGGCTGGCTAATCAGGCCGAGACGCATGAAGAGATCATTGAGTATGCCGAATTGATCGTTCAGCATCCATCCCCACAGCCGCGCGGATACAATCGTCGGGATCGCCCAAGGTATGAGGATCGCCGCACGCACAATGCCCCTGCCCTTGAACTCTGCGTTGAGCACAAGTGCGACGATCATTCCGAAGAAGGCCTCAAGCGCGACCGAAATGACGCTGAATCGGACCGTGTTCCAGACGGCATTCCACCAGGTCGGGTCAACGAGCAGGCCCGAATAAATCGTGCGCCCGCTCTTCAGCTGAATCCAGGACAGGTAGTTCTTGAGTCCCACCCATTTCGCCGCGCTCATATTGGTCAGCGAGGCATCCGTGAAGGAAAAATAGATAGTGCGAAGCAATGGCCAGCCGGCAACGATTGCCAGGGCAAGGATCATCGGAATGAGAAACAGCTGCGCTGAACGGACGCGCTGCCGCAAAAGCTCTGAACGTGCGTCGGAATACCTCATCGTCGTGCTCGTGCCCGTAGAATGTTTCAGGGATGGTCGAACAGGATCAGGCAAACGGTGCGGATGTATCCGGGAGGTTCTGGACGCCACCCGCACCGTGCCCTTCGCTGGCAGGGGCCTACCAGCTACCTCCCTGAAGTTCTGTCAGCTTGGCTTCCAGAAGTTCAAGATTTTCGGCAGCAGTGCCATTGCCCGACAGCGTGTCGTGTACAGCACTCCAGAACAGATTGGACACTTCGTTGTATTTCACCTTCGTCGGCGCGGACGGCCGAGGCACAGCGTTTTCGAAGACCGGCTTCCAGTTGGGGATCAGAGGTTGCGCCGCGGCAATATCCTTGTCGTCGTAGAGCGCCTTGATCGTCGGCATGCTCGCAAGTGCGATCGCCCGCTCCTTTTGCTGCTCGGCCGAACCCAGGAAGAGAACGAGCTTGATGGCCTCCTCTGGTGATTTCGAATATTTGGAAACAGCGAGATTCCAGCCTCCGAGCGTTGCGGCGGAGCTTTGGCCCTCTTTCCCGCTTGGCAGCGAAGCGACGTCAAACTTGCCCTTGACCGCACTGTCGTTGCTTCCGCCGAGCGCATAGGCGTAGGGCCAATTGCGCATGAATACGGAATTGCCGGTCTGCCAGATGCCGCGGGCTTCTTCTTCTGTATAGGCGAGTACGCCCTTTGGCGAGATCGTGTCGACCCATCCCTTGGCCCGGTCGATCGCAGTGGCTGCGTCCGGATTGTTGATCGAGATCGTTCCATCCGGCTCGACGATCTGACCGCCGCCTGAGGACTTGACCCATTCCAACGCGTTACATGTCAGACCTTCATAGGCATTGGCCTGGAACACATAGCCATAAATGCTCTTGTTGCCGGCCGCCCGCTCCCCATCTTGGATTTCTTTGGCCGTCGCCGCCATTTCATCCCAGGTTTTCGGGACAGGCTTCTTGTATTTTTCAAGAAGATCCTTGCGATAGTATAGCGCCGGTGCGTCGGTGAACATCGGCAGAGCCACAAGCTTGCCGTCTACGGTCTGGCTCTCGATGATAGAAGGAATATGTTGATCAATCACGTCCTTCGCAGCGGTTTTCAGGTCAAGAAATTGGTCGGCCAATTGCGGCGCCCAGATCACGTCGGTGCGATAAACATCGATGTCGGTATTCCCGGCAGCGAGCCATAGCCGGTACTGGCCAAAATTGTCGGAGCTGTTGGCAGGCATGGCAACGATGGAAACCTTGTTGCCCGTTTCCTTCTCAAAACGATCAAGCTGCTTGCGCAGAAACTCACGCCCGTTGCCGGTGTCGCCGGATACGATAGCGAGATTAGCGGCGAACGCTCCTGAAGCCATCAAAGTCGCGGTTAAAAGGGTCGCAATGAAAGATTTGGCCTTCATGATTTCCTCCCAAAATCTGACGGAATCAGACGCACCGCGGATCAGCGATGGCAATCCCTCTTTAAAAATTCCTCCTAAAGCGCTTTGGAAATCATCCTCGATCCAAAAAATCCAAAGCGCTTTGGATCGAAAATGGCAAAGGGATGTTGCCCTGTCAAGCGACAAAATTGAGTGCGCATAAACGGAAAACTGCGTCGTATCAGGATCCACTCGAATAATGCATTACATATCAATGTTTTATAGTATTGGCGGCGCTACTGATAGAGGTGCATAAGCGGGAGCAGGATAGGAATGACGTCGACCAACCGTAGCGAAATCTAATACTTTTGTTCAAAGCGCTTTGAATTTATGCTATGGTTATCTTCGTCGTTTGGAGTCATATCTGGCCCGCGGTCGCCTGAGGCACAGGAACTTCATCCGACCGCACTATGAACGCATGAGGCATTGGATCGTTTGTTATGAAACTCAAGGAATTGGCTGAACAGCTGGGATTGTCGCAGACAACCGTCAGTCGTGCCCTCAACGGGTATCCTGAAGTTAACAGGGCTACGCGTGAGCGCGTCAACCAGGCAGCGGTCAAATTCGGCTATAGCGCGAATGCCAATGCACGTCGGCTCGCCATCGGACGGGTTGGCGCGATCGGAATTCTCATGCCGAACGACAAAAGTGAGCGCTTTGGACCGCACACGAGCGAGTTTTTTTCTGGTCTGGCCGAACGGCTCGCCCAGGATGAAATGGACCTCCTGATGAGTCCGGTCATCAACAATGATGAAATCTCGGCATACAAGCGGCTTATCTCGAGCAAACGGGTGGACGCCATTATCGTTACGGGCCCGACTCTCACGGATGAACGGGTAGCCATGTTGATTGACGCCAAATTTCCTTTCGTCCTGCATGGGCGAACAAACATTGGGGCACCCCATGCGTGGCTTGATATCGACAATGCTGGAGCTTTTCGTCAGGCCACTTCCCACCTGCTCGATCTCGGTCACAAGCATATCGCCATGATTGATGGTCTCAAAGGGCACACGTTTTCCGAACATCGCGAACTCGGCTATCGCGAGGCCCATCTTGAACGTGGTGTCCCCGTCGATCCTCGTTTCGTTGTCCACGAGCGATTTTCCGACGAGATCGGATTCCGCGAAGCGCAGAGGCTTTTGTCTTACACACCGCATCCGACCGCAATCCTCGCGGGCTCCATGATGACAGCGCTTGGCGTATTTCGTGCCGTCCGCTCGAAAGGCTATCAGCTCGGCAAAGAGGTCTCCATCATCGCCCATGATGACGTATTCCCCTATCTCAATGCCAGCAACATGGTGCCATCCATGACAACAACGCGGTCATCGATCCGCTCGGCGGGTACGCGCATAGCCGATATGCTGGTACGCGTGCTGGATGGCGAGCCGGTCGAGAACCTCCATGAGGTCTGGCCGGTCGAGTTGATCCTGCGGCAGTCGAGCGGTCCGCCGGTCACACCAAGCTGATCGTTTCATCCAAGCTCGAATGTGGTGATGCCGTAAATCCGGTCCAGCGGCAGTGCAGGCGCTGGTCCTCGATACATGCGGGCAGTCTCGAAGACGGGCGCCATGCCATGGCGTTCGCAAAGCGCTTGCGCAGCCTTGTTGGGCCCCGGAATATCGAGGAAGACCGGTCTATCTCCAGCCCTCACGGCGAGCGCCTCGAATAGTTGATCGGCGATTACGTCTGTCTCGGCAAAAAGGGGACCAATCTTGTACCCTTCCCGGCAAGCGCGGATGACTCCGAACCCCGCCACTGTTCCATGCTGAACAAAGGCCAATCCCTCACGGGAATTGGAATGCCCGACCCAGGCGCGGATAAACTTCTCCCGCGGCTCGGGGTTGAAATCAATATCGTAGGCGGCCACCCGGTCGATCAGCGCAGCGTCGATGGGAATTATATCTGGGCTCACCGCCGTCAGATCGCTGCGCGGCGCCCCGCCATAACGGTAATTCGCGTGAGCATAAACAAACCCGGATTTGCGGTAGTTCTCCTGTTGGGCGACAACTCCATCAAGCCCAATCGTCGGCGTGCTTGCCTTATCCAGTACGCTTTGCCAGAGCGCCCATCCGAGGCCCTGCCTCCGCCATTCGGGGCGCACGATGTAGAATCCGAGGAAGCCGTAGCGACGACGATAGCGAACGAGCGAGATTGCGGCTACTAGCACGCCGTCCTCTTCAATCACATGATAACCTTCAGCGTCGGCAGCCCAGAACGCAGGCGCATCATCGAGCCCGGGATTCCAGCCCTCCGCCGCAGCCCAGTCCATAATCGTCGAGAGTTCGTGGCGTTCAGCGTTCCGGATGAGGCGTGTCATGATGGAGTGATCCCAATGATGGCGTAACGCCAAGCTTGTTCAAGACGAAGCGTTCGGACGCCACGAGCGGTCGCTTTCGCCAGGCACCAATTCCATCGGCCAGACCATTGCGACCCTGTCCTGCGGATAGCTATCCTTGAATGCGGGCATGGTCGAAAGCAACGCCTCGGCCAGCTTTATACCAAGGTCGCGGAGCGAAATGCGAAAACAGGTCAATGTTGGCGACAGGAAGCGGCTCTGCGTACTTTCACGAAACCCGATAACGGCAACATCGCGGCC
Organism: Phyllobacterium sp.; assembly: GCF_037994405.1. GTDB lineage: Bacteria > Pseudomonadota > Alphaproteobacteria > Rhizobiales > Rhizobiaceae > Phyllobacterium. The sequence continues at coordinate 14,010 of NZ_JBBNAN010000313.1, forward strand.
CGGGTGGATACCGGCTTCATAAAATCGCCGGTAAAGGCCGATTGCCATATTCTCGTTTACAAGAATGACCGCCGTCGGCAAATGCTTTTGTTCCAGCATCGAACTGGCCACTTGGTAGCCGCCTTCTTCATTGCTGTGCGCGGGAAGAACCAGTTCAGGATCGAACGGGACCCCATTGGCTTTGAGGGCGCGCTTATAGCCATCCCGGAAAACATAACCGAGGTTAATATCGCTGGCGGGAACGCCAATGGCGATCCGCTTATGGCCGAAATTGATAAGTCGCGTCACTGCAGTTGCCGCGACCCCTTCGAAATCAAGATCGATCCACGGATAGGCCCCGCCCGTCGCACTGCGCCCAAGCGCAACAAAAGGTATCTCGCGTTCCAGCAAAAATTTGATGCGCGGATCTTTACGCATTGTCGCCGAAATGATCAGTCCATCGACAAAGCGGCGCCCAACCACGCGATTGAGATAGGCGGCGGGATCCTCATCGGTTCCACACAGCAGCGCCACGAGATCAAGGTGATGCCGCCTGAAGACAGATTGTACACCCTCGAACACCGGCATGAAAAAGCTGCCGCCATTGTCGGCGGTCTCAATGGTCGATTCGATCATGAAGCCAATCGTGTTGGTGGTGCCCTGGCGCAGGCTGCGGCCGGACTGGTTTGGCACATAGCCAAGCTTTTTCGCTGCCACCAGCACGCGTTCCCGTGTTTCGGGATTGACGTCTGACTTGCCGTTCAGGGCCCGCGACACGGTACCAATCGAAATATCGAGATGGCGGGCAAGGTCCCGAATACTCACGCTTTTCTCCCTTTTGCCGACTCGCTCTGAGGGCCGCCCCTCATAAAACACCGAAATGAGGGATTGACAAAACCAAAACTCCGATATGAAATCGTAAACGTTTACGGAGCTCAATTGCAACCGATTTAATCGGTTTAGCAATGAATTTCGTTGGGAGGAGATAGAATGCAGCGTGCCGTTTTAGTCGGTTGCGGAGCCATGAGCAAAGCTTGGTTCGAAGCCGCCCGCACTATTGCTGATGTCGAGATCGTCGGCGTTGTCGACCTCGACACGGAACGTGCGGAAGCCCGCGCCAAGGAGTTCGGGCTGAGCTCGGCCGTCATTGGCAATAAGCTGCATAGGGTTCTAGCGGAGACCCGTCCCGATCTGCTCTTCGATATCGTGGTGCCGGGGGCGCGGCATGCGACAGTCTCTGCCGGATTGGAAGCCGGGTGCCATGTTCTCTCCGAGAAGCCCATGGCCGAAACGCTTGACGAGGCCCGCGACCTCATTCGTCTGGCGCGCGAAGCCGGTCGTATCCACGCTATCGTGCAAAACAGGCGGTACCTCGCCCAGATTCGCCGTATCCGCAGGCTGATCGCGTCGGGCGCCATCGGCGACGTGACGAGCCTGCATTGCGACTTCTTTCTCGCCCCGCATTTCGGCGGTTTCCGCGAAGACATGCGCCACGTCCTGTTTCTCGACATGGCAATCCACACATTCGATGCTGCCCGCTTTCTTGCCGGTGACGCGGCGACGGCGGTGTATGCAAAGGAATGGGAACCCAGCAATTCCTGGTATAGCCAGGGGTCCTCTGCGGCCGCGATATTCGAGTTCTCCAACGGTGCGGTTTTCACCTATCGCGGCAGCTGGTGTGCCGATGGCTTGCGCACGAGCTGGGAAAGCACGTGGCGTATCGTCGGCAGCCAGGGTTCTGTCGTCTGGGACGGACATGATGACATACGGGCCGAAGCCGTCACCTCCGGCAAGGAAGGCCTGTTCTCCGCGGTGGCCGCCGTCGGCATCCCTCCCCTTGATGCATCTGATCGCATCGGCGGTCACCTCGGAGTTGTGCAGGATTTTATCGCCGCCATACGCGGCGGTCCAACCCCGGAAACGGTCGGCACCGAAAATTTCAAGAGCCTCGCCATGGTTTTCGGTGCAATCGACAGCGCCGAGTCCGGCAGGCGTATCGAAATAACCATTTGAGGAGTTCGAGAGTGAGCAATCCCGCAAAGGCCATTCGCATCGGCACCATGATCAAGGGCAATGCGCCCGATCCCGCCACCTATGTCAAAAGCATCCTGCCACACGGTTTCGAAAGTATCGAACCGTTCTTCTGGCAAGTGATGAACAAGGATTTGCTGAAGCTGGCGGCGGAGTTGAAGGAAGCGATCGGCGATGCGGACGTCACAATCTCGACGCTTGGCATGTTTGGCAATCCGCTTGAGGACACCGAAATCGATCGCGAAACGCTGAGGGGCTGGGAAGCATTGATCGACAATGCCCATCTCTTCGGCGCAACAACGATCGCGGGATTCACCGGGCGGGTTCGCGGACGACCGATCGAGGAAAGCCTGCCCCAGTTCAGAAGGGTATGGTCAGAGCTCGCAATGCGCGCTGCCGACAAGGGCGTGAAGCTCGCCTTCGAGAACTGTGCCATGGATGGCAATTGGGCCAGCGGTGACTGGAACATTGCCCATAATCCGGACGCGTGGGAGATGATCTTCAACGAGGTTCCCGCCGATAATCTCGGGTTGGAATGGGAGCCTTGCCATCAGATGGTCTATCTGATCGACCCTTTGCCGCAAATCCGCAAATGGGCTCCCAAGATTTTTCACGTTCACGGCAAGGACGCGACGATCCGTTGGGAGGTCATTCGTGAACACGGCATTTTCGGCAAGGAGAAATTCGTGTTGATGCGCTCGCCGGGTTTTGGTGACACCAACTGGGTGGACGTTATTTCCGAACTGCGCCTCGCACGTTGGTCCGGCTCGATCGACATCGAGGGCTGGCACGATCCGGTCTATCGCAACGAGTTGGAAATGACCGGTCAGGTCCATTCGCTCAATTATCTCAAACAAAGCCGTGGCAGCACATTCGTCGCCAACCCCTGATTTCCCGGTTCGGGCCCGATTCCGGACGGGAGTTCCGGAGATGACAGAACGCCAACACCGGACGACTGCGCCAACGAAGAAGCGCATGATCCGGACCAGCCACGAGAGGAGGAAGCGATGAAACGCATTTCATATTGGATCGCAGCTGCTGCGATGCTCATGTCCGGTGCTGCCGCTCAAGCCGAGCCGGTGACACTGGACATCTGGACCATCGATCGGCCCGATCAATATATGTATCTGTTGAAGGATGAATTCGAGCAAGCGCATCCTGACATCAAGCTAAACATCAAGACGGTTCAGTTTCGCGATATGGTCAATGATCTGGCGCGCGCTACGGCAACTGGAGAATCGCCAGATGTGACCTACATCGACAATCCGGAAGTCGCGCTTTTTGCGTCGCGCGGCCTCTTGCTTGATCTAAGCCCGATGCTGGCGGAATCGAAAGTCATTAAGAAAGAGGACATTTTTCCGGGCCCCCTTTCATCGGTGACCTGGGATGGAAAGATTTATGGTGTTCCCCGCGGCGCTAATACCATCGCGCTCTACTACAATGCAGATATGTTCAAGGCGAAAGGCCTCGATCCCGATAACCCGCCGAAGACATGGGATGAACTTTACGCTGCCGCGAAGAAACTGAACGATCCGGCCAAGAATGTTTATGGTCTGGCATTCTCGGCTGTCGCTACGGAAGAAGGCACCTTCCAGTTCCTGCCCTGGCTGCAGATGGCAGGCGGCGACTATAACAAGGTGGATACGGAAGGCGGCGAGAAGGTTCTGAAATTCTGGGGCAAGCTGCTGGATGAAAAGCTCGCTTCGCCGGATACCTTGATCCGCAGCCAGTATGATTCGACTGGCACCTTCAACGCCGGCAATGCGGCGATGGCGATTTCCGGTCCATGGGAATTGCCGCGAATGGGACGGGAAGCAAAATTCGAATACCGGGCTGCGCTTCTGCCGATCCCCCAGGAAGGCGCAACCCGCGCATCTGCCTTGGGTGAAGGGGATAATGTTATCCTCGCCAATAGCGAACATCCGAAGGAAGCCTTCATCCTCCTCGAGTTCCTCTACAGCAAGATGCCGGACGTCTGGAATCGCTTCGGATTTGTTCCGGCGGCGAAAGTACAGTCGAACAATCCCAAAAATCCGGCGATCTATGCGGTCTTTGAAGAAAGCATGAAATATGCGCGAAATCGCGGTCCGCATCCCGAATGGCCAAAAATCTCGAAGGCCATATATACCGCGATCCAGTCATCGCTGACGCGTCAAAGCGATGCGAAGACGGCGCTCGCAGCTGCGCAAAAGCAGATCGACGCGGTTCTGAACGACTAGGTTTTGGCCGATCGCTTCCCCGCTCATGCGGGGAGCGATAACCATTGATATTGAAGCGGCGAGCGGGAGGACGCTATGCAGGGCATCATCAGGACCATTCGCGATCGCAGTGGATTTGACATCCTGCTGCTTGGACTTGCCCTGGCCTATCTTGTGACCTTCTCGGCCTTTCCGATCATCTACAACATCATCATGTCGCTGCAGACCGTCGACATGTTCACAATCACCTCGTTCAAGCGGCCGTTCGTCGGACTTGAGAACTATTACAATATTTTCTCGCAGCCGATTGCCACAACCGTTCTCTGGAACACGCTGAAGTTCGTTGTGCTGTCGATTGTATTCCAGCTTTCGATCGGTTTCGGCCTTGCCCTTTTCTTCCAGCAGGATTTTCCCGGCGCCACTTATTTGCGCGGCCTGTTCCTAGCCGGGTGGATCATGCCGGCGCTCGTTGTGGGCGCCATCTGGAAATGGCTCTTTGCCGGTGACTTCGGCGTTATCAACTACGCATTGACGTCGCTCGGTATCGCCGACGACCGCATCTTCTGGCTGTCCGATCCGAATGTTGCCCTCTACGCCGTCATCATTGCCAATATCTGGCTCGGCATTCCATTCAACATGATCCTTCTTTCGGTCGGCCTTGCAAGTATTCCGCGTGATGTCTACGAGGCGGCTGAACTGGATGGCGCCGGGCCATTCGAGCGCTTCAGGTCGATTACCCTGCCCTTGATGCGCGCGCAGCTCGGGGCCGTCATCTCGCTCGGTGTCATTTTCACACTGCAACAATTCGATCTGATAGCCGCGCTGACGCAAGGCGGCCCAGCGGACAGCTCCAATGTCGCGCAGTACTGGTCATGGCAGCTCTCGTTCCAGACCTATGAAATATCGCTCGGCAGCGCCGTTTCCGTCCTGATGATCCTCTTTGTCATCGTGGTTGCCGCGGTGTATGTCCGCTCCACCCGTCACGAACACAGCTACTGAGGAGAAGTGCCCGTGAAACGCTACATTCTCCTCGTCATCGGTCTGGTGATGACGGCAATCTATCTGTTCCCGCTCTACTGGATGTATCTCACGGCCCTGAAGGGTAGTACCGAGATATTCCAGTATCCGCCGACATTCTGGCCTGCCGACCCGCGATGGAATTTTCTGGAGATCTGGAAAAGCCGCGACATGGGCCGTTACATCTGGAACTCGCTGCTCATTGCCATCGGCGTAACAATCCTTGTGACAGTGCTGGGAACTGGCTGCGCCTACGTCTTGTCGCGTGTCCGCAATGTCTGGATGGAAATCGCACTCTTTGCCATCCTGATGATGCAGGTCTTGCCCTCTTCCCTGATGGTGACGCCCATATTCGTCATGTTCAACCAGATCGGTCTTCTGGCCAGCCCGCGTATCGCGGTTATCCTGGCGCAAACGGCCAAGGTGCTGCCCCTTTACATCGTCCTTTGCCGGGCGACTTTCGTGCAGGTACCACGTGAACTGGAGGAAGCCGCGCTGGTCGACGGGTCCTCGCGCATCGGCGCGTTCTTCCGCATCATGCTGCCCCTGGCGCGCAACGGCATTCTGGTTACCTCGGTGCTTATCTTCCTGCAATCCTTCGGCGAGTATGTCTATGCGCGCTCGCTGATTGCCAAGAACGAACTGCAGACAGCGACTGTCGGTCTGCAGACATTCATGGGCCCGAATGCCAATGACTGGAACGGCATCATGACCTACGCGGCCATTTATGTGACGCCCATCCTGATCGTATTCATGCTGTTGCAACGGCGTATCGTCAGCGGTCTCACCGCCGGCGCGCTGAAATGAGGTGAACCATGCTCCAGATCGAAATCGACCATCTGAACAAGCATTATGGCGGGTTCCACGCGCTCAGAGACGTTAATATCGCCATCAAGCAGGGCTCGTTCGTTGCCCTCGTCGGGCCGTCCGGCTGCGGCAAATCCACCTTGCTGCGCACGCTGGCCGGTCTTGAGAAAACCAGTTCGGGTGATGTCCGCATTGCCGGGCAGAGTGTCATCGGCAAGCCGCCGCGCGAACGCGATGTGGCGATGGTGTTCCAGTCTTATGCGCTCTACCCGCACATGGATGTCGAGCACAATATGAACTATTCGATGCGGCTGAAGCGCCGTCCAAAAGACGAAATCATCGAGCGCACCCGAGCTGCCGCGGAAACCCTCGGCCTCGGCAATCTGCTCGGGCGCTTGCCCAAGGCCTTGTCGGGCGGTCAGCGGCAGCGCGTTGCCATGGGGCGCGCCATTGTGCGCAATCCGAAAGTCTTCCTGTTCGATGAACCACTCTCCAATCTCGATGCGGCCTTGCGCGTCCACATGCGCAGCGAGATCCGCAAGTTGCACGAGCGTTTGAAGGCAACATCGGTTTACGTCACCCACGACCAGGTCGAGGCGATGACGATGGCTGACCATGTCGTCGTCATGCGCGCCGGCGTTGTCGAGCAACAGGCCAGCCCGCTTGATCTTTATGATCGTCCGGCGAACAAGTTTGTCGCCGGTTTCATCGGCTCACCGGCAATGAACTTCCTGCCTGCGACAGCAGCGAGCAATGGTGTTGTTGTACTCGACAGCGATGGGGCACAACGTATCGAGCTGAAACGCGGCTTTAATTCCGGGCTTAAACTCTGGGTCGGCATGCGGCCCGAACATCTTTCCTGGAAACCTGGGTCCAATGACATCGCGATAGACGCGACGGTGACCAGTATCGAGTCGACCGGAAGCATGACTTTCGTACTTGTCGAACTAGCTGGCCAGCCAGTTGTCGTTGCCCATAGCGGCCGGCCCGAAACGAACAAAGGCGACAATCTCCGCCTCTACATAGCGGCGGAAAACGTCCATATCTTTGACCGAGACACCGAGCTGACGCTTTAAGATACGACCCAAGGTCCGTACCGAAAGCATCGATCAGCACCACCTCCTTGTAGCAGTGGTGCTGACCATGACAACGCGGAAAGTTACCTTATGGGAGGAGCGTACATCAGCCCGCCGGCATTCCACAAAGCATTGATGCCCCGGTCGATTTTCAGAGGGCTACCCTTGCCGAGATTGCGGTCAAACATCTCGCCATAATTACCCGTCGCGGCCACGATGTTGTAGATCCAGCGCTGATCAAGGCCCATGGATTCACCACTATTACCTTCGGCGCCGAGAAACCGCCTGATCGACGGATTATCCGATTCCATTTCGGCCGTCACGTTCTCCCTGGTGATGCCGAGCTCTTCCGCATTGATCAGCGCAAAAAGCGTCCAGCGGACAACACTGAACCAGCGGTCATCACCCTGGCGCACGGCAGGTCCGAGTGGCTCTTTCGATATGATCTCCGGCAAAACCATAGAGGAATCGGGATCAGACAGGACGAGGCGTTGCGAATAGAGTGCAGAGGCATCGGTGGTGTAGACATCGCAGCGATCCTTGTTGAAGGCGCTGACCGTCTCATCGGCTTTTTCAAAGGAAATGATGTCATATTTGATGTTGTTGGCTTTGAAATAATCCGCGGCATTCATCTCCGTCGTCGTGCCGGTTTCCGTGCAAAGGGTCGCTCCGGAAAGTTCCTCTGCACTCTTTACGCCAAGGGATTTTTTGACCATGAACCCCTGGCCGTCGTAGTAAACAGTCCCCACGAACCTCATGCCCATGCCCGTATCACGCGACTGTGTCCAAGTGGTCTGCCGCGACAAAAGATCAACTTCGCCGGACTGGAGCGCCGCAAATCGTGCCTTGGTCGAAAGCGGAACGAAGTTCACCTTTTCAGGATCGCCCAATACCGCGGCAGCGACCGCACGGCAAAAGTCGGCATCGAAACCAGTCCAATGTCCTTTGTCGTCGGCATTTGAGAAGCCCAGAATGCCTTCGCTGACACCGCAACTCAGTTTGCCACGCTCTTTGATCGTGGAAAGCGTGTCGGCCAAGGCCGGTGCTGCTGTGAGAGCTGCCGATGCGAGTAGCAGCGCCAGAATAGATTTCCGTTTCATAGTGTCCTCCCTCGTTGACAAGGCGAAGCTTTGCCCTGCGTCCGGATGTGCATCCGGAAACTTCCAATTTTCATTTCTGGTTAGCGGCGTCTGGCCGACACCGGAACCAAAAGACCGTGTTGGTGGTTACGCCCGACGAATGCCGTGGTTGACGGACGCCATCGCCGGCATGGCAGTTCCGCTATTCATCACGCAATACGGCAGCGAACGTGTCCTCCAACACGTCAATGAGATGATCCGCATCGCTATGGCTGAAAATCATTGGCGGACGAAGTTTCAGAACGTTGTCATGGGGGCCTTCGGTTCCCATCAGAATCCCCCGCTGCTTCGCGCCATTGTTAATCTTTCGCGCTATGTCAGTTGCCGGTTCTTTGGTTCTGCGGTCCTTTACCAGTTCGATGCCGAGGAACAGGCCCTGGCCACGCACGTCGCCGATAACGTCGTGCCGAGCCTGCATCTCCTCGAAGCGTTTGATCAGGTATGTGCCAATTTCGAGCGCGTTCTGCCTGAGATTGTCGCGTTCAATGACATCGAGCACCGCGAGGCCAACGGCGCAGGAGACCGGATTGCCGCCGAAAGTATTGAAATACTCCATGCCATTGTTGAAAGACGCTGCAATTTCACGTGTCGTCACGACGGCCGCCATCGGATGACCGTTGCCGATCGGCTTGCCCATCGTGACAATGTCCGGCACGATATCCTGTAATTCGAATGCCCACCAGTGACTGCCAACTCTGCCAAAACCAACCTGTACCTCGTCGGCAGCGCAAATGCCGCCGGCAGCACGAACCATCGCATACACCTCTTTAAGGTAGCCGTCCGGGAGGAAGACCTGCCCCGCGACACTTGGAATGGATTCGGCGAGAAACAGACCCGGCGCTTTTCCGGCCTTCCGCATCAGCGCGATCTGGTCAGCGATATTCTCGGCATAAAGCTTCGCGATATCCTCGCGCCGCCAATCTGCCGGAGCGCGATAGCTGTCGGGTATGGCTGCCTCGTAGACATGGGGCTTCCTGCCTTTGCCACCCTTGCGTTTGTACTTGTACGGACTGAGATCGATAAGTTCCTGCGTGGTGCCGTGGTAGGCCCAGTCCAGGACGATCGCCTCTTCACGTCCGGTATGAGCTCGCATCATCCGCAACATCAGGCTGTTGGCCTCGCTGCCCGTGCACGCAAACGTCGCGACCGTGAGATCTCCCGGAAGCGTTGCCGTCAGGCGTTCAGCATAGGCGACGATATTGTCGTGAAGGTACCGCGTATTGGTATTGAGTAGTCCGGCCTGCCTGGCCAAAACATCGACAATGTCGGGATGCGCGTGGCCGAGATGGCAGACATTGTTAAAGCAATCGAGATAGGCCCGGCCGCAATCATCGATCAGCCAGACCCCCTCGCCCCGCACGAACTTGATCGGTTCCGAATAGGAGATCGACAGATTGGGCAGAAGGGTCTTCTTCCGCGCCGCCATAATGTCATCCTTGCTGCGACCGGCCCGGAGGAACGTTTCTGCCGGCAAGCCTGCAAAGTCCGCGGGATCAGGGAATAGCTCGGCCCAAACCGGGAGATAACGCGGTTCACCAACGCCCAGTATCTCCGTCGCTGAGAGCGTCGTGTCGATCGCCAGCTGCAGGTGGAGGTGCGGCGCCCAGCCGCCGTTTTCAGCAGGGGCTCCCATCTCGGCGATCAGATCTCCCGCTTCAAGCCGATCGCCCGGTCGAAGCCGCTGCTGCGCCTCATGGCCCAGATGCCCCCAAAGCGTCGCAAAAGGCGGACAGCCATCGGGTGTATGCTCAAGCTTGATGAGGCAGCCATAACCGAGCGGATCTTCCTCGATCACAACCTCCCTTACAGTGGCGGCGATGGGCGCATAGAGCTTCGTCCCAGTGGGCATGAAGAGGTCGAGACCCAAATGACGCGTGCGACGCTTTCCTGAAATGAATCGGGATTCGAACATCTGACCGGTGTAGACGGAGCGCTCCTCACCCCAGGGGCCGATTCCGAGTTCGACGCCGTGTTGCCGGCAATGGGCATCCCACCATTGTGTTGCCTGGTCATGCTCCTGAGCCGCAGAATGGGCGGTCATCGGGTTCCTGGGATCATTGTAAGGAACGAGATCTTTGCTCAATGTTGCAGGATGCCGGGAAAGAACCGGGCTGAACCCGCTGTTGTTGCGCTTGATCCACTCGGCGACCGCTCTTGCACCAGGCAATGCATCGTAGCCGCAGGCATGTCTGAAAATGGCCGTTGCGAAACCACGATTGATTGCATCAAGACGCCGAAGCAGCGCCCATGCGGGGGCTTCGCTGACAAGCAGATAGGGATTATCGGCAGTCTTCTCCTTGCGCTGGGCGGAAAGTGTGACACTGGTCACCAGCCGCATGGCGATCAGATCAAAAAGCAGGTCCAGCTCCTGTTCAAGCAGGGGATATTCTGCGTGAAACCCTGCCGCAATCGCAGCCGCCGCGCCGATCGGATCATCAAGGTCCAGGATCGAATAGGCGCATGCAACCGCAACCTCTGCGATGAGGACACTGTGTAGCGCGTCGCCGAAATCGATCAGGCCAGAAATTCTCGAGGGTTCATTGGGATCGACCAGAACATTCCAGTCATTCGCATCATTGTGAATAATAGCAGCGCGTAATGATGGCAGGCGCGGAGCAACACCGGCGTCGAACCTGTCGATGAAGCGCATTAACAGCGCCTGATCGTCAGCGTTATCAACGTACTTCAGACGCTGGCGCGACAGGCCTGCTGCGCGGATATCCCAATCGAATGTCCTGAGCGCGCCCGGATGCATGAAGCCTTGCATCGCCTTGTCCAGCCGTCCGAGAACCTGGCCGAGATTCCGCAAGACCTCGGTTGTACGTTCCATTTCGGCGAGAGGGACACCAGCCTGCCAGGAAACCATGCGGACGGCATGATATTCACCGGATTTTCCCAGCACCTGTGCCAGAGCACTTCCGGTAAGGCTGCAGCGCAACCGTGGCACGGGCAGATCGGGCGAATAAGTTGCAAGATGGTCAAGCAATGCCGTTTGAAAATCGCTCTGATCTTTCGGCTCACTGGCATTGACGATTTTCAGGATCCAGGTGGAACCGTTCAACGTCTCAACCTTGAAATTCTGATCGCGCTCACTGGCCAGAGGACTGACTTCACCCTCGACACCGAAATGTGCATTGGCGATTGAACGTGCTTCCGCATTCGAAAATGATGGCGCCGGATGAGACAGGTTGATCATGCGTCAGTTCCCTTTTCCCGGAGCTTGGCATGGGCGTAAAAATCGGGCATCCGTTAATCTGCCGGTTTGATCGTCACACTGACGGCTTTAACCGGCATTTGGTCGGCAGAGCGAAAGTGCATCATGAAAGAGCTCGACGATAAAGATCGCAACATCCTGAGCATCCTCTCCAGGGACGCCAAGATTCCGCTCAAGACCCTCGCCGGCGAGATTGGCCTTTCGAGAAGCGCGACCAGCGAACGCGTGCTTTTTCTCGAAAAGTCCGGTGTCATACGCGGTTACCGGGCCGATATCGGACAATTGAACGAGGGGCTGATCTGCGCGTTCCTGCTGATCAGTCTGGTTCGCACGCCGTCTCTCGGCGTTCTGGACCGGCTGGCAGCCTACCCGGAAGTCAGACGCGTCTCGTCGGTCAGCGGCCAACTCGATCTGATCGTTGAGATCGAAGCTCCGTCCATCAATCATCTCAATACGATCCGCGACAGAGTGGCGACAATGGAAGGCGTTGACGATGTCACGACTTCGATAGTTCTGCGGCGCGACATCGACCGAAGCGTGGGAGCTTGACGGTAATCGCAACTGACCTATGGTGCTAAACGATCAGCTGATCGCCCGGACTCTGGGAGGAGAACGTGGGAAGACTGCAGAACGGCTTGCACGCCGACCATATCCAGTCCGCGCTATCAGGGAGCGCTGCCGCACAATCGGCGCTCATTGCGTCATGGCGGCGATCCATGCGCTTATACGGGCTCAATCCTGAAGAAGGCACCCTGCCGTATGTTCTTACAGAACGCGAGCTGGAAGAGGCGCGCGAGCGCCTCGGTGCACTGATCCACACCGCGCAAGCCAGTCTTGACCGGCTCTACTCGGCCGTTGGCGGCGCCGGCTGCTGTGTGCTTCTGGCCGACAAGGATGGCGTTCCGGTAGACCGGCGCGGCTCAGCCTCGGACGATG
>NZ_JBBNAN010000314.1:0-1974 GCF_037994405.1 Phyllobacterium sp.
GCTCATGAGGGCCGAGACATGGCTCGGCGCGGCCGGGTGTGCAAGCGGCAGCCAGACATGCAATGGCACAAGACCAGCCTTCGATCCGGCACCGATGAGGATGAGGATGAGAACAAAGGCTGCTACGGCCGGGGTGTGTTCGGCAGCACGCATCGTCGCGAAATCGTAGTCACCACTCACTCCGGCGAGAAGGCCGAAGGCGAGCAACAGGGCCAATGTGCCAAAGCTTGCCATGACGAGATAGATATACGCCGCCTTTCTGTTGTCGCGCTCGCGATGATGCGTCATCACAAGCGCCCATGAGGCAAGGGACATGAACTCCCATGAGAGAAGGAAAGTGAAAGCGTCAGCAGCGAGGATAACGAGGTTCATACCGGCGAGGAAGGCCGGAAAGAATGGTAACAGCCTGTGCGGTGCGGTCTCGTGACGGCCGTAGCCAAGACCGTAGAAGCTGGCCGCTGCACCGCCAAGATTAATGACAACAAGGAAAAAGATGGCCAGAGCATCCAGCCGGAAATGCGCGCCCAGCCAGGGCAGGCCCAGAGGCAGGACCAGGGTTGGCAGCACGGCCGACCCCGACGCTGTTGTTAGCTGAAGCAGGACGGTTACGAACGCGGCCGCGGAGGCGCTAAGGCTCGCCCCATAGATAACCGGCGCTGCTCGGGGCGATCGCGAGATCACCACAGCAAAGATCGAGATTGCCAAAAGAGCAGCAATACACCCCAAAACGAGTGCGACGGGCATCATTTTGGCGCGACTATGCCGCGCATAGTCTCCGATCGTTTTGAACGCCTTCGGCGGGAGAGCGCGATGTGGGTCTGTGTCTTAAGGCGCACCCCGCGCCCGCCATCCTCGCTGACGGCACCTTCGTTGATGACCTCGACCCCGGCGGCTTCAAGCGCGGCAAGCAACCGCATCAGCGTGTCCACATTACCGCGGACTACATGGTCGCTTGCCTCCATGCGCTGGATTGTCGGAACGGAAACACCGGCCAGCTCCGCCAGTTGGCGCTGATCAATGCCAAGAAGGGCCCTAGCGGCCCGTAGCTGAGGGGCAGTAATCACGATTGAACCATCGCTTATCTTGCACTAGCTATAATATTCACTTTGTACGACGTGTTTATTGATGTTTCAAACCATTATTTTGATGCTTTGACGCTTGGAAAGTGCGCCGACATCCGCGGGAGCGCTTCGAGGGATATCGTAAAGTTAAATCCGATATCTCAGGACATGGCTTGGAGGGCGCGGTGATCAAACAGCATTGACGCGTGCGATTTCACACCAGCTTTGCATGGCAGCATCTCGCAGTTCGCGATAATGGGCTGAGGAAGAATCTTGGCGGGGAATGTGAAAGAGGTTGGCGATTGGATCGTGGATGGAGGCGAAACGTTGAAGTTGTCTTGGTGACTTGAACCGCTTCATAATTCTCTCTCGTCGTCGGATCGGCTGGTGGGAATTCTCTGCGCGATTGTTCAAGCCTTTATGGGAGCGATGTTCGACACCCGGCATGATCTGGCGTCTGGCCGCACCGTATGATCGCAACTTATCGGTGATCATGACCCGTGGGGCCTTTGACTGCCCTTTCAGAAGCTTACGCATCAAGCGCTTTGCAGCGTTGGCATTTCGACGGCTTTGCACCAGAACGTCGAGAACAAAGCCGTTCTGGTCGACCGCACGCCAAAGCCAGTGCTTCTTTCCGTGGATTGTCACAACCACCTCGTCTAGGTGCCAACTTGTCACCGAACCGGCCGGCAGACCTTTTACGGAAATCATTGGCAAAGCATCGCCCGAATTTGTCTGCCCATGCTCGTATCGTTTGATGGCTAACAATGGCCCCGGGCGGCCAGCAGTAGTCGCGGGGGGGCACGCGGAAGCCATCTCAGAAACAGGTTGTGCGTCGTCAGAATGGTAGCCGAACCAACGCAACACCAATCAGGGATCCCTTCGACCTTCAGAGACTGAGCAGTCGGCCGCC
>NZ_JBBNAN010000315.1:0-16357 GCF_037994405.1 Phyllobacterium sp.
GATCCGGGGTGGGAAACGATGGTGCTATAGGCATCGGCGGAAAAGGAGTGAGTGAAATGGACCTGATGAAAGATGCGCAGTTGGTGCAAGCTGGTCGTTTCGAAATGAATGCGACACGGTAGCGGCAGCCGATGAGCCGATGGATTTCAAGGAGCTTCCCACTGGCCTCAGGCAGTCGTGCGATCCGGCCCATGAGCCTGTGCGGGGCATGGACGATGGCGAACTATGACGATCAGGTCCTTGATGACCAGATTTTTTAACGAGGAATAAGCAATAGCGGCGGCCAAGTCCTCTGCTCTCAATTCTTGATAATGTAGATAAGATCGTCTACATTAAAAGTCAAAAATATCTACATTGTGGAGTATAAGCGATGCCCATCAATGTCACAAACGAGCAAGCCAATCAATTGACGCGCAAGTTTGCGAAAATTGCCAATGTCAGTATCACGGACGCCATCGTGATTGCGATGCGCGAGGCCATCGAACGCCGGTTGAATGCGGAAACCCCGATGGAAACCGCTGCCCGGCTGCGCGCCAAGTACAATGTCAATGTTACCGACAAAGCCCGCAAGCCGCTGCCGAAAACAGCGTTCGATGAAATGTGGGAAAACTGAGAATGTTCATTGATGCATGCGCGATCATCGCCGTTCTTTCGGATGAAGCGGAAGGCCCTCGCGTTTCGGATGCCATCGTGAAGGCAAAGCAGCGGTTTACATCCCCCGTTGCGATCCTGGAGACCGCCCTACGACTGGCACGACCAGACAAGTTCAACATGAGCGTCGATGCGATCGAACCAATTGTCATGGAGTTTCTCGAAGCCAGAGGCATCGAGGTACGGGACCTTCCGCCCGCGCAGCGGGCGACCAGCCTTGCCCTATCTGCAGCGCATCGCTACCGGCAAGGCCGGCATGGGCTGAATCTGGGGGATTGCCTGCATTACGCCTGTGCCAAATATTACCGCGTCCCGATCCTCGCCACGCATGACGAGTTCAGGGATACCGATCTTGAAACCGTTCCGTAGATTCCCAGGGCTGCCCCGTTTTCCAGCCGCCGCACTCCTAGGGAGCGCGTCAGCGGACATAATCCAATCTCGGTTATGAAACGGTTTGCGACAGAGCCCTTCAAAGTCAGAAGCGTTTTCCCCCGAACCGTAGACACGCCGTGGGTAGTCGTGGTTAAGCGCTCAAAGCTCTCCGCCGAAAGTACCACGACCGTCAGCCCGAACCAATAGCGTGACAGCTCCCAAATTCAGAGTGACACTCGGAAACTTAGAGCGCCAATGGATCCAGAAGCTCGCTGCCCAATGTGACAAGGCTAGAGAGTTCGCTCAAGCACGCCAAGCCAAACACTGCAAGTGATGCGAGATAGGCCTCACTTGGCCTTGATCTTGGCGCTGGATGCAGCGCTGCACCGTTGGCCTTTGCACCGGCAGACCCGAACTGCTGGGAAAAGACCACGGCCTCGGTCCGGTTCGTAGCGTTGAGTTTTCGCATGATGTGCGAGATGTGCACCTTGATCGTATTTTCAGACAGATCCAGCTCGCTGGCGATGATCTTGTTCGGAAGGCCGCGCCTCAAGGTCGCTAGAACCTGTCTTTCACGCTCCGTGAAGGCAACCGGTGATGCATCGCAGACCGCGAGGGCGTCGTTCACTTCACCGTTGACGGGTACTGGCAGCGCACTGATCGTATCGGAAGAGCTCGATACGATATGCGGGCAGTTTCCATCGTCGGTGACCATCGAACGCGGATAATAGGCGCCGCCGGCCAGGATCAGGCGGACGGCCGCAAGGACGACTTCGACCGGGGCGGAATTTGTCGTGTAGCCCCTGACGCCCCATCTGGCGACTTCCCCTATGATCGCATCGGTTATTGATGCCTCGTCGAGTTGGGTCAGTAGCATGATCGGTGTTTCAGGCCGTAGTTGGTGAATATAGGCAAGATTGACCGAAACCCATTCGTCGGTCAGGTTGCAGTTTTCTATGTTGAGGACAGCAAGGCTGATATTCTTCTCAAGAATGCCGACCACAGCGTCGGCTGTGGCGATATCGTGAATGGCAACTTCGGGAAGCTCGCCCCGCAGAATCCGAATAAGACAGCTTCGTGATAAGGTCTGGCGATCAATAATGACAATGGAAATATATTCGTTAGCAGTGCTACGCATGTCATTGAAGCCGTGCACCTCGGCAGCAAATGATACAGACATTGGACCCCCTTACGCTTTTACGTTTACTCCTTACAAAAATGCGAACCCTCTTTTTTTGAGAGTATTATAAACAATTTGGCGTCGATTAGCTACTTGCAGGTGTGCTTGTGTGTAAGCCCTTCAACCTTCATCAGTTTTTCAGCCACGAGTGACGCTCAAGGGCTTCGGCTCATATTGATAGGTCTCGACCTTAGATCTGTACGAAATCGGCATGAACGATGGTTTCCTGGTCGATAGTCGCCGCTTGCAGCGTGTCGATATCAAGGTCGATCTCGCCGTCCCGATCCGTGACCCCCACAACAGCGTCCTGATCGACATCCACCGTCTGGTGTATCTCAACGCTCGTCGTGACGAGATATCGTTCGTCCAAATCATCCTCAACATCAATCTGAATATCGATATCCTGTTCGAGTTCGATATTCTGGTTGACTTCGACCGCACCGCCAAGCGGTCCGTCGCTGACGCGCATATCAATCATCGTATCCTGCGTAACTTCGACAACGTCGCGCAGGACGACATTCACATAGAGCACGTCCTGCTCGTCATAGATGTCGATGTCGACGAGGACATCCTGATCGATACGCATGTCCTGATCGAGCAGAACGGCAAAATGCCCGTCGCCATCGATGGTGAAGGCGATATCGACATCCTGCTCCATGAACAGGTCCTGATCGATGCTCAGGCGTGCCACCACCTCACCAATATAACCGCTGACGAAGATGCTGGCGTCCTGGTCAACCTCGGCAAGCTGGGTGACGTTGATGCTGTGCGCTTCGTCTGGCGGACTGAGTACGCCGGAGGAAGCATCCGGGCCTATACTATTGGTGCCCTGTTCGGGTGCACTGCCTTGCCCGTCGCTGTGCTGGACAAGTTCGCCGCTCGCACCGTGAAAGGTGAATGCGACGGGCTTTCCTGACAGAAAGTTCTCATCCAGCGAAAAGGAGATGGAAATCTCCCGGTAGTTGCCGGCCTCACCCCATGATGCTTCGGCGAAATGGCTAGCGGCGTGGGACGGTTCAGGATCGTTGAGCGGATATGTTACGGGGCTCTCACCGGCGACCTTTTCGGTCGGCGGCAGCTCCGCTGCTTGTTGCTTTACCAGCGAAGGGGAAGGGAGCGCGATATCGGTAGCCTGAGCCGGGTTTCCGTCGAATCCCGGCCCGATCAAGGTAATCTCATCCGGATGCAACTCGAATAGCGGCTGCAGATTACGCGTGCCCTTTTCAGCAGCAGACATGCGGGCCGCCTCCCTTCCCAAGGAAGAGCGGCGCTAGGTGAGAATGGCGGAGTACGATTAGACGCTCATCCATGGTTCAGTCCTCGCGAAATGCCCGGTTGAAGCTGTCAAATACCGGACGAAGCACGTAATGGGCGACAGTGAACTCTCCCGTCTTGATCATCACCTCTACCGGCATGCCAGGCATAATCTCGACGTCCGGCAGACTGCGCAAAGACGCTTCGTCGATCCGGACTCGCGCGGTGTAGTAGGCCCGTTCCGTTTCCTTGCTGACGAGACTGTCGGCGGAGACATAGGTGAGAACGCCGTCGACCGGAGGCACTCGGCGATGTTTGTAGGAAAGGAGACGCACCCGGGCTTCCAGTCCGGGGCGAACGAGGTCGATGTCCTCCGGTTTGACAAGAGCCCGCACGATCAGCCGGTCCTGACGCGGTACGAGATCAAGCAGCGGCTCGCCGGCGGCAACAACGCCACCCGGCGTGTGAATGCGCAGGTCCGTCACGGTGCCTGCCTCCGGTGCGCGAATAATTGTCCGGGCGAGTATGTCGCTGGCAGCCTGGATCCGCTCGCCAAGCTGAGCGATGAGTGCCTGGGTATCGCGCAGGCTTTGGGCGACTTCGGTGTTTTGGTCGCTTTCCAGCTTCAGGATCATCGCCTGCGATTCGCCGATGGACTGCTCGGCGCGCGAGATTTGGGCCAATATATCACCGTACCGTCCCTCGATCTCGGCCTGTTCGCGTTCGAGCCGCAGCAATCGCACCCGTGTCTGCAGACCCTTGGCGACAAGAGGCGCCACACCGGCAAGTTCTTCCTTGATGATCGCTGCGCGCTTTAACGTCGCCGCCGCCTGGAACCGCAGTCCGGCAATTTCCTGTTCCGTCTGGGCTTTTCGCTGCTGAATAACCTCAATCCGCGACGCCTGGAGTTTACGACGTGTCTCGAAGATCTTGACCTGACCGGCTGTGACTTGCGTGAATTCTTGGGCGTCTTGTGCAACTTGCCCCGGCACTTGAGGGAAGTCGACGACTGTACGGCCGTCGCGCTCCGCCAGAAGCCGCGCCTCCAGCGCCTGTGCTTCTAGAAGCTGCATCTGGAGCACCAGCACATTGGCATAGGCGCGCGTGTCATCGAGTCGAATGAGCGGTTGCCCGATAGCAACCTCGTCGCCATCCTTCACAAGGATGCGTCCGATGATCCCACCCTCGAGATGCTGTATGGTCTTTCTGCTCGATTCTGCCTCGACCGCTCCGCTGGCGATCGCAGCGCTTTCAAGCGGCGCAAATGTTGCCCAAAGGCCGAAACCGATCACAAATATACAAACGATTGAGAAAGCGCCTATGGCGAGGATTCGCAGGCGGTCGAACGGGGTTCCGCCGGATTTCCGCTTAACTGTCGCGCGGCGGGGCGCTGAATGACTGGTGGCGGCAATTGCAAATGTGCCACCGCTGTAAAAGCCGCTGCTCTGGAATTTAGTTGGTCGATCCGACTGTGCTCCGCCTGCCACCGGCACAGTCAACACACCGCTGTGGGCGACGACGATGCCGGAGCCCTTCGCAAATGCATCAACCGTGGAAAAAGCTTGCCGGGCGAAGGCGTATACAGGATCGATCAGCTTCAGGCGCAACTCTGCCATTGCAATTGCATGGCCGTTTCTAGCGATCGTGCCTGATCGTTTCACAAAAGTGCCAATTGCGGAGGAAACCCTGTTGGCAAAGGACTGCGCGGGGCTGATCACGTTCAAGCGTAGCGCAGCCGCGCCCGCTGCGCATCGGTTTGCAGCGACAATGCCGATGTGTCTTGCAAAGGTGTCGGAAGCATTCAGAGAACACTTGGCACGTCGAACCAGCCGATAGAATGGCCGCATGCGCGGCCGTGCTAGGATCGTTGCGAGGTGGTGCACCGTGGCGTGATCGGCTCGGTTCATGACGCGCTCCCCTCGGATATCTCGCTGACAACGGTACTCTGCGTTGCTTTTTTCGACAGCGCGCAGGCCGCCGCCCCCTTGCTATTCAGCCGCTTGACATTCCTTGCAGTGGTGGTGATTCGCGGCTGCCTGACGGGAATGCTGGTGCGTCCGTTCCTGATTTTCTCGGCGATTTCCCGGCGGTTGCCGAATGCGTTGATCATGCCGTTATCGAGGATCAGGACCTTGTCGGCCATGTTGAGAATGCCGAGGCGTTGGGCGATCACGATGATGGTTGAACCCCGGTCGCGCATATCCTGGATCGCCTGACGCAAGGCGTCTTCCCCTTCGGCATCGAGGCTGGCATTGGGTTCGTCCAGCACGAGCAGGCGCGGGTGACCATAGAACGCACGTGCCAGTCCAAGCCGCTGCCGCAACCCGCCGGATAGGCGCATACCGCCGTCGCCGATATTGGTTTCATAACCGTTTGGAAGCCGCATGATCATGTCATGCATTCCGACTATGGAGGCCGCCGCAATGACCTCATCGGGGTGCCCCTCTTGCAGGCGGGAGATGTTTTCGCGCACCGTGCCGCCGAAGAGTTCGATATCCTGCGGAAGGTAGCCGAAGTGGCGATGACCGCCGGAAGCCAGCCAGATGCCGACATCCGCACTGTCAAGGCGAACATGCCCTGCGCTCGGGGCGATCGTGCCCGCCATCAGGCGCCCGAGGGTCGATTTTCCAGCGCCTGATGCCCCAACTATTCCAAGCACCTCACCCGGATTGATGGCGAAGGTGAGCCGCCGTAACGCCGGGGCTTCCGCGCCGGGGGGAATGAAGGTCAACTGCTCGATGGAGAGCTGCCCGTTGGGCCGCGGCAGCTGCATCCCCTTTCGGGACGTCGGAGCGGCAGCCAATATCCTGCGCAAGCGGTCGAAACTGAGGCGTGCACTGGTCACAGCCTTCCACGTGTTGATTGCGCCTTCCACCGGTCCAAGCGAGCGGCCAAGGAGGATAGAGGTTGCAAAGATGGCTGCCGGATTGATGTCGTGCAAGATTACCAGCCAGGCGGCGCAGGCCATGACGACGACCTGGGCAAGAAGGCGCACAAAGCGGGCAACCGCTTGGATCACCGTGCCACGCCCTGCAGCGGCGAGCTGCGCTTCCTTCGCCTGGTGTTGGTCGCTATAGAGCGAATTGGCAACGCCCTGCAGCATTCCCATAGCGCTGATTACTTCGACATTGCGCAGAAGCGATCCGAACCGGTGCTGGCTCTCGACCCAGGCAGCGCTCGAACGGGCGAACAGCCTGCGGGTCGCATATTCATTGAGGAGTGCCAGAGCGATCAGAATGATCGAAGCCGCGAGGCCAATCATGCCGAGGAGCGGATGCACAAGGATCATTGCAAGGATGAATATCGGCGTCCAGGGAAGATCAAAGAGGGAGGCACAGGCACTGCCCGCGAAGAAACCGCGCAGTCCGCCAATATCGCGCCAAGCTTGCGCCGCGGCAGCTGAATCGCCGCGCAGCGCCGAGTGAACGGCTGCCAGTAGAACCGGAGCCTGAAGGCGGTCGTCAAGCCATGAACCGATCCGGTTGAGCATCGAACGGCGCAGCGCATCGAGGGTAGCGTTCACCGCCAGCGCCGCAATGACGATCGATGTCAGCATGATCAGCGTGTCGAGACTTCGGCTCGACAGGACGTGATCATAGATTTGCAGGAGATAAAGCGGGACCGTGAGAGCCAAAAGGTTCACGAAGAAACTGAGCACAAATACGAGAAGCAACGACGGTTTGCAGAGTTCAAATGCGCGTTCTATTTCGGTCGTTGCTCGCGTTTTCAACCAAGAGAGAGCCATGAGCGCGATTCCTGATCATTGTCGTTCGCCGATAGGATGATGAGAGCCGGCGCCCGGACGTATCCGGGCGCCAATGTTAGTTACAGCGATCAACCGAAGTCGAAATCGATGTCTATGCTTGCATCCTGGTCGGCATCCTGATCCTGATCGACATTTACCTCGACATCCTGATCCTGATCGACATCCACGTCGGTGTCGTTGGCCTGGGCGACATCATTATCGGTGTCATTGTCATTGTCGGCGTCACCATCAGCATCTGCATCTGCATCTGCGTCTGCATCGCTGTCATCGTCCGCATTGGCATCGGCATCGGCGTCAGCGTCGTTGTCCGTGTCTGCGTCCTGATCGGAGTCATTATCGATGTCCGAATCATTGTTTTGGTCGGTATCGACGTCTGAGTCCTGGTCGGTATCAACGTCGACATCTTGGTCTTGGTCCTGATCAAGGTCCTGATCGATATCAGCATCGATATCGAAATCGTTGTCTTCAAAATCACCCATGAGTACACACTCCCACATTAGAGGAAAGCCGCCCCAGCGATCCAACACGTGGAACGGACCGATGGTGATGACGCCGATCCTTTCGGTCCCGTGCGCAACCATCGATGGGGGAATCATGTCTGCTTGAGGAGGGCGAAAAAAGCTGCCAATTGGCATTCAGCCGATACGGGCAATGGGCCGGGCTGATTAGCTTAGCTACCCGCGCCGATCAGGTTATTCGAACGGGTGAGCGCTAACATGAATCGGTGAGCCGGTTTGGGTGAGCGAGCGCCGATGTGCTCACCCCGACTACAAAAAGTATGACGAGGAGGTCTTCAGGCGTCGATTTCGCTTACGTCAACGACGACATCCACATCGCCATCGATCGTGGCAAGCTCATCGAGGTAGATCCCAAGACTGGTGATGTCGTCATAATCTTCCAGATCGACGTCGCCATTGGCGACTGCTTCGAGAAGTGAGGCGATGTCGACATCGACATCGACATCGGCGTCTAGATCGTCCCGGACCTCCACGTCGACATCGATATTGTCGTCACTCTCGGTGTCCTGATCTATCGAGGCGTCGAAACTGTTCTCGTCATCGTCCTGCACGTCGACATCCGCATCGCTTTCGATCTCGATATCATCTTCCACGTCGATGTCGATTTCGACGAGGATCGCCCCGTCATCGCCCTCGCTGACCTCGACATCCACTTCTATCCGCTGATCGAGCTCGGGTCTTTGCTCGACATCGACTTCGATGTCCCGGCCATCCGCGTTCTCAGCGTCGGCGTCAACATCGGCATCCTGATCCATTTCGCCGTCCTGATCGATCTCAGTATCGAGCCTGACTTCGGCCGGCCGCGAACCAATTATTGCCACGTCCGTGTCCACGTCATTGTCGATTTCGGAGTCCTGGCCGACGTCGATATCGAGGTCGTCTGCCTCGTCAATTTCATGGCCGTCTTCGTCATCGGGTTCCATCATACGTCTCCATTGCTTAGCGGTCAGCCAGCCTTGGCAATCAGAATCCCATCTTTCGGACAACAAACATAGACGCCAAGTCGGGCGATGCATCGCGGTCCACGACACAGTGAAAGGGCCGTCGGAATTAGCCCGGCAGTAGGTGGAATCTCCTCGTTCACTGAGGATATGACCCGATAAGCCTAACCCTATTGCTCGTCCTGTACCAATAGATGATATGATTTGTCGGCCTCGGCATGGCACGGGGTGGTCGTTTGAGGATGTCCGCAGCGTCGGGTGAAAATCAAGGAGATCGATAGCGGTGACTGGGCGATCGGCGGCGTACCCTGCGCGGGCTCCGTAACATCTGTTACGACTGCCGATTCTAGTCTGAATCCGGATTAAGTTATGGGGCACGAAGCGCATTTCGGACCTCACTGGCCCTTAAATCAGGAGGATACCAAATCGGTGTTTTCCCCCATCGGATCTGCAAGCTGTATGTCCTTTCTTGAAAATACCTGGAGCAAACTCGACTGCTGCGAAATGCACAAATCTGCTAAACTCTCCCCGCAAAAGTGAAATAGTTTAGCGGTTTCGGTATGCGCCAAAAGAGGTCATCTGTCGCAAGCGTGGCCCGGGTACTCGAACGAGGTCGCGAGTCCTACAAACGGCACGCCTGGGCCGATGCCTACAAGTCACTCTCGTTCGCCGACGATATAGCTCCGCTGGGCGTCGAGGATCTCGAACTCCTGGCGATGTCGGCGTACTTGATTGCTCGGGATGATGACTACCTGCGCGTGCTTAGTCGTGCCTATCAGGCGCATCTGGACGCGGGCGATAGTTCGCGCGCGGCTCGCTGCGCTTTCTGGCTTGGATTGCGCCTTCTCTTTCGAGACGAGACGGGCCGCGCGACGGGATGGTTTGCCCGAGCCAGGCGACTTCTCGAATGCCAGGAGCAGCCCTGCGTCGAGGACGGCTACCTTCTCCTGCCAGCCGTGGAACAAGAGCTCAATGCCGGAAATTGCGCAGCTGCCTACGCTATTGCGGCCGATGCGGCAAAAATTGGCGATCGCTTCGGTGAGCCAGACTTGATCGCTATCGCCCGGCATCTGCAGGGTCGTGCGCTCATTCAACAAGGGCACGTTGAGGAGGGGCTGGCGCTGCTGGACGAGGCCATGCTTACAGTCACTGCCGGCGACCTGTCGCCGCTGGTTACCGGTTTGATCTATTGCAGCGTGATCGACGGCTGTCACCAGGTATACGCGGTGGGCCGGGCCCGAGAATGGACACTCGCACTTGCAGAATGGTGCGCGGCGCAACCCGAGATGGTGAGCTTTAGCGGCAAGTGCCTGGTGCATCGCGCGGAAATCATGCAGTTCAACGGCGCCTGGTCAGACGCGATTGCGGAGGCGCGCCGCGGCTGCGAGCGTTTCGAACAGGGGATTGATCCTCAGCGCCCCGCCTTCGCGTATTATCAGCTAGCCGAAGTGCATCGCCTTCAGGGTGAGTTCGCGCTAGCCGAGGAGGCCTACCGGAACGCAAGCCGTTGGGGCTGCGAACCACAGCCTGGCTTGGCCCTGTTGCGGATGGCGCAAGGACGCGTCGAGATTGCGGTGCGAGCGATCCGACGCGTCGTCAGCGCGACAACGACTCCATTGGAGCTGGCAAGACTTCTGCCGGCCTATGTCGAGATCATGTTGGACGCGGGCGAAATCGAGGACGCACGCGCCGCCTGCCAGGAACTACAGGAGATAGCCGAACGGTTTCACACCGGCGTTATAGGTGCGCTTGCCGCGCATGCCCTCGGCGCTGTGCAACTGGCCGACGGCGACCCTCAGGCTGCGCTGGGCTCGCTGCGCCGCGCTTTGCAGGTGTGGCAACAGGTCGAGGCGCCCCACATGGTCGCACGCGCGCGTCTGCTGGTGGGGCTGGCCTGCCGCGCCCTAGCGGACGAGGAGGGCGCAGGTTTAGAGTTGGATGCAGCGCGGGCTGTGTTTGAACAGTTGGGGGCCATGCCGGATTTGGGACGTCTTCAATCGCTCACAAAAGGCGCGCCCTCTGGTCATCGCCAGGGCTTGACCCCTCGTGAACTGCAGGTGCTTCGACTGATCGCAACCGGAAAGACAAACAAGGGAATCGCCACCGAGCTGTTCTTGAGCGGCCGGACAGTCGACCGCCACGTAAGCAATATTTTCACAAAGCTCAACCTTCCTTCGCGTGCGGCCGCAACGGCCTACGCCTATGAGTACAAGCTGATCTGAACCGATGTAGGCGAAACTACCCATGCTGCCGGCCGGCGTAGATTGGGTGATTTCGCCGAAGCGGCGCGTCGCCTTCCGTTCTAATTTTGATTTGCAGGGCAACATTGCAGATCCGAACAATGAGGAAGCCATGTCCAAGATCGAAGATCGGCTAGGCGACGCGGAGCGTCCACAAGAGTTACGCGATCGCCGGTCTGTCGGCGCGCAGGCTCGGGAGCAACTGCTGGCGACGATGCCCGTCACGGAACGAAGGCTGGAACTTGCCGGTATTTCAACCGCAGTGCTGGAGGGCGGTAATGGTGCGCCAGTGGTTCTGCTGCACGGCCCAGGAGAGTACGCAGCGAAATGGATGCGGGTGATCCCTGACCTGGTGACGACGCATCGCGTGGTTGCCCCCTGATTTGCCCGGCCATGGAACTTCGGGAACGCCTGACGGCGAATTGGACGCTGATCGGGTATTGGCGTGGCTCGGCGAGTTGATCGATCGCACCTGCCCAAGACCGCCCGTTCTCGTCGGGCAGATTCTGGGCGGCGCCATCGCCGCCCGCTTCGCCAGCGACCATAGTGATCGGCTCGACCAACTGGTGTTCGTGGACGCCCTCGGCCTGGCACCGTTCCAGCCAACGCCGGAGTTCGGGGTCGCCTTGATCGACTTCATCGCGCGGCCGACCGAGGATACGCACGACCTTCTCTGGCGGCTCTGCGCCTTCGACCTGGACGCAATGCGCGAGCGGATGGGGGAAAGCTGGGAGTGGCTCAAGGCGTACAATCTTGACCGTACCCGCGCAACAAACTTGCACGCGGGGCAGCACAGCCTCATGACGCAGTTCGGGATGCCCGGGATACCGCCGACAGATCTCATGCGGATCACAGTTCCCACGACTCTAATCTGGGGGCGGCACGACCTCGCGACACAATTGGCGATCGCCAAGGCCGCGAGTGCCCGCTACGGATGGTCGCTGCGGGTGATCGAAGATGCCGCCGATGATCCCCCAATCGAGCAGCCCGAAGCATTCCTGAAATCACTGCGCGCCGCGCTCCGCAACCGCTGATCGTAGAGCGTTCCAGCAGAAAGGAAGGAAGTCATGACCACTTTTGAAACCACTCAGCCCGCGTGGGACAAGATCGCACCGGGCTATGACAAGACCAATACGCCCACACAGATGTGGCTCGGGAACGAAAGCCTCAGGCGTGCCGGACTCCTTCCAAACATGCGATTCCTGGATGTGGCGGCCGGCAGCGGCGCCCTCAGTATCCCGGCGGCTCGCATCGGCGCACAGGTAGTCGCGACGGACCAGTCTCCCGTCATGCTGGACTTGCTCAATCGGCGTGCGCGCGAGGAGGGGCTTAGCATCGAAACCCGCGTGATGGACGGTCACGCACTCGAGTTCGATGCCAACAGCTTCGATATTGCCGGATCACAATTTGGCGTCATGCTGTTCCCTGACATGCCGAAAGGTATCAGTGAGATGGCGCGCGTCGTCAGATCGGGCGGCCGCGTGTTGATGAATGTGTACGGCGATCCGAATAAGATTGAATTCTTCAGTTTCTTCGTGAACGCGATCCAGACCGTTCGTCGTGATTTCACCGGCCCCCCGATGGATCCTCCGCCGCTTCCCTTTCAGCTGCGAGAGCCAGAGCGACTGCGCATAGAATTGGCTGCCGCGGGACTGACGGACATCAAAATAGAGACCATCACCGAGACAACCGAGTTCCGGACCGGCAAAGAGCTGTGGGACTGGATCATATGGAGCAATCCGATCGCTGAAGAGGTCCTCGGGGCACTGAACCTGAGGGGCAACGAAAGGGAAATCATCCAACAGACTTTGGAAAAGCTGGTTCGCAAACGCGCCAGCGGCAGCCGCGCCGCTGCTCTGACCAACCCGATTAATATCGGCATCGGGGTGAAGCCATGACAATAATCACTGGTTCATAGCAGCTCTGTCTTTCTCGGCCTGGATGCGGACGGTGAGCTGAAGTTCGAGATTAAGATCAACTAGATATGCTTTGCAGAAATGGCGGACCTGTTGCCGGCACTGCTTTCGGCGCTAGCAGGGAGAGCTCAGCATTGACGGTCGTCGAGAGCGGTACCATTCCCAACGATCTCGCCAGCTCCAGACCCCGATGAGGGAGGCCTTCGCTCTCTCGCCATCATTGGAAGCAAGAGCAATTTGACCCAGGGCTGCCAGTGCGTAGGCTGCATGTCCGGTTTCGCTGCTTGGCTTGGCCAATTACAAAGAGGTCCTCGCAATCTCCGCGGCACTTTCGACCTCGCCTGAGCCAAAAGCGCTTAATCGAGGTGATATTATGCCAATATTTGCTGTTGAGAGCGACCGATTATCGGCATTTTCGAAGGAGCATTTATTAACGGTAAGAGTTCGAACGTCGCAGCCAATTCACAAACTGGGCCGAATTACGAAGTGTCGTCGCCGGTACCAAAAAAATCTGACATCCATCGCGCGTGTTAGGTTCGATTCCGTTCGATCTCCGGGCCCAAAAAAAGTTGCCAAGGCCCTTTGGGCCAAAGATCCGCGCTACGAGAAAGTGCTCATGCTTGCCAATCATCGGCGAGGAGAGGTCGAGCGCAGGCGGCTTCGAGGCTCCATCGTCTACCGCACCGATCCGCCTCCGAGTGGAGCGTCAGCGGCTAAAAATGCCAACGATTTCTTTGGCTGCCAAGATATGTGCCCGAACTGCTGAGGCGACCTGTCGGCAATCCACCCGGGCAGCAAGACCGAGATTAGCAACATCGAGAGCGAGCAGCTGAAAGTGATAATGGTGGGTGCCATGCCCCTTGGGCGGGCAAGGGCCACCATAGCCAATTTTGCCGAAATCGTTCACTGCTTGCCGTAAACCTTCAGCGAGAGTCTCCGCTCTAGGGATCCCTTCCGCAAGTTGTTGCCACCCCGCAGGTATGTCAAAAATTGCCCAATGATGGAACGTGCCTCCGGGTGCGTCCGAATCCTCACAGATGAGTGCAAAGCCTTTCGCCGCCTCAGGGGCACCTTGCCATTCGAACGGCGGCGAAACATCAGCACCACTGCAGGTGTATCGTTGCGGGATGATTGCGTCATTGTTGAAGGCTGAAGTCGTTAGCTTGAAGTCCATGTCAGTGTCTCCTTCCCTGATCGACAAAATACCAGCCGCAATGTGAAATCACATCTGCATCTTCGGATAGAACAGCCTCGTTTCCTGATCTCGAAATGAAAACAGGCGAGGATGCAAATTTCACCACGAAAGCGCCAGTCCGTTGTCTGCGACCGGATGAACTCGACCGCCGAGGTGCAGGCACTCGCGATCGAGCATGTCCCTGAGCCAAACGGCGTCTGCTCGACATGCGCGGTTGAGGCGGAATTTTCTCAACTGCAAGGGCACCATCTGCAAACTCCGCAGGAGGTGGTTCAAATCTTCGATATCGAGGAAATAGCCGAGCGTGAGGTCCGGGCGGAAGATTTCGTGTCCGCTGATGCCCTCATAGTCGTTGATGAAATCGCCGCATCCGTAGAGGATCAGCTTGCCCCTATAAACCTCGATCCCCATCGGGTGATGGGATGAATGTCCGTGAATGACATCGACGTCGGCAAACTCGACCAGACTGTGGGCGAAGTCTCGATGCTCGGTGGGTATATCGTAGCCCCAATTGGAACCCCAGTGGATCGATACAAGGACGAGATCGCCCGGTCGTTTCCACTTTTCGATACTAAAGACAATACGTTCGACCACGTCTTTACCAAAGTTGACCAGAACGTTCACACCCGGTCGTCTGGTCCCGGCCGTCCAGTGAACGGGAACTCCGCTCGACAGGCAGGCCAAGGCGAAGACAAGAAGCCGCTTGCCTGTGGTCAGTTCGAGCATGGCAGGCCGCGCGGCCGCATCGGCATCGCCGCCGGCTCCTGTCGTTGCGATACCGGCCCGTCCAAGCGTCTCAATAGTGTCCTGCAACCCTGTTAGTCCCCAGTCCGCCACATGATTGTTTGCAAGTACGCAGCAGTCGATTTGTGCCGCAGCGATACATCCAATGTTATCAGGATGCATTCGATAGTTGATGCCCTTCGCTTCAGGAATGCCATCCGCGGTGACGCTGGTTTCGAGGTTGATGATCCTGAAATCGGGCGCGCGCCGATTGATCTCGTTCAAGGCATCACCCCAAATATAGTCGAAAGGCACTGCTCTTGGGATCTCGCCCGATGCGCGTTCTGCAAGATCAACGTATCCGAGCGCGGAATGCAGGTAAGACTCGTGTAGCGCGGGATTGCAAGGGCAGGGCATGATTTGATCGATGCCACGGCCGGTCATCACGTCCCCGCAAAGAAAGAGCCTCATCGTTCTGTCCTGGGTTGCGGCCAAGAACCCACTATTTCAGAATCTTGGAGCACAATAATACTTGATCGGGATCATAGGGTTCAAGAAAATCCCTTGCCAACGGGGAGCCGTTCACACATGGCGCAAAGCGGACGCGCTCGCAATACCAGCGCAAGCCACTCCGTAGTGAAATGACGTGCCGGGGCAAAGCAGCTCAAGGTACCGCATCCGGCCGCATTCAGGTCGATCGCGCGCCGAGCGCCGCGGCCAGGTCGTCCATGTCATGCTCCAGTTCATCACGTAACCGGATTTCCATGCGTGGGGGAGCTGGAGCACATACGGCTTTAGGAATCCTAACGCGGTGCGGGAGGTCATCAGGTTGCTTTCGTTGCAAATTTGTAGAGGTCAAAACGACAAGGATACGGGTTCAGTCGGCTGAACACTGATGAAGCTGTGGTGTTCCAGCAGGCGCATTCTCCGATTTCGCCCAAAGCAGCATGATGTCATCAAACCGTTACCCACGCTCTCCATCATGCAGATATTTGTCATCTCAGTTGCACTGGGTCCGCGAGTGAGAGCCTCGAGAGCGCGGAGTATGCTCAACCAGGAGATCGTCTATGTCATATCGCATCGATAGTGATGGAAGCAGCCGTTACAATGCAGCTGGAAACCGTACCACCGCCGTTTCAAATCAACAGCAGCAACTTTTCATCGAACAGATCAACCAGGCAATTCGCGAGCGTGCGAACGCAGGCGGTCCCAACAAGCTCGATGCTCTCAGGGAAAAGACAGTCGTTGTTGAACGTGGTGATAATCTCTGGACCATCGCTAAGGAAAACAATGTTAGCCTTGACGATCTCCTTGCGACCAACAGGATCGCCGACAACGAGGCGATCGTACCCAATGAGATCCTGATCGTGCCACAAAGTTCGCCTGAGGTCGTGGCGAACGGTCCGGCGAACCGCAATGGAGTACCGGAGGGTGAGACATCCTTCATCAGTGACCTTTATGAGCGGTGCAATCAGCTTGCCTATGCGAATGATCCGTCACAAGTTGATTACGACGCTGAAACAACCGCCATGCAGCGGGAAGTCGAAACGTATCTTGATAACTTGCCAGCATCTGATCGCCAGGCAGCGGCGAAGGCACGC
>NZ_JBBNAN010000316.1:0-7504 GCF_037994405.1 Phyllobacterium sp.
GCCACCACCGGCCCGCTGTTGATGCCAACCCTGAGCTTCATCGAGACGTTATGCTCCATGGCGTGCTCGCGGGTAATGTGGACCATACGTATTGCCATGCGGACCATACGCTCGGCGTGGTTGGCCACCGGCTCGGGCAGGCCACACACCGCCATATAGGCGTCGCCCACCGTCTTGATCTTTTCGATTCCGAGATCATTGGCGGCGATATCGAAGCGCGTGAACAGTCCGTTCAGAAACGTTACGACCTCGTGCGGCGGCATCTCCGCTGTCAGCGCCGTGAAGCCGACCAGGTCTGCGAAGGCGACCGTTACTTCGGCAAAGCCGTCGGCGATTGCCTCCTCGCCGCCGCGCAGCCGGTTGGCGATCGGTGCCGGCAGGACGTTGAGCAGTAGCTCTTCGTTCTCGCGATTTTTGTTCTCGATCACGACATTCTTCTGGCTGAGATCCTCGACCATGCCGTTGAAAGCTAAGCAGAGCTGGCCAATCTCGTCGCGCGTGCGGACCGGCACTCTGGTCCCGTAATCGCCGGCAGCGAAGCGTTTTACTCCGCCAGTGAGCTCGCGCAGCGGTCCGAGCAGTGCTCGCGAAAGCCACGCGGCGGTGGCGGCTACTACCAGCAGCGCCAAGCCGCCGACGAGCAGCAGATCCTGGCGGAGCCGGTTGATCGGCGCGAAGGCCTCGGCGCTGTCGATCTTGGCGACGAGGGCCCACTTGACGCCGGGAATCGCCAGCGGTCCCCACGAAGCGAGCGTCGGGACGCCACGGTAGCCGATGATCTCGCCCGTGCCCTCGACACCGGCAAGCGCAGCCCGGGTGGCCTTGGTGTCGATGCGCTGATGCAGCACTGGCGTCCCGTAACGCTCGATGGCGGCGATCTCCTCGTCCGAGGCACCGACGGATTGGAGTTCAGCGAAGTAGTCGTCCCGATTCTCGTAGAACGCCCGCGGGCCAGAGCGCACCAGATAATCGGGACCAACGAGATAGGCTTCACCCGTGTCGCCGAACCCTTCCTGCCGCCAGCGGCGACCGCCGGTGACGACGTTGTCGATCTCCTCGTTCGACAATTGCGCGATCAGCACGCCGATGACGACGCCCTGGTCAATCACCGGTGCTCCCATGAAGGCGATTGGTGCGCCGCCCGATGGCGCATAAGAGGCGAAATCCTCTAGGCACACGGCCGACCGGTCGGGGGTTAGGGCGCAGCGGGCAACGGCGGCGGCGACATTGGAGCGGCGGTAGGGACCGACTTGGAGGGAAGTAGTGAAATCCACTTCCTTCTCGACCGTGTAGATCAGGCGACCTGAGTTGGCGTCGGCCAGCATGAAATCGAAGAACCCGACCGTTGCGGCTGCGGCGCGCATCAGGGGATGATACACGGCGTGCAGCCTGCTGTAGTCGCTTCCGTCGCCCGCGTCGTCGAGAAGCTTGCGCCGCTCGGCCGGATGCGGATTGGCTACGATGTAGTGGTACTGCAGATAGTAGGGCGCGGCGCCGACTGGCAGGTAATCGGCCAGAGTCGGCTCCTTACCAAGAATACGCGTCATTCTGGGGATAAAGTTCTCAGCATACCAGTTGCTGACCTTCTGCCGCAATTCGGGTGACGCGCCTCCCCGGTCGATTTGGTCGACTGCGATCCGGAACTCACGCGTTGCATCGACCACCATCTTGGAGGTGGCAAGGAGGCGTAACTCGGCATGGATCGTGCGGAAGTAGGTTTCAACCTGACGCGCCTTGGTCTGACGGGCGGCCGTGAGCTGGTCGAAGACTGCTTTTTCGAGGGCGTCGCGGGCGCGAAAGTAACCGAGTACTCCTGTCACCAGGACCGCGATCGCGCCAAGCAAAACGAGGGTTGTAAACAGCTTTGCGGCTAAGCCCCACCGTACGGGTCGGAATGAGCCGGTCACATCTGTAGAAGACATGAATCATCTCTAACCGAAAACGCGAAGTGCCGGGCAGATATCGCCGATAATGATGATCCAAACGTCGACACAATCCCCGCTGTTGAATACCGTTCAATGCGCAACGCGCGACGGATGCTACTGCATTCGCTGCGTGATGGGTAGCGCAATCTTCGAGCCGGCGCAGCGCCTGCTTCCGCCATAAGCCAACGCGCCAAAGTGACTTCCAACTGTGGTGCTGCGGGTATCGACCGTAGGCCTCAATGTGCCTGTAGTGCTCACCGATTGGTCTGACAGCTTTTTGAGCCTTAACAGCCGGCGCCTCGGCACGGAGGCATTTCTGCTTTTGCGCCTCAATCGCCGGAACGCCTTCTTTTGGCGAAGGCCTTCTTGATAGGGTGTGTCGCAGACTCCGACGTTATGGCTTGTCCCGGATGTGAACGATTTTTTTTCGCTGGACTTGCCAGCGTCGAAATGGGGTCGGTAAACGTCGGCTCTGGGTCGTTCATGGGCCAAGGTGCCCAGGTCCATGGGCAACTTGTGGGCATTGATTAATGACCGCTTCGCGGTCATTGGGGACCTTTAGAGTATCGAGAGATGTGAAAGCCTTTTTACGCAATCACACAGGGGCCTCTGTGGGTCACATTGGGTTATGGGGTTACCGAAGTGGAAGCGGGTCGGTTTTGGACCACGCTCTTCATCACCAGCATAGAGGTGAGACGCTGGACTCACTGGACTTTCGATCGACGGGAGAAAGGAGCGCTCATGCCTCGATTGTCGAAGCGATCTATTCGCCGAAGTTGAGCAGTTCGGTGCCGAAATGTTGGGGCGCGCGATCGCCGAAAATCGCGCGCGTCCGCATCACACGACCGTGCGGCACCGAGCTTCTTTCAGAAGAGGACGCTAAAATAGATAGGCGATTTAATTGGGGTGCTATAAAATCGCCCTGGTCGCGCTCTGATCTCCCGGTCGGGAAGAAGGCGCATCTTTTTATCGTTATGTTGGCAAATCAATGGAACAGAGACTAGCCGCAGTCCTAGCAGCCGATATGGCAGGCTATAGTCGGCTAATGGAGGCCGACGAAGCAGGCACGATTGCCCGCCTCAGAACGCACCGGATAGAATTGATCGATCCCGCCATCGCAAAGAACAAGGGCCGGATCATTAAGACGACGGGCGACGGCATGCTTGTGGAGTTCCAGAGCGTGACTGATGCAGTAAAGTGCGCCGTGGAGATCCAGCAGCGCATGCAGCGGCGAAATTCGGACGTGCCTCAGGATCGGCGGATCGAATTCAGGATTGGCATCAATCTTGGCGACATTATTTTCGAGGACGAGGACATTTTCGGCGACGGTGTAAATATTGCTTCTCGTATTGAACAACTTGCCGACGTAGGCGGTATCTGTGTCACCGCCGCGGTAGCGATGCAAATTGCCGACCGTCTCGAAGTCTCCATCGAGGATCTGGGCGAGAAGACGCTAAAGAATATAAGCCGTCCTGTTCGTCTGTTTCGTATCGGGCTTGAGCACTTCGCCTTGCCCGCTCAGCCGGCGGATTTAGATGCAAAGCGATCTGTCTCCAAACCCTCGATAGTGGTTCTGCCCTTCAACAACATGAGCGGCGACCCCGATCAGGAGTTTTTCGCGGATGGTCTTACCGAAGACATCCTCACGGAATTGTCTCGCCGCCACGAGCTGTTCGTCATCTCACGCAACTCCAGTTTCGTATACAAGAACCGAGCCGTAAATGTGCGCGAAGTCGCCGAGAAACTCGGGGCTCAATACCTGGTGGAGGGAAGCGTCCGGAAGATCGGAGATAGGGTGCGCGTAACGGTCCAGCTCGTCGACGCAGCCAATGCTGCTCATATCTGGGCAGATAAATACGACCGGAGGTTGGACGATATATTTGCGATCCAGGATGAAATAACAGCGGCGATAGCAGCAACCTTACCCGGGCGCCTCGAGGCGGCCCAGCGCGACCAGCTTGCGCGGACGAAACCTGCAAACATGGCCGCATACGAGTGCGCGTTAGCCGCCAAGGTGCTGCATCACAGAGGCACAGTTGCGGACAATAAGCAGGCGCAGTCCTTGATAGACCGGGCCGTCGCGCTCGACCCGGGTTATGCCCATGCCCATGCTTGGCGGGCGTGCATTCTCGGCCAGGCCTGGGTTCACGGCTGGTGCGAAGACAAGGATGCTGCCTGGAGCGAAATCGTTGCTGCGCTGGATCGGGCTTTGGCGCTGGATGACAACGATGCTGACGTGCATCGCATTCTGGCCGCGGTGAGTGTGAACAATAACGCGCTGACCACAGCCCGTTATCACCAGGAGCGTGCCCTTTCCCTTAATCCCAACTACGACCTTGTCGTGGTTCAGCAAGGGGAACTGTTCACTTGGCTAGGGCGGCCCGAAGAGGGAATCGAATGGATCCGCAAGGCAATGCGGCTGAATCCACATCACCCTGAAAGATTTTGGAGTCATCTTGGAAAAGCACACTTCGCTGCGCATCAGTATGGCGAAGCGATCGAAGCATTCATGCACCTGTCCGTCATGGATGAGGTCCAGCACGCATTCGTCGCGGCATGTTACGGCTGGCTCGGCGATGAGATCGCTGCTGCGGCTCATATGAAGAAGGTTAGAACGCTCCTCCCCGAATTCGCCGTCGAATCCTTCCTCGCCACGTTGCACTACGCTCAGCAATCCGACGTGGATCACCTCCGCGACGGGCTTGTCAAAGCGGGAGGGGACGACGGTTTTCCGGCAGCAAAAGACTTCACAGGGCAGTAACAGACAGCATGATCCGCAGCATTTGGTGGCGTTGTCTACGAATCACTGAACTCAGTTGGCCCCCAATTGGGGCCGCGCGCTAGGATCACGCTGCCAGCCACCCGCTTGTATCACTTTAAAAACGTCTCGCTGTGGGCGTGACACTCCCATCCATTTGACCCGCGAATCCAAACAGAACTATCGGCTGCTCTCAGATTTTGCGATTTGCCGTCCATCGTAACGCTCTGCCGAACTGTGTAGGCAATGAGCGCAATGTCGGGGGAAGGCGTGGATACTTCGACATCATCGAGGACATAGGATTCGAGGCTCCAATTTCCTTCCTCAGTCATCTTCCCCATTTTCTCTTTCTCGATACGCATTACCCCTTGTGCGCCGGTGACGAGGGCGGTCTTCCCCGAGAGTTCTGAAGTGCGGCGGCCGTCTTTCGACTTCATCGCGTCCCAATAGGATTTCTCAAGGGCCACGACCTCGTCCTTCGTTAGCATGGCATGAGCGTTCATGACGTCCTCCTGAGATGTTGTATCACCGCAAAACGTTCTACATCCGACTCAAGTTCCAGGCGGTGTCGTTGATGAAGTTACAAACGCCGGCCAAGTGATTGCGCTTATTGATATTTTCGGACGCATGACGCCAGTTGAATTCGAGCCGAAACAGCTCACCCCTGCGGCATAGACCGACTTGATTTCCGCTTCGCGCCCACAAGCGGCCACTGATTTGAGTCCCCAGCGAGCTTCGCCTCGGTGGACATTCGCGGATGGTGGCGGGGTCGATCACCCTCATATCCGCTCGTAACAGGCTTCTGTATGTTACAGAAACGTGCATCACTGGCGGCTGGTAATCTGAAACACTTCTGCAATCCCATCGTTGAGTTGATGATACGTCGGCCGCATTGCTACGGACTCTCATCAGAGCACGAGCGAACATTTGAGAGCGGGAAGGTGTCGCTCGGTTTCCTTGGGAACTAACACCGCCTTGTGGCCAGAGCGGACATTGCTATTTGGCGGTTTTCAGTGATCCTTATGTGAGCAGCACAGACTACAATCAGACCGGAGTTCTTAGGAGGTGGTTCAGATGTCCTCCGTCGATTCTCTCGCGGCGAGATTGCTGTCGGCGACATTGATGTTCGATCGGGCGTCGTTGGCGGCACTTGAGGCTTTGGCTGCCGAATCCGACCGTCGGGTCTTGCGACGCGGTGAGGTTCTGGTTCGCGAAGCCGATCCATCAGACAGGTTTTTCATCGTGCTGTCCGGTCGCTTTACGGTGCACAAAGGAGATTCGGCCCGCCCGGTCGCCGAGATCGGCCAGGGCGAGCTCGTTGGCGAGGTCGGCTTCTTCGCAGGACTGCCCCGTACGGCCACCGTTTTTGCGGCGCGTGATTCTATCGTCCTCGAAATCCGCGGGGACCACTTCGAGAAGGCAGCCGAGATCTTGCCTAGCCTGCGACAGGCAGTCACCATATTTCTGGCGCGCCGGTTTGCCATGCAATCTACCAGTTCATCGCGCCTCAAGGAAACTGCCAAGATCCGAACGCTTGCAATCGTTCCAGCCGGCGGAAGTCGCATCTCACCGATCTTCATCCGGCACCTGCAGAAAGCGTTCGACGCGGGCACGCGCGCTCAGTTCGTCGCCCGGGCTGACATTCGCGGGCGGTTCGCCGGTCTTCCGGTCGATGACCAGCCGGTACTTAATTGGTTGAACGAGCTGGAGGCGGAAGCCGAAATCATCGTCTATGTCGCCGATGAAGAACCTAATGAATGGACACGGGTCTGCATTCGCCAGGCGGATGCCGTCCTATTAATTGCCAACGCGTCCTGTTCGCCCCGCCTGAACTCGTCCGAGAAACTGGCGCTGTCGATCCATCCAACATCGACCGCGCGGCTCGTCCTGATTCACGACAATCGCTCGGCAACGGTCTCTGGTACCTCGGCATGGCTTAATGAGCGTCCTCACGTTGACCACCATCATCATGTTGCGCTGGAGGACGGGTCTGACATCCAACGCCTCGTCCGGTTCATTTCGGGCACGGCACGGGGCTTCGTCGCGGCGGGGGGTGGGTCCCTCGGCAGCGCCCATCTGGGCGTCTACAAGGCTTTCACCGAGGCGGGCGCTCGCTTCGATTGTTTCGGCGGGACGAGCTCCGGGGCAGCGATGGTGGCCGGCTTCGCAAGGGGGTTGGATGCGGAACAGATCGACCGCGGCACGCACAACATATTCGTCAAGAGCCGGGCGTTTCGTCGCCTCACCTTGCCGCATTTCGCACTTCTGGATCATAAGGTGCTCGATCGCGCCCTTCGGGCGGAATACAGCGAGGTTCTTATCGAGGATCTTTGGCTTCCTTTCTTTGCGCTTTCGACCAATCTGAGCAGCCGTCAGCCCTATGTCCACCGTTATGGAAAGCTCTGGCAGGCCGTTCGGGCTTCCGGCTCGATCCCGGGTCTCCTGCCGCCGTTCTTTACGGCTGATGGCGATATGCTGGTGGACGGCGGCATTATGAACAATCTGCCGCTAGAACAGATGAACGAACTCAAGACCGGACCCAATGTCGTCGTGAGCCTGGGGTCGAGTGGACCGCTGAAATACCACATCGATTATGACCGCATCCCCGGAGCTTCCGAACTGGCCGTCGCCTGGCTGAACCCTTTCGGTCGCACCCGCTTGCCAAAGGTCCCCAGCATGCTTCAGGTTATTGTGGCGAGCATGCTGGCACACCGGCCACAGGACATTGCCCTCGGCGAAGAGGATGTCTTGGTCTGCCCACAGGTTTCCAACCCGATCGGATTCATGGATTGGAGCCGGCATTCCGAGTTGTTTTCGGACG
>NZ_JBBNAN010000317.1:0-4195 GCF_037994405.1 Phyllobacterium sp.
GGTCGAACAGGATGATGCGGTAGCGCTCCGGGTCATGGAGCCGCCTCATCGTCGGATTGATCCCGCCCCCTGGGCCCCCATGAAGCATGATCACCGGCTTGCCTTCCGGATTGCCGCATTCCTCCACATGAATACTATGCAGTTCAGACACTTGAAGCATCTGCTGCGTGGAAGGTTGGGTCTCAGGGTAAAGAATATTTGTAATCATGCGTCCCACTTTCATAAATAATCCCCAGGGCGAATATCGCTCGGGAATGAGGTTTTGCCAAGGCAATTGAACGGGCTAGGCTCTGGTCGAAGGAAAGTCTCGCGCAATTTGAAACGTTGACGTGCGCCAAGTTGTTCTTGATATATCAGTCCAGTTCGATTTAATCATTAGCATTACGGCTTTTGGATTACGACCGCTGAAATTACAGCACATGGGTACTTTCAAACAATGAAATACAGATATGTAATTGTCGATGATCATTCCTTGTTCGGGGGAGCGCTGAAACTCGCGCTTTCCTCGCCGAAAAACAATGTAGCATTGTGGAGATCGGTGATCTGGAAAGTGCAAAGGCATTTATCCATTCGTCAACGGATATAGATCTTGTACTTCTGGACCTATCCCTGAATGGCATAGGCGGACTTACCGGTCTTATCAGCTTGCGCGCATTGCAGCCTTTGATTCCGATCGTGATCGTCTCTGCGACCGATGCTCCAGTCACGATCCGCGCTGCACTGGAGCTGGGTGCATCAGGCTTTATCTCAAAATCTGCCAGCCCCGATCAGATCAGGGACGCAGTCAGCGCCATTCTTGATGGAGAAATCTGGTCGCCGTTGATTGCCAATGAAGAAGTCGAACTCGATCCCGAAATGGTGGAGCTGATCCGGTGCATGCGCAGGTTGACGCCGTAACAGGCCCGGGTCCTCGGCATGATGGCAGATGGCATGCTGAACAAGCAGATCGCACACGAGCTTAACGTTTCCAAGGCAACCATCAAGGCGCATGTATCTGCTGTGCTCTACGCTTCGGTTCAAGTAGACCTTCACGTCAATGGCATTGCAACATAGACGCCATGCAATCCTTAAAACCGGTAGAACAATCAAACTTTTAGTTAATATTCACAAAACTTCTGCTACTGTCCGGCGGTGCTTGGGACAGCCTCGCCGAGGACAGTAAGTTGCATTAACACACAAATACTGGAGAGTGGTATATCATGCTGAAGGAATTCAAAGAATTTGCCTTGAAAGGAAACATGGTTGACCTCGCCATCGGTGTGATCATCGGTGGTGCTTTCGGCAAACTGGTTGAGTCGATTGTGGCTGATATCTTCATGCCCATCATTGGCCTGCTGACAGGCGGCATCGATTTTTCCAACCTGTATATCCAGCTTTCGGGCGCGCCCGCTCCAACGTTGACTGCTGCCCGGGAAGCCGGTGCAACGATCGCTTATGGCAACTTCGTCACGCTTCTCATCAACTTCCTGATCATCGCATGGGTGCTGTTCATCGTCGTCAAGGCAATGAACCGCTTCAAGCAAAAGGAAGCCGCCGTGGAGCCTGCTCCG
The DNA here is from genome assembly GCF_037994405.1 of Phyllobacterium sp. GTDB lineage: Bacteria > Pseudomonadota > Alphaproteobacteria > Rhizobiales > Rhizobiaceae > Phyllobacterium. The sequence goes on from NZ_JBBNAN010000317.1 coordinate 1,551, forward strand.
AAAAAGGAAGAGATCTTGCTCACCGAGATCCGCGACCTGCTCGCCAAGCGCTGAGACCAAGGTCATTGCGTTGCCAGCCCCGGCCATAAGTTGGGGCTCTTTTGTCAGCTTCGTGTCAGTAGACCATCATTTGCAATGATGGGAACATCACAAATATCCACGTGATAATCAGAATTCATTGTTATAGGTCTGCGGATTGATGACTATGGAGAATCCGAATGGGCCTGATCGAGCATTTGCGCCACGAAGCTGCTGTCGCGCCAGAAAGCGGTATCGTTGCCGTCATGAATCATGGCCGGCTGCAGGACGGTGTGATTCCGCTTTGGGCCGGTGAGGGCGATCTGCCGACGCCGGACTTTATCCGCAATGCGGCGAGCACTGGTCTTGCCAATGGAGAGACATTCTACACCTGGCAGGCCGGTATACCGGAATTGCGCCAGGCACTTGCTGATTATTACAAGCGCCACTTCAACGCAAATCTGCCTGTCGAACATTTCTATGTAACTGGCTCTGGCATGCAGTCGATCCAATTGGCCATTCAAGCCACTGCGGGCGCTGGTGATGAAGTTGTCTACCTCTCACCCGCCTGGCCAAATTTCGCTGCAGCTGCCGGTATTGCCGGAGCAACGCCGGTGCCGGTTACGCAGGACTTCACCGGCAATGGCTGGGGCCTCGATCCGCAGAAAATACGCGATGCCATCACGCCAAGGACAAAGGCGCTGTTCATAAACACGCCTTCCAATCCATCCGGCTGGACTGCTGATATTGATACGCTCAAGGAAATTCTCACCATCGCCCGCCATCACGGGCTGTGGATTATTGCTGATGAAATTTATGCCCATTTCTACTATGGCGCACGCCGTGCCCCGTCGTTCCTCGATATTATGGATCCGGCCGAGCGCATTATCTTCGTCAATAGCTTCTCCAAGAATTGGGCGATGACCGGCTGGCGCGTCGGCTGGATGACCGTACATCCATCGCTTGGCAAGACCATCGAAAATCTCATCCAGTATTCGACGTCCGGCGTCGCACAGTTCATGCAGCGTGGCGCAGTTGCAGCTCTTGAACAGGGCGATGATTTTATCCGCATGCAGGTGGAGCGAGCCCATAAGGCACGAGACATTCTCTGTGCGAAGCTTGCGGCGACGGGCAGGGTGCGGCTGTCACCGCCCGCTGGTGCCTTCTATCTGCTTTTCGGAATTGACGGCATTACGGATTCCTATCGCGCGGCTTTCGATATTGTTGACCAGGCGAAAGTTGGTCTTGCGCCCGGGACTGCTTTTGGGGATGGTGGCGCGGCCTTCCTGCGGCTCTGTTTTGCCAGACGGTTAGATCAGGTCGAGGAGGCAGCAGATCGCCTCGCAGACTGGATCAGGAAACGTTGACGTCAAACTTCATACATCTCAACAATACCCAGGCCACTATCCTTTCATTGTTCATCTCAGCTACAGGCGCATTGATTGCCCGGCTGGTCGGTTTGCCCATTCCTTTTTTGCTTGGCTCGACAATCGCGGTCACCGCGGCGTCGCTTTCCGGCATTCGCATCCATTTGCCAGATTGGCTGCGGGTTTTTGTGTTCTTCACGCTCGGCATTCAGGCTGGTTCGGGGGTTTCTCCCGACACCATCGATCAGATGATCTCGTGGCCGGTCAGCTTCATGATGCTGTTCGTTGCGCTCGTCCTGGTTACTGGGCTCACCTATCTGATGTTGCGCAAAGGCTTTGGGTGGGATGGACCGACAGCATTGTTTTCATCCCTGCCGGGTGCATTGTCGTTTGTACTCGTCGCCGCGATGGGGACCAAGGCGAATATGGTCAAGATCACCGTGATCCAGTGCGTTCGGCTGTTGTTGTTGATCGGTTTTCTGGCACCGCTTCTCGCCATCATCGCCAAGAGTGCACCGCATGTGGTCGTGGAAATGAACTATGATTGGACCGTGCGGGAAGCGTTGATTTTGCTCGCCTGCGGTGTGGGCGGCGCGCTCCTTGGTCATTTCAGCCGCGTTCCAGGCGGTATGATGCTTGGGGCGCTCGTGGCCAGCGCATCGTTGCACGCCACATCCATCGTCAGCGCGGTGGTGCCGCGCTCGATCGCGGATATTGGCTTGATCGTGCTTGGTGTCCTGATCGGCTCGCGCGTCGGTAAAGAACACAGGACGCAGCTGCTGCGTTTCTTACCGGCGGCACTGTGTGCTTTCGTCATCGGAACAGTCGCCTCGTTTTTCGCGGCCTTCATGGTCTGGTATTTGCTTGATATCCATCCGGCGCAAATCGCGCTTGCCTTTGCTCCCGGCGCGCTGGAGGCTTTGACCGTGATAGCCTTTTCGCTCGGCGTCGATCCATCCTACGTTGCCTCGCATCATGTGGTACGCTTCTTGATGATTGCCTTCTCGGTGCCGTTTCTCGCTCGCTGGTCACGCGGCGACAACACGACAAACTAAAACCGGCGTCTCACTGAAACGCCGGTTGCAAAATTCAGGCAAAAGGGCGGAAAGTCAGCCGCCGGCCTTGGATACAGCGAGCGTCACAACCCGTTCGCTTGTCTCGATCGCCGGAGCACTCTCCTTGGAAAATGGAATGCCGAGCGCGGTCCAGACTTCAACCAAAGCGTCCTTCAGCTCAACAACGAGTTCGTTCGAATGGAAG
>NZ_JBBNAN010000318.1:0-7542 GCF_037994405.1 Phyllobacterium sp.
CCATTGGCTGTTGACGCGCGTCCTTCGCGAGGAATGGGGTTATGAAGGCGCCGTAATTTCTGACTGGCATGCGATTAAGGATCGCCCAGCCGCCCTTCGTGCGGGAACTGACCTCGATATGCCCGAAAGCAAGTCACGCAAGGAAGCCCTGCTCAAGGCAATCGAGGCAGGGGAAATCAACCAGGACATACTCGACGAAGCCTGCCTGCGGGTCCTGGACTTGGTCTGCCGTTGCCTTGGCGCTGCCGCTTACCCCACGATTGATCTCGACAGCCATCATGAACTGGCTCGCCGCATGGCGGCCGAATCAATCGTGCTCCTCAAGAACGACCAAGCCGCCCTGCCCCTGTCGCGGCAGCACAGCGAAAGACTGCTTGTTATCGGCGACGGCGCGGTAAAGCCTGTGATCCAAGGCTCCGGATCGGCGACAACCAACCCTTTCCGCATCGACGTGCCGCTTGAGCAGATCCGACGCCTCGCAGGAAAGGACAGCGTGCGCCATCTCTCGTTCCCGCCGGCAGACCAGACGCAGATCAATGTCGCCATCAGCGAAGCCGTAGCGGCAGCGCAGGAAACCGATACCGTCGTTGTTTTTGCGAGCAACTGCCCCGGAAAGGACGGAGAGGGATCGGACCGCGATAATCTTCGCCTCGTGCCGGGACAGGACGATTTGATCCAGGCACTCGCGCATGCAGGCCATCGAACCGTCGTCGTACTCACCATGCCAGATGCTGTGGAGATGCCCTGGGCGGAGGACGTGGACTCGATCCTGGCCTGCTTCTATCCCGGCCAGGGAGGAGGAGAGGCAATCGCCCGAGTTCTTTTCGGCGAGCAGAATCCCTGCGGCAAGCTGTCGGTAACTTTTCCCAAGCGGATCGAAGACATTCCAGGCTTCCACAGTTATCCTGGAGAGCATGCCCGACACTGCTACTCCGAGGGCATTTTTGTTGGCTATCGCTTCTATGACCTGAAGGCCGTCGAACCGCTCTTTCCTTTCGGCCACGGACTATCTTTCACAAGCTTCAGCTACGAAAATCTTTCACTTGATGTCGATCAGGTAACGGCCGAAGGAAACGTAATGGCACGGGTGACCATCCGTAACACGGGTAACATCGCTGGCAAGGAGATCGTCCAGCTCTATGTTCGGCCCATTCAACCCGGATTGAGACGTCCTGTCAGGGAGTTAAAGTCTTTTGCAAAAGTCGAACTTCAGCCCGGCGAAGCAACGACGGTCGCGATGACGCTGCACCCCCGCGACTTTCAGTATTTCGATACACAAGAGGGGCGCTGGACTTTGCGGGCTGAGGCTTTTGCCATTGAGATTGCTGCATCTTCGCGCGATATACGGTTGTCGAAGACATTGCCCTGCGTTTCCGACGAACGCAGACCGCCTATTCTAAGTACGGCTCTGCCACCTTCGGTCGTTTTCACACATCCCTGTGCCGAGGCAGCCCTCATGGATTTCATAAGCGGCCGCTTGAAAATCAGTGCTAACGAGACGCAATCCATCATTGACGCCGTTCGGCACTCGTTTCTCGATTTCTATGAGAGCCTCAGTTGGTTCATCGGGGACAGCATCCCAGAAGCTGATATCCAATCGCTATTTACGAAGATCAACAACGAGACATTCAATCAGACGCGGTCGCTGGGCCAATAGTACAAAGTTCCGTCAAATATTATGGGCTTGTCGATGGGTCGCAGGCTAACGAATCCCTTGTGGCGATGCGTCAATCATTGGCTGTCAAAACCAACCCTCGATAGAAACGACGCGCATTTTTCCGACCCAGGTTTTTGCAGACTTACGCACGCCTTCAAGCGTATTCGCGCCAATTAGACGGTTACGCCCATTTTGGCACCGTTCAGGATCGTCGGCGCCCATGCCGACCTGCATATTATCGTGAAGAATTATTTCAGTCGCATCAGACCGTGGGTTTGTCCCGTCAGCGAAACTTCGTGAATGAGAACGGCTGGATCCAGTCCAGCCCTGACGAGACGCGTTAATTAGCCGGCGCTCAATTGATCGGCCGACATCTTGCCCGATTTTTTGTCCCGCACCATTTCGCAGTTGATTTTCTGACCGGCATTGAGGTCGTGGAGTCCCGCCCGCTCTACGGCAGAGATGTGGACAAAGGCATCCGTACCGCCATCATCCGGTTGAGTGAAGCCAAAACCCTTGGCCGAATTGAACCATTTAACAGTGCCAGTAGCCATTTTTACCTTCTTGCTGCGTAGAGGCGTTCGGGATTGAGACAATCCGGTTATAGAGCCGATGCTGGACAAGCTTGGCGTACCTACACACAGTATCTGGTGCTGAGCGCCCTTTGGGAGCGCGACGCGCTAACGATCGGCGCTATCGCGGACAGACTGGCTCTGGAGCCAAGCACGATCACGCCTGCCGAAGCTGCCGGTTTTGTTGCTCGCCAGCGCGGCACAACGGATGAGCTGCTGGTGCGGGTCCATCTAAGTAAGAAGGGCGCCGACCTTCACCTCAAGACAGGCTGCCTGACGGCCGCCCTACTGCTCCACTCGGGCTTCACGGTGCCCGAAATGATCGAGCTAAACCGTAAAGTGCAGTTGCTGCGCGACGGTATGAGAGACGCTGCCGCCTCAACTCCGGTCGCGTAATCCTTCCCCACTGCGACGACGCCGGTGTCGGACCTGCATCCGTTCCAATTTGGTCCTGGGCCCGGCTGTGGACTTGACTGCCGGCTACGGCCGCTGTCACGAGCGGCGCGGGCGGTATCGAGCGCCTCGTTATGGGCGCGGGACCGGCTCTTCGCGTTTTCGTGGAAGAAAATGGGCGAAAGGAATGGACTTAGGAACTCTGAACTTATGTGTGAAGCCCGCAGTAACGTACGGCCCGTTAACTCGTATCGATAAAAAAGCAAAAGCCCAACAGTCCTCCCCGAGTCGCGACAGAACGCGCGGGTGCCAAATCCTATTCTCCGGCCAGCATCGCAATGCTCAAAGTCAGTCGCGGTGCGGATGTCGAAATTCAATCGAACAGGAATCGGAAAAATGACCATCAATCAGATCAATGAAGTTCAGGACAAAGTTGCGATCGTAACGGGCGCTGCCAGCGGTATAGGCAAGGCCACAGTGGAGTTGTTGCATGCACGCGGTGCCAAGGTCATCGCCGAAGACATCGATCCATCGGTCAACGAGCTTGCCCGCCCAGGTATCGTCCCGTTCGTGGCGGACGTGTCGAAAGACGGCAGTGCCGAAAAAGCTGTCGCTTTGGCGCTGGAAAACTTTGGCAAGCTCGACCTGCTGGTGAACAATGCGGCGCGCATCGTCTACACCCCAGTTGTAAAAATGACCCGCAAGGACTGGGACTATGTCATGGAGACGAATGTGACGGGCGCTTTCCTCCATTCCCGCGAGGCCGCCAAGGCAATGACCCCCAACAAATCCGGGGCCATCGTGAATATAGCATCCTACGCTTCGTATTTCGCATTTCCCACCATCGCAGCCTACACCTCATCAAAAGGTGCGTTGGCGCAGCTCACACGCACGCTCGCGCTTGAGCTTGCAGAACACGGCATCCGCGTGAACGCCATCGGATCGGGGGACGTGGTGACCAATCTGCTGAACGAAATCATGGACGACGGCCGCGGCTTTCTTACAGAACACGGCAAGGGCGCGCCGATCGGCAGGGCAGCACAACCCGAAGAAATCGCGGAAATCGTGTCGTTCCTGGCGTCCGACCGCGCAAGCTTCATCGTGGGCTCCGTGGTCATGGCCGACGGCGGTTACAGCGTTCAAATTAAGTAATTAGCCTGTAGCCACAAGCCAGTGCGCGTGCTTCGAAAGAAGTTCGGGCACTGGCATCCAATGGCGACCGCCGCCACCTTTCGAACTGAAGGTCATGGAGCAATAGGCAAGATTGGAGGCGGATTGTTGTACCGTATGGGCTCACGCGCGGGATACCTTCCGACAACCACCAACCCCAAAGGGAAATCCAAATGAAACTTTTTCGTACTATGGCGGCGAGGCGCAAGCATCGGCGCACCATCGCCGAACTTAGCGCCCTACCCCACGACCAGTTCGTAGACATGGGGCTGGGCAGATCCAAGCTATATCTGCCGGAACATTGTAATTCAGGGCGGGAGAGCCGCCGCAGCTGGAGAGACTAAATAACGTGAAATGGCTTTTGGCGTGGCCGTTATCGTAGGCATGCTCGGGATCGAGCTTGCGCTGGTGGCGTATGCAAAAGAACTCGAAGCAAAGGAGGTGCAAGTCATGAGTGAGGATCAGGATAGATACGTCGGAATGTGGGTCACCAAGGACGGCTACGTCCGCCACGAGCTGCTGCCCGGCGGCCGCTACGACGAGGCCCGCGGCAAACGCAAGAGCGCCTACCGGGGCAGTTATCGTTTGACCGGCGATCATATAGATTATGTTGACGACACGGGTTTCAGTGCCGATGGCGAATTCCGCGATCAGATACTCTACCACGCGGGAATGGTTCTTTGCCGAGAATAGGCGGTGTCCAACAATTTTACCCGCAAAATTAAGAGATAAAGCGGGCAATGCTGTGTGCAAGGCATCCGATCGGCGATGATGAGGCTCCTCAGAGAGAGTCGGCTTTTCTCAAAGGTCACTCTAATGACAGCGGGATTTCGCGTTCCAGGTCCGAAAACCGCGGGACCTTTCCTCCGAACAGGTGAAATAAGGTCACCAGCTTCCAGCTCCCTCGAGAATGCGCAGCACAGTTTCAACACCGCTTGCGGCCACATCGATTCAACATCGCCCTCAGCAGTATGACTCGACAACACCTTACGCCGCTGCAAAAGCGGCTTTGTCGACCTACAGCAAGGCGCTGTCGAAGGAACTCGGACCCCAAAGGCATCCGCGTCAACGCCATCTCACCCGGATGGATAAGGACGACGGCCACCACGCCATGGTCAAAAGCTCGGCGGAAAGTGGCAATGTCGACGAAGAGAGAGCACGGCAGAGTATTTTGGATGCTTTAGGTGGCATCCCGATCGGCCGCCCCGCCTGGCCGGAGGAAATTCCGAACTCGTGGCGTTCCTCGCCTCAACGCGGTCAGGTTCAATCCGCACGTCGATTTCGACATAGACGGCGGCATCGTGCCGACCGTCTATGTCGATCATGCTTTGACAGCCAACGATAGCCGAGAGCGTGCTCTGCCTATAGTGTTATACACGAATTGCGGCGTCACCTACTAATTCGTAGGAATAGGCACGAGCTCCAGAGCATAGTTCTACCTGGCCCGTATTCAATTATGGCAACTTCCCACGCAGAAACCGGCGGGATGGTCCCGCCGCAACTTGAGGAGTTTCCAATGAACAACATCGCGAACAAGGTGGTATTGATAACCGGGGCCAGCAGCGGGATCGGCGAGGCGACCGCCAAACATCTTGCCGAAAACGGTGCCCATGTCGTGCTCGGTGCCCGCCGTACCGAGCGCCTCGACGCATTGGTCGAAGAGATCGCCGCAAGCGGAGGATCATCGCGCGGCAGGTCCCTCGACGTCACCGACCGTCAGGACATGCAGGCGTTTGCTGACTTTGCAGCAAGCGAATTCGGACAGGTCGACGTCATTGTCAACAATGCCGGTGTGATGCCGCTTTCGCCGCTTGCTTCGCTCAAGGTCGACGAGTGGGACCGTATGATCGACGTAAACATCCGCGGCGTCCTGCATGGTATTGCCGCAGTCCTACCGGGAATGGAGGCGCGGGGCTCCGGCCAGATCATCAACATCGCATCGATCGGGGGGCATGCTGTCACACCCACGGCGTCTGTGTATTGCGCGACGAAATTCGCTGTCAGGGCGATTTCAGATGGGTTGAGACAAGAAACCGACAAGATTCGCGTGACGGTCATTTCGCCGGGCGTTGTCGAGTCCGAACTTGCCGATAGCATCTCGGACGAAAAAGGCCGTAATGAAATGAAAGAATTTCGGCGAATTTCAATCCAACCCGAGGCAATCGCGCATGCCATCTCCTATGCCATCGCGCAGCCGCCCGAAGTCGACGTTAGCGAGATGATCGTTCGTCCCACCGCAAGTCCCTTCTGAATACTAAACACCGATTGCGGATACCGTCGACATCCACGACAGTATCCGTAATTCTTCGAAAGTATACGACCGGCTTTCCGACCATCCTCGTAAGTACCCGTTCCGGGTCCATCAAGAAGGAGAACTGGAAGTAAGCATTCTGTCAAACACGGCGTTTTTCAACGCCAAACCGGGCCAGTCTGAGGAGCTGGAAAACGGCTTCTCGCCCTCGTGGAACTTACGCGCATTAAAGGTCAAATGACGATCCGCTTGGCTCGTTTACGCGAACTGGACGTCGCGGCATGAACTAGATGCGCATTTTCAACTCCTTCACATGTAGGAGTTTTCCGGGGAATTCCGGATCTTGTGTAGTGCGAACTCAATATGCGGTCATTTACGATGACTCCTACCATCGACAAACCACCTGAGGCCGTCCGCCATCGGCAGCGGCAGACTACCCTTCCCCCCTTGTTCCTGTTAGTCAGGATCGGAAACAATAGCCGTCGGAAACGTAACTGCGGGGTCAATCACTCGTGGAAATAGTAGATCGCACCACAGCGGAGGACCTGCGGCACCACATCCACGGCAGGCTGTTGACGGCCAGCAGCGGCTCGGCATGGCGGGACATCCAGGTTCAGCTGCTCTCCCACCAGCATCTGGAGCAAAACCTTATCGTGCCTGCCGTGGCGGAGCCGCTGCTTGTCTGGATCCTTTCAGGATCGGCCCGGATCGAAGAACGCGAGCTCAAGGGCGATTGGATGGCAAACGACGTTGGCGCCGGCGACTTCTTCCTCACCAATTCCACCACGCCTTACGAGATGTGCTGGCAGGCGAAGGGATCCGATCCGTTTGAGGTCATGCATCTCTATCTCGGTCTGTCCGTATTCGAAGAGGCAGCCAAAGAAGTCTTCGATGTGGCCGGACGGCGGCTGAAAGTGAAGGACATCTCCGGGCAGAACGATCGGCTGCTTTCGCTCATGCTCGAGCAAGTCCGCACGGAGTTGACCGCAAACCATTCCCAAAGTGCGATGTATATCGAAGGGTTGGCAAAAACTTTGGCTGTCCACATCGTGAGGAATTACACCGAACCGGCCGAGGGCAAAATCGAGCGGAAATCGGCCCTGCCTGCCATGAAGTTGCGTCGCGTGGTCGAGTTGATGGAGACCCACCTCGACCAGGAATTTAGCCTGAGGCGCTTGGCGGAAGAAGCCGCGATGAGCGAATATCATTTCACCAGGCTGTTCAAACAGGCGACCAGCCTTTCGCCATCGCAGTATTTCATCAGGTTGAAAATGGCGAAAGCCCGCAACCTCCTGCGGGAAACCGATCTGAGCATCATCCAGATCGGCATGGACGTCGGATATTCTAGCCCAAGTCATTTTTCTCAAGTTTTCAGGCGCGTGGTCGGCGTGTCGCCGCGCGATTACCGCGACTGACGCGAATTATCCATACGTCAACCATATCCCCTCGGCCCCACTTTTCGTTATTCAAATTCTTTTCAGCAAAAGCCCGACAGTGTT
>NZ_JBBNAN010000319.1:0-15868 GCF_037994405.1 Phyllobacterium sp.
AGCCTGGGCGTGAACAACATCTTTTACGAACCGACGCCCGATGGCTTCGGATCAAGTGAATCGCTTAAGGAATTTACCAAGGAGCTGCCGCGACTGAAGCTGAAACAGCAGCTCTACAGCCAGCGCATGGGCGACGTTCAATTCCTGTCATCCACGCTGTTCCGGGCAACATTGTCGCTGCCTGCCAATGTGCCGGTGGGCAAGCACATCGCCCGCGCCTATCTTTTCCGCAATGGCGAATTCCTGCGCGAAAGTGCGACCAGCCTCAACATCGTCAAGGCTGGGCTGGAATTCCGCATTTACCGCGCCGCCAACCAGCACAGCCTGCTCTACGGCCTGTTCGCAGTCTTTCTTGCGGTTCTGACCGGCTGGATGGGCCGCCTGGTATTCCGCAAGGATTAAGCGAGCGCAGGAGGCGATCTCTAAGCCTTATCGTTAATAGACATTGGTATAACGGAAAATGTCTTGAATAGATGGCGCCATTCGCGCTGATCCTCAAAGGTAAGCACACAAAAGATTTTGCCTGCTATGGAGAAAACCGATGTTCAAATTCTTGATCTTGAATTCCCAAGGCGATGGAGGCTTAGCAATCTGGCCCGGAACGTAGCTGCAGGGAATGCATTGGCGAGCTATCGTTCAACGTACAAGCTGGTCAATCACACGCTTCATGTCGGGCGCGTCTTCGTGACGAGCGTGCCCGGTCCATCCTGCACTTGCAGGGACGGCGCAAGAAGTGGCACCAATTTTCGAGGCAGCTAGAAAAGATCAGAAATTTGTTCCGCGATTTGCGTCCAGCAAAAAAACTAAGGGAAAGGTTTCGCCACGACGATAAGCCCTTGCAGCGGCTCACCGCGATCCATGCGGATTGTCTTGCTTTCAAGGCTCACGGGCGACATCGCATTTTCTGTCAGGAGCCGCCGCACATAGCCTTCTGAATGGGTGTAGCGCAGCGATGACTGCAGAACCAGTTCGTCGTCGCCCGCATGGTTCTCTACCGAGAAGGCAAACAATCCCTCTGGCGCAAGCGTTCGCGCCACATTAGCAAAGGCGCGATCGAGGTCACCCACATAGACAAAGACGTCAGCAGCGATAATCAGGTCGGTACTGTGAGCCGCCGCGTCGAGTTCGTTAACGTCACCCTTCGCAAGATTGTCGTAGGTCTGCTTTTCTGCAGCCTTTTGCAGCATGGCTTCGGAAAGGTCCATGCCGGTGAGATGATCGGCATCGTTGCGGAAGTAAGGCCCCATCAGGCCTGTGCCACAGCCAAGGTCGAGCATGGATCGATAGCGTCTTTCCGGCGCAGCTTTCTTGATCGCATTCGCCAGCAGTTCGGGCACGCGATAGTCGAGCTTGTCGAGGAGAGCGGATTCAAACGTCGGTGCATAGGCATCGAACAGCGTTTCGACATAAGCCGTTGGCGGCGTGTGGGGCACGCTTGCATGCCCGCTGGCCGCGAGCTTCAATCCTGCACCGAAGTGGTCATCTGAGTCGAGCTGCAGCAGGGTGCGCCAGGCCTGCGCCGCAGCATCACCGTGCCCGGCCGCTTCCTCCATTTCGCCGAGCCTGAACAGGCCCGCGGTCCAGTCCGGCACGATCTCGAGCGCCTGCCGCATAAGATCGGCGGCTGCAACGTGATCGCCGCTCTCAAAGAGCATATCCGCATAGGAAGCGCGCCGATCTGCGATCAGGTCACCGGATGACAGGAACGCGCGCGCCATGGTGTCTAGTTTGCGACCTGAACGCGGATGGAAATGATGTCGACCGATTTGCCGGATTGCGATACGTCCGAATTGATCTTGATCACCCCAGCTGCGGCCGGCTTCTTGTCCGCTGGGAATTGCGTCTGGACCAGGTATTCCTTGCTTGCATCGGTAATGTCGAAACGCTTGCGTCCGCAATCACCGAGATTACCAAAGTCGCAGCTCACGGCAATCTGGGTGCTGGTGCCGTCCTCGGTCTTGGCGACAATGTCGAACACCGCCTTTTTTTCGGCAAGTTGTTCGAGCACGCCCTGACCGACAGTGAAGCTTATGACGTCGGCTTCGGCAGGTGATTGGATCCGCACATATTTTTCCAGCTGGTCACCAGCAATGGTGGCAGTCGCCCGGCCGGTCAAGGCTACCTGGGTCATGTCGGACGGGTCGAATATCTTGATCCAGTTGCCCCCCGGGGCCAGTTCGCCTTCCTTGATCGGCTCATGGCTGCTGCTGGCGGCCGGATTGCTAGTGCTCGGAGGGATGCTTGACGGCTTCGAGTTTATGATTCCGGACGCGACAAGCCAAAGGACGCCGAGCGCGGCAGCCAGCATGGCAAGAATAATGAGGAACTTTGTAAGACCGCGCGCTTTCTTGCGTTCGGCCTTGCGCTTCAGGCGCGGACGCAGTCTTTCAGGGCGATAATTATCGGCCGCAGCGGGTTCGTTCGAGATCGCTTCGGGCGCGTCGATTTCAGGCGGCGGTGCGACATTGAGCGACGGCTCTACTCTGGCCGTTGAAGTGCGTGGTTCAACCGCATCCCGTGAAAGTGTCGGCTCACGTCGTTCGGCGACGGGAGTGGGTGGCGGAGGCGGCGTTATCGAGCCGGTCGCCTGCACTTCGTCCTCGATCCGGGTGATTGCGGCTTTCAGCCGTTCGCGCCGGTCTTCGCGCTGTTCGTCGTCGAGCGCTCCGTTGGCGGCAAGCGAGCGCTCGTGCGCACCCCACGCAGATTCGTAGATCTTCTGACGAATCGCCGGATTTACGGCGTCGGCCTTGGCCAATGCATTTCGGATCGCTTGCTCTATCGCTTCCAACTCGACGGTAATCCCTTCAAAGCAGCACGTATCAATGGCTAGCCATAACCTATCTTACTGCTTATTCAAGACTCTCGCGGCGCAATGATGGCGGTTTCCGATAAGGTGCAGCTTCGTGCATCGGGTGCCAGCACCCGGCAAAGCCACCGGATGCTCGAAACTTCGCACTAGATGAATCGACTGAGGAAGGCCCGGGTGCGCGGATGCTGCGGGTTGCCGAGCACGTCATCCGGCCGCCCCTGTTCGACGATAATTCCACCGTCCATGAACACGACCCGGTCGGCTGCTTCCCGAGCAAAGCCGATTTCGTGGGTGACGACGATCATCGTCAAGCCCTGGTCGGCAAGATCGCGCATCGTCGCCAGCACCTCGCCCACGAGCTCTGGATCAAGCGCCGAGGTCGGCTCGTCGAACAGCATCAGCTTCGGCTTGATGGCGAGGGCCCGGGCGATGGCCACGCGTTGCTGCTGGCCGCCTGACAATTGCCGGGGATAGGCGTCGGCCTTGTGTGTCAGCCCGACGCGAGCCAGGAGTTCCATTGCCAGCTCAGTTGCTTGCCTGCGGCTCAGCTTATGAACGCCGATCGGAGCTTCGATGATGTTCTGCAGCGCCGTCATGTGCGGATAGAGATTGAACTGCTGGAACACCATGCCGATCTGCCGCCGCTGTACGGCGATTGCCCGGGCAGGTAATTTGTTTAGCCTTCCGTTGTGCAGGCAGTAGCCAATCTGCTCGCCTGCAACGACGATAGATCCGCGGTCGATGGCCTCAAGATGATTGATGCAGCGCAGGAATGTCGATTTGCCTGAACCCGAAGGTCCAAGCACGACGACGACCTCGCCCGGTGCAACGTCGAGATCGATACCCTTGAGCACTTCGACTTCACCGAAGGCCTTATGCACATTGCGCGCCTGGACCAGTGGTTCGACAGCTTCCACTGCATTGATGGACAAAGCGGCGGTCATTTGCTGCCCTCCGGCGCCAAGGCGGAAATCTCGGCCACGACAACCTTCTCCTGTTTCTTGACTGCCGCTGCGGAGTTGCGTTCACCGCGGCCGTAATAGCGCTCGATGAAGCCCTGCCCCACGTTGAGGATAGAGGTGATGAAGAGATACCAGATGACTGCAACCATCAGCATGGGAATGACCTCGAAGGTCCGGTTATAGACAGCCTGCACCGAATAGAGCAGATCGGCCATGGCGATGACGCTGACCAGCGATGTTGCCTTGATCATGCTGATCAGCTGGTTGCCGGTTGGCGGGACAATGGAGCGCATCGCCTGCGGGATGATGATCCGCCACAATGCTCGGGCGCGGGTCATGCCGAAGGCCTCTGTCGTCTCGATCTGACCCTTGTCGACGGACAGCAGTCCGCCACGGATGATCTCGGCCATATAGGCCGCTTCATTCAGCGCAAGGCCGGCAATGGCGGCGGTCATCGGTGTGATCAGATCATTGGTGTTCCAGCTGACAAGCGTCGGCCCGAACGGAATCGCGATCGAGATTTCCGGAAAGAGCGTGGAAAGGTTGTACCAGAATATGAGCTGGACCAGCAGCGGGGTTCCGCGGAAGAACCATATGTAAAGGCCCGCCAATGAGCTGGCGAGCCGATCGTTCGACATACGGGCAATGGCGAGAAGCAGTCCGATCACCACGCCAATGGCCATGGCGACCACAGTCAGGCCAAGGGTGACATAGAGCCCGCGCAGGATCGTCTTTTCGGTGAACCATTGTGCGACAGTCGGCCAGCCGAAATTCTCGTTGTGGGCGACGATAAAGAGGAAGTTCGCGGCAATGAGAAGCGTGATGCCCCACAGTAGCCAGCGATCCGTTCGAAACGGCTTGTGTGCATTCGCGACATCGCGAAGTGCTGCTTCTGCATCGCCCTTAGGGGGCGATGCCATTGTCCGGTTGCTCTGCGTCATTTAGCACCCTGGCCCGCCAGATTGATGCCGGGCTCCTTGATCATGTTCTTCTCCAGCCCCCATTTCTTCATGATGATGGCATAGGTGCCATTGTCCATGAGGATTTTCAGACCGTCGCGCAAGACCTCGCCGAGCGGCGAACCTTTCGGCACCACGGCGCCCTGATAGAGGTTGTCAAAGCCGTTCTTCTCTCCAGTTGCCGCCAATTGGAGCTGGCCATTTGTCTGTTGAACGAAATAAGTCAAAGGTGCCTGCGAAGAGAAGAAGGCATCGGAGCGCTTCGAGCGCACCGCAAGAATCGAGCTCGGCTGGTCGGTAAACGACTGCACCTCGATTGCCGGCTTTCCGTCCTTGGTGCATTTTTCGGCTTGGGCCTTGATGACCTTTTCAGCCGAACCCGCAGCCATCACCGCAATGCGGTTGCCACAGGCTGCGTCAAGTGAGGTAATGCCTTTCGGATTGCCCTTCTGCACGGCGAACACAACATATTCCTGCACATAGTCGACGAAATCATTGGCCTCCTCGCGGGTAGCAAAATCACCTACGGGGCCAAAGGCAAACTGATAGCGTCCCGAATTGATGCCGCTGAGCAGAGCCGACAGGCCGCTGACGGTAGCATGCTTGATCTCGACGCCGAGAAGTTCGCCAAGTGCATTGGTCAGATCGGCGCTGGCACCGGTCATCTCGGTTGTGCCGGAGACGATTTCATAGGGCGGGAACGAGCCGTTGTTCACCGAAATCATACTCCCGCCTTTGCGGATTTCCTGCGGCAGTTTTGCCTTCAGCGCCTCGTTGACGGTCTGTTTTGGAACAGCTGTCTCCTCTGCCATGGCGGGACCCGCCAGAATGGAGCTTGCGAGCAGTGCGGCCGATGCCATCTTCAGAAGTTTCATGTTCATTCCCCTTTTCTTGATTCAACAAATTCGAGTGTGTCAGGCGAGTTCGGGCCGGGCAAAACGACGATTTGCCAGCACCGGCAGAACAGAACGGGCGTGGTCGATGCGCTTGGGATCGATCTGCGCGAAGATCAGCGCCGGCGCCTCACCGGCGCGGACAACTGCCACGCCGAGTGGATCGACAACCATGCTGGCACCAATGTTGCGCTCACCGCATTCACCGACGGCGACGATATAGCAGGTGTTTTCCAGCGCTCTCGCCGTGACCAGCACGTCCCAATGGGCCTCCTTGCCTGGCCCCTTCACCCATGCGGCGGGGAGGATCAGCACGTCAGCGCCGTCAACGGCGTGGCGGCGTGCAAGTTCCGGGAAGCGCAAATCGTAGCAGGTCATCAAGCCAAGCTTCAGGCCGGCCACTTCGATCAATTCAGGGATAGCCGACCCAGGCTGAACATTCGTGGATTCCTTGGCGGCAAATGCGTCGTAGAGATGAAGCTTCAGATATTGCGAGATGATCCGGCCACCGCGAATTGTCACAAGATTATTGAAAACACGCTGGCCTCCCGCTGGGACGTGGACACACATCATGACGGTCAAGTCACTCTTGCAGCTCTGCGCCAAGAGTTGCGCCATGAATGGTCCGTCGAGCCGCTGAGCTGTCTTCAGCACGATGTGCGGATCCGTGATATCACGGGCAAGAATCCCCTCGGGCAGCACCAGCAGATCGGCGCCGCCTTCCTGCGCCTGCCTGATCAGCTTCAAGCAGATTTCAGCATTCTCCTGCCAGATCTTGCTAACGGCAAATTGTCCAAGGGCGACCTTCATGCTGGAACTCCCACGCGGCCAGTCTTGGAAGAGTGGCTCGTTTCAAATGGGAAGAGATCAGTTGGCGTAAGCAGCATTGGTGTCAGTCCTTGCCCATGCAGTTGTTCGGCAAAATCGGCGATCATTCGCTCGTTGGCGGCAAAGCCGCTCTCGTTCCAGCCTGCGGGCAGATCGCGTGCGACATGGCCGAGCTCTTCGATGATCCATGGTGTTGTATCGGCATATTTACGGCGCTTGCTCAACCAGACCCGCTGCGACTCGTCGAGAAGATCGCTCAACTCCCGCGACAGCCAGGGATGCTCGGCAGCCAATGAAGCCTTGACACCAAGCAGATGCATCCCGGGCACGTAGCCAACTTCACCGAAATAAGCGAGTTCCTCGGCGCGCAAATCAGGCAGCACGTGGCGGAGGTTCGAATTGGCGCCAAAGAAGCTATCGGGCATGAAGGGCGTGAATACGGCGTCCAGCTCGCCAGTTTCCAGCAATTCCATCATCGGCCGCTCGCCCGGCGCCGCTTCAATGCGGCCGGCACGCCCGAAACCATCAAGCCGGTCGACGATCGGGTGCGCTTCGGTCAACCTGCCTGCAAACCAGTATGCGTCCTCGATCCCCACACCCGCATGGGCGAGCGCGGCCCGTGTCCAGGTATTACCGGAATCGCGCCAGCCGGTGACGCCGATCTTTTTGCCCGCTAATTGTTCGAGACGGGTGATAGGACTGTCGTTGACCGTGATGATGCAGCGATGCCGGAAGCCACGCATGACGAAGTTGGGAATGCCGAGCACATCCGTCTCGCCCTTTGCCCGCCCGCCGGCATAGCGGCTGAAGGAGATTTCCGCTGCGTCGTATTGCGGGTTGGTGCCGATATTCGAAACGAGCGTGCCGACCCGGTCGATCTTCAGATCCAGCCTCTCCGAACTGATATCGCCAAGTGCTAGCGGCGTCAGATAATCCCAGTCGCGGACGGCCAATCGAACAGTGATACGCAAGATATTCCTCGCCGGTTTGCATTTTTCCAGCGGGACGCTAAATGTTCATTCTTGACTGATCAATCACTATTACGTTACTGAACATTAAAAAGAGGATGAATAATGAGCGAAACTGCCTCGGTTCAGTGGTTTGCTGAAAAACTGACCGACCGGACGATGCGCGGCATCGCCATCGAGACGAGCGCCCTCATCCGCGCTGGCGCCATCCCGGTCGGCACCAAGCTGCCTGCGATCCGCGATCTGGCTTTCACCCTTGGCATCAGTCCGGCCACCGTGTCCGAAGCATGGAGCGAATTGCGGCGGCAGAAGATCATCACCGGGCGCGGACGCAATGGCACATGGGTAAGTGGCGACCGGATAGCGCCGCGACCTGCCCGGCTGGCCAGTGCGGGCGACTATGGCGATGAAGTGCTCGACCTTTCAATGGCGGTTCCGGATGTCGAACTGCTGCCGCCGCTTGGCGAAGCACTCCGCCGCGGCGCGTGCGCGGAAAATCTCAACAGTTACAGACGCGTCAGGATCCTTCCGGATCTGCAGGCGGCGGTCGAGCCACGCTGGCCTTACAAGCCGCAGGCGTTTCTGGCCACCAATGGCGGATACAATGCCGTCTATGCGCTACTGCATGCGCTGGTCATGCCGGGATCATTCATTGCAATCGAGGACCCGACCGCCATGCGCCTTCTCGATATTCTTGAGGACCTTGGCGTGCATATCCTTCCCGTCCAATGCGATGCCAACGGACCGCTGCCGGACTCGCTTGCGGCAGCATTGCACAAGAAGCCTGCCGCGTTCCTGTTTCAGCCGCGGACCCATTGCGTCACGGGATGCGGAGTGAGCAAGGCCCGTTTCGCCGAACTTGCGGCTGTTCTGAAGCATAGTGACGCCCTGATCATCGAGGACGATGGCGTCGGCGATGTTTCAGCATTGCCACCGGCAACCCTTGGCAATTACTTTCCCGACCGGGTTATCCACATTGTCTCTTACTCCAAGAGTCTCGGCCCTGACCTTCGGCTTGCAGTTCTTTCCAGTTCGACGCGGGTCGTTGAACAGATCCAGTCCTACCGCAGTTTCAGCGCGGGCTGGACGAGCCGCGCGCTGCAGTCTGCCGTCGCCTTTCTGCTCAACGACGACGAGACGGCAAAAAGCATGGTGCATGCCCGAACCATCTATAAGGAACGGCGGGACGGTTTGATGCGGGCTCTTAGCGAGCGCAATGTTCACCTTTCGGGCGGTGATGGCCTCGTCCTGTGGATCCCGGTCGAGTCCGAACAGTTTGCGCTTGTGACATTGGCGGCGCGCGGCATCGCCGTACTTGCTGGCGAGAAATGCTCAGTGCGTCCGATCAATCATGTTCGGGTTGCGACGAGCATTCTTAAGGATAGGCAGCAGGAAGTCGCCGACGCGATTGCACTCGCGGTCCGCAATCCCGATCACCGATTTTCGCGTTGACGGTTCAAAGCAGACTGTTCCACACTCCAACCCAAATTCGAGACGATTTTGAAGAAACCTTGGCAAAAATCACACAGGTTTCAACGAATCTCACACAAGAATTGGCGAATATCGTACGATTTTCGCCATTCAAGATTGCACATTTCAATCGCAAGTAGATTAGCTTTCGCTTGCTCAATATCAAAGGTCTGGTAAAAGGAGTTACGTTTACGCAAACGTCAAAGTTTATCGCATTGGGAGATGCACATGGCCTTGCCGGAAATCCTGAAATCCAAACTGCGCATTCCG
Organism: Phyllobacterium sp.; assembly: GCF_037994405.1. Taxonomy (GTDB): domain Bacteria; phylum Pseudomonadota; class Alphaproteobacteria; order Rhizobiales; family Rhizobiaceae; genus Phyllobacterium. The sequence continues at coordinate 9,163 of NZ_JBBNAN010000319.1, forward strand.
GTTGTCGGCGCGCCGCTCTTCATCGTTTCGCATCCGCCGCTGGTGCTAGCCCAGTGCAAGGCGGGCGTCGTCGGGTCCTTCCCAGCGCTGAACGCCCGGCCTGAGGCTCAACTTGACGAATGGCTAGCTGAAATCACCGAAGAGTTGCGCAACCATGACGAGAAGAACCCCGATCGTTCCGCGGCACCCTTCGCTGTCAACCAGATCGTCCACCGGTCCAACAAACGGCTCGAACACGACCTGATGATGTGCGTAAAGTACAAGGTTCCCATTGTTATTTCGTCTTTGGGCGCAGTCCCCGAGGTCAATGAGGCAATTCATTCCTACGGCGGGATCGTCCTCCACGACATCATCAACAACCGTCACGCGAATTCCGCCATTCGCAAAGGCGCGGACGGGTTGATAGCGGTTGCAGCCGGCGCCGGTGGTCATGCGGGCCCCCTCTCGCCCTTTGCCCTTGTCCAGGAAATCCGCGAATGGTTCGACGGTCCACTGTTGCTGTCTGGTGCCATTGCCACCGGCCGCGCTATCCTGGGCGCGCAGGCCATGGGAGCCGACCTTGCTTATATCGGCTCGCCCTTCATCGCCACCCATGAGGCGCGCGCGGTCGACGGCTACAAAAAGATGATTGTCGAGTCCGCCTCGTCAGACATCGTCTACTCGAATTACTTCACCGGTATCCATGGCAATTACCTGAAACCATCGATTGCCAAGGCCGGAATGGACCCGGATCATTTGCCGGAGGCTGATCCATCAAAGATGGACTTCGAAGCCGCAACCACTGGAGCCAAGGCCTGGAAGGATATCTGGGGCTGCGGCCAAGGCATCAGCGCCATCAAGGAAATTCTACCTGCAGGCGATCTGGTTGCAGGGCTGGAACGCGAATATCACGCAGCGCGAGCGGCGCTCTGCGCCAGGTGAACACCGCGATCGCCAGTGACAAGATGCTTCTCACATCGGTCTGTTCGCGATTTCCGCTACCGCCCTTTTCGCCATGACTTTCACCAGGTTGGCACGGTAATCGGCCGAAGCGTGCATATCCGACAGGAGACCATCTGAATTTACCTTGAGACCATCCAGTGCCGAAGGGCTGAAATTACCGGCCAAGGCAGTCTCAGCATCTTCGAGGCGGAAAACACCGTTCTCACCCGCTCCGGTCACAGCGACCCTGACCTGGTCACCGGATTTGGCGACGAAAACGCCCGCAATTGCATAAAGCGAGGCCGGGTTGGGGAACTTCTTGTAAGCCGCCTTGTCCGGCGCCGTGAATTCAACCGCCGTCACGATCTCATCCGGCTCGAGCGCGGTTTCGAACAGGGCAACAAAGAATTGCGACGCCGGTATCGACCGCTGGTTGGTAATGATGGTCGCCTCGAGCGCTAACAGGGCGCAGGGGTAGTCGGCAGCTGGGTCGTTGTTGGCGATGGATCCGCCAATGGTTCCCATGTTTCTAACTTGCGGGTCGCCGATATGGGCGGCAAGACTGGTAATCGCTGGGCAGATCTTGGCGAGTTCCTCGTTGGTCGAGACATCGTAATGCGTGGTTACCGCGCCGATATGCACGGTGCGGCCATCGATTTTGATGCCTTTCAACGCCCCGATCCGTCTCAGATCGATAAGGTCGCTCGGCGACGCCAGGCGCTGCTTCATGGTTGGGATCAGCGTCATTCCACCGGCGAGAAACTTGCCATCTTCTGCTTCGCCCATCAGCCTTGCGGCTCCTTCAACGGAGGTGGCACGATGATATTTTGTCTCATACATGGCGCTTCCCCTTCACTTGGCAGCCTGGATGGCGGCCCACACGATCTGCGGTGTGGCCGGCATTGTCAGATTGTTGTTGTGGATCGCATCGGTGATGGCATTGATCACGGCAGGTGGCGAGCCAATGGCGCCGGCCTCCCCGCAGCCCTTGATGCCGAGCGGATTGGACGGGCACGGCGTTTCCGTGGTCATGATATTGAATGACGGCAGATTCTGCGCGCGTGGCATTGTGTAATCCATGTAACTCGCAGTCAGAAGCTGACCGCTATCGTCGTAGTGTGTGCCTTCGAGCAATGCCTGACCGATACCTTGCGCCAGACCGCCGTGCACTTGTCCTTCGACGATCATCGGATTGATGATTTTGCCGAAATCATCGGCCGCGACGAACTGGATGATCTGCGTCGTTCCCGTTTCGGGATCGACTTCCACCTCGCATATATGACAGCCGCCCGGGAAGGTGAAATTCGAGGGATCGTAGAAAGCTCCCTCTTTCAATCCCGGTTCCATACCGGAAGGGAGATTGTGGGCGGTGTAGGCAGCCAGCGCAACCTGGAACCACGGAAGGGACTTGTCGGTGCCGGCAACCCGTACATCGCCATTCTTGATCTCGATATCAGCCTCATCCGCCTCCAGAAGGTGGGCGGCTATTTTCTTCGCCTTGGCTTCCACCTTGTCCAAAGCCTTGACAATGGCGGACATACCGACGGCGCCGGAGCGAGATCCATACGTGCCCATTCCCATCTGTACCTTGTCGGTGTCACCATGAACAATAGAAACGCTGTCGATCGGGACACCGAACCGCTCTGCTGCGAGCTGGGCAAATGTTGTCTCATGCCCCTGCCCGTGCGAATGCGAGCCGGTCAGGATTTCGATCGTGCCGACCGCATTGACCCGGACTTCCGCACTCTCCCACAGTCCAACGCCGGCGCCCAGCGAACCAACCGCCGCTGAAGGCGCGATACCACAGGCTTCGATGTAGCAGCTCATGCCTATACCGCGCAGCTTGCCGCGCTTTGCGGCTTCTTTTCGGCGCGCCTCAAAGCCTGCATAGCCTGCAGCTTTCGTGGCCGCGTCCAGAGTTGCTTCGAAGTCGCCCGCATCATAATTCATGATCACCGGCGTCTGGTGCGGGAAGGAGCGTATGAAATTCTTCCGGCGAAGTTCAGCCGGCGAGACCTTCAGCTCGCGCGCAGCAGTTTCCATAATGCGCTCGAGTACAAAACTGGCTTCAGGTCGCCCGGCACCGCGATAAGCATCGACCGGTGCGGTGTTGGTATAGACCGCCTTTACATTGGCATGGATTGCCGGAATGTCATATTGGCCGGAAAGAAGCGTTGCATAGAGATAGGTCGGCACAGAACTCGAGAACAGTGACATGTAGGCGCCGAGATTGGCGATCGTCTGCACCTTGAGACCGAGGATTTTGTTGTCCTTGTCAAAGGCGATCTCAGCATGGGTAACGTGATCGCGTCCATGCGCGTCGGCGAGAAAGCTTTCACTGCGATCAGCCGCCCATTTCACGGGGACGCCAGTCTTTTTCGACGCCCAGAGACAGATAACTTCTTCCGGATAGATAAATATCTTCGAGCCGAAGCCTCCGCCGACATCCGGGGCAATGACGCGCAGCTTGTTTTCCGGTGCAACGTTGTAGAATGCACTCATCACCAGACGCGCGAGATGCGGGTTCTGTGACGTTGTCCAGCACGTATAATGGTCTTCCGCAGCGTCGTAGACCCCAAGCGTCGCGCGCGGCTCCATCGCATTCGGGACAAGGCGATTGTTTACAATGTCCATCCTGGTGACATGCGCAGCTCCGGCGAAGGCATCATTCGTTGCCTTTTCGTCACCAAGGTCCCAGTCAAAAATGAGATTGCCGGGAGCTTCGGGATGGAGTTGCGGGGCGCCTTCCTTCAGGGCGTTGACCGCATTTACAACCACGGGCACCTCTTCATATGAGACGTCCACCGCCTCGGCCGCATCGCGCGCCTGTCCCTTTGTTTCGGCAATCACAATAACCACTGCATCGCCCACATAGCGCACCGTATCGGTCGCCAGCGGCGACCAGGCGCCCATTTTCATGGGAGTGCCATCCTTCGAATGGATCATCCAGCCACAGATCAGATTGCCGATACCATCAGCCTTCAATTCCGAGCCCGTCAGGACACCAATAACGCCAGGCATCTTCTTTGCGGCTTCAGTGTCGATGCCGGTGATCTTTGCATGTGCATAAGGACTGCGAACGAAGGCTGCATGTTTCATGCCGGGCACGACCATATCGTCCGTGTAGCGGCCCTTGCCGGTGATAAACCTCTTGTCTTCCTTGCGAAGAACGCGTGCTCCAATACCTTCAACGCTCATGGCGATTTCTCCCTGTCGCAGGCGTTTCACCTAGAGAAATTTGTGCGCCTCTGAGGCAAAGCGGCTGCAAGACTGAAATTCAGATGATCAGGCAGCCTTAACGGTGCCTTTGCCCATTTTGTCCGATGCTTCGAGCACGGCCTTGACGATGTTGTGATAGCCGGTACAGCGGCAAATATTGCCCTCAAGCTCATCCCGCACGGTTGCTTCATCGAGCCCTTCGGGGTGCCGCCGGATCATATCGACCGACGTCATTATCATGCCAGGCGTGCAGAACCCGCATTGAAGCGCATGATTTTCCCGGAACGCGACCTGAAGCGGATGCAGTTCTCCGTTGGAGCTAAGGCCCTCGATCGTCATAACCGTCGAGCCGGAAGCCTGGGCTGCCAGCATTGTGCAGGACTTGACTGCCCGGCCATCGACATGAACGACACATGCACCGCATTGCGACGTGTCACACCCGACATGGGTGCCAGTTAACCCAAGGTTTTCACGCAGGAAATGCACAAGCAGTGTGCGGTCTTCGGCCTCGCCTGTGACGGCACGCCCATTCACGAACAATTCCACTTTGGCCATAGGTTCCTCCCAGAACATTGACTCATGCGGCTCTTTCGGACGTCATGTGGTGAAGGAAGATTAACCGGTCCTGCGCGCTTGTCTATCGTCAAATGGAAAAATTCTAATTTGGATTTCCCCGGCAGAACAGGTATTGGCCCAGAATTGTATTACCCGTGCCAAATGCAGCGATGTCAAGGCTTGCAATCGGGGCGCAATGAAGGTATCAGGCGCGTCATCCGTCGGCACATTCATGATGGCCGATTTCAAGGATCGGGAAGTTCCTTCCCTGCCGCTTTAGCTCAGTCGGTAGAGCACATCATTCGTAATGATGGGGTCGCGTGTTCGAGTCACGCAAGCGGCACCATCTTTCTACTGGTAAATCAGTATCTTGACTAAATGTCTTTCGTAAATTCCCAATTGCCCTGATCCTCCGGTCGTCACTGGATCGTCACGCATTTGCAAGCATCGCTCGTGTTTCCTTCTTTTCGCTCGCCTCGAGCCGGTCCAATAGTTCGTTAAATCTTGCTCCATTGGCACGATCCGAGGACCGCAGCGCATCGCGCGCCCGAAAAAGCTTACTTGTCGAGCTGACCTCTGACCGGTTTGGTCGGATGATCGTCCCTCTTGTCGTCGTCTTCCGACATGCTCCGCCCTCTCACGGCAAGCTTGGGCGATCACAGGGCGACTTAACCACCGACGTTCGTGCGGGCTGACTGCGCGGCGATCCATTTGGCGGTGACCTGCTGGATAACGGAGATGAAGAGGGCGGTGGTGATACCGAACATCATCAGACCGTTGGCAGCCTGGAGCGGCCCAAGCAGCCGCATTCGGCCATTCAGCACAACGTCACCATAACCGAGCGAAGTGAAGGTCACGCCCGAAAAATACATCGCCGTTTCAAAGTCCGCAAATGCACCGAGCAATCTGTACAGCAATGCCCAAAACGCAACCTGGACGATGTTGCCGATCATTAGCACTACCATTAGAATCGAGAATTGAAGGAAAATCCCGCGCAGCGGCTTAGGACCGAGCGGTTGCCGGGAAGCCCGGGCGAAGTAACGGGCGGCGAACACCGATGCCAGCACCTGAAATGCAAGGCATGCCAACATTGCCAGCAAGCCCAGAGCAATAACCCTGATCATGGCGGCGGATCTTCAGTCCGCGGCCTGCCCTCAATGGGGTCGTACCGCAGCCACTCCGTGAGCAGTACGTAGCCAACGGCCAGGATGACAGGGCCCACAAACAGGCCGAGAATCCCGTCAGCGATCATGCCGCCAATCACGCCAATGAGAATGATCGGCATTGGAACGTCAAGTCCGCGGCCGAGCATCAATGGCTTAAGGAGGTTGTCACTGAGCCCAGCAATGATGGTCCAGATCGAAAAGATGATCGCCGGTGTGGTCGCTTCCGTCGCCAGAACATAGGCTATAACAGGTAGTGTTACCAGCAGCGCCGGCACCTGCACGATGGCAAACAACAGTACAACGAGCGTCAAAACTCCGGCCGACGAAAGACCTATTGCGAAAAAGCCTATCCCGATCAGCAGCGACTGGATGACAGCTACGCCGACTACGCCGACCGCCACACCTCGGATCGTAGCGGCGGTCATCGCAACCAGCCGGGGGCCTTGTGCTTTGCTGCCGGTGATACGTTCCAACAGGCGACTGGCGAAATCGGTGGCGCCGTCGCCATAGGCGATGAGCACGGCAGCGACCGCGAACGAAAGCACGAATGACAGCTGACCGGCGGCCAAACCGCCCGCGAACGACGCCAGCGATGATGCGATCCCACCTAGCATTTTGCCGTATTTGGCAAGCGCCGCTGGCATGTTTGTCGCGACGAGGGCCCATGTCTCGGTCAGTTTCTGGCCGACCAGAGGCAGGTCGGCCAGCCATGGCGGCGGCGGCGGCACCGTGAGGCTGCGGTCTTGCAAGCCCGAGACGAACTCAAGTATGGAAGATCCAAGGGACGTCACCACCATGACCAATGGTACCAGCATCAGCGCAACGCTGACGAGGCCGATCAACGT
>NZ_JBBNAN010000320.1:0-6126 GCF_037994405.1 Phyllobacterium sp.
CATCCGACGACTTTGCCTGCTCAGTAAATTGTTCAATTGTTTTCTGCTGGATATCGATGCGGCTCAGCTTCTGGGTATAGCGCTTCTGAAAGAAAATCTGTTCCGCCTTCTTGGCGTCTTCAGCGGAAACATCGCCAACTTCACCAAAATTCTGCGGGAATGTGATTTCCTTTTCGCCGGCTTGCTCCGCACGAAGACGCGCCAGTTTAGCAATCAGGCCGACACGGCGGCTCTGCAGGGATTGAAGATCGGAGCGTGCCTTCGTATCGTCGAGCTTGATCAGGGGCTGACCCACTGTCACTTCATCGCCCTCCTGAACCAGAAGACGATCAAGTATCCCGCCCTCCAGATGGCTGACCGTCTTGCGCTTCGAATCGACGATCACGGTTCCCATCGCAACCGCGGCGCTACCGAGTTCTGCCGAATAGGCCCAGCCGAAGAAGCCTCCAAATGCGATAAGAATCGTCATCAACCCGGCAATAACGAGCGGCCGTAACGGAGAACGCGCATCCTCCTGCTCCAGATCAGTCACCCATTCCGGCCGGACCGATCCAAACTTGGTGGGTAAATTCGCACTGACCGATGTTGCCCGAGGCGTCAGAAGTTGTGCGGCACGCTTTGGCAGATTCGTTTTGCCGGTCATGCTCCTGTTGCTCCCATTTTCGGACCTGTTGGAGTAATGGACGCGACCACGTCGGTGCGCGGACCAAACTGCGTGATGCGACCATCTTCAAGGACGAGCAACTTGTCGGCCACCTGCATGATCGTGGGACGATGGGCGATCATCACAACGATCGCTCCATCGTCACGCGCCTGTTCTATCGCACGCATCAAGGCTCTTTCGCCGACCGCATCAAGATTGGCATTGGGTTCATCCAGCACAATCAAGCGCGGACGGTTATAGAGGCATCGCGCAAGGCCTATGCGCTGACGTTGACCACCCGAAAGTGTCAGCCGCCCATCACCGACCGGCGTGTCGTAGCCAAGCGGCAATCGCCCGATCATTTCGTGCACATCGGCAAGTCGCGCTGCTTCGAGGACACGGTGGGGATCGCTTTCACCCATGCGCGCAATGTTATCCTTTATGGTACCGTCAAGAAGCGCAACCGACTGGGGCAGGTAGCCTGCAATCTCTCCGAATGATCCTCGTTCCCAGAGATAGACATTGTTGCCATCGAGAAAAACTCCCCCGGAGGTCGGTTTGACGATCCCGATCATCAAGCGGGCGAGCGTTGACTTGCCGGCTGCGGATGGACCAACAATGCCAAGCACTTCGCCCGGCGACAGGCTGAACGAAATCCCCTTGATGATCGGCATCTCAACGCCTGGGGCGGCATAGACGAGCTTGTCAACGATCAGGTCACCGTGCGGTCTGGGTGTCGGCATCGTCTGCCGTACAGCAAGGTTCTGCGCGAGCAGGGACTGAATTCGCTGCCAGTTATCAATCGCCAGCACCCATTGGCGCCATGTCTCAACGATGCGATCGAAAGGCATGAGGAGGCGGCCCACAATAATACTGACAGCTATCATCGCGCCGCCGGTAATTTCCTGTTGCATTGCAAGCAGCGTGCCAGCGCCCAGCGTGGCGATCTGTATGATAAAGCGTAATGTACGTGCGATAGTGGCCATTGCACGGCTGCGGTTGCCAGCAAGGTCAAGCAAATCCAACGAATTCATTTGAGCGGTTCGCCACCGTTTTGCCAAAGCCGGCAACATTCCCATAGCCTCGATCGCTTCAGCATGACGCAACGTGCTGCCAATTTTCGAAATGGCCTCAACATTTGCCTGATTTGCGTCCTTCATCATACTGCGCGTCATAAGATCCGTAACCACGCCGCAGCAGACAAGGATAATGACCGAGACAATGCCCATGATCCCAAAGACGGGATGTATGAGGAATAGCGCGCCAAGAAAAATAGGTGACCATGCCGCATCGAGTGGTGCGCTGACAGCCGATGAGGTCAAGAAATTGCGCAATTCAGTCAGATCACGCAGCGATTGCGTGGCTTTTGGCAGACCTTGATCGACCGACGCTTGGACCGCGGCAGTGAGAACCGGGAGATTAAGCCGGCGCACGAGGGCGCTACCCATCGCCTGAAACGACAAAGCGCGGATGAACTCAAGAACGCCAAAAACGAGTATGGCGCCCACAGCCAGGATGGTCAGCATCACCAACGTGTCCTGACTTTGGCTGTTGAGCACCCTGTCATGGACCTGCAACATATAGAGCGGTACCGTAAGCTGCAGCAGATTGATGCACGCACTCAGCAACACGGCATAGAGGAGGCCAGCCAAAAACACGCGGCGCGCCCGGAAAATCAGCGTTTCAGGCGTCGGCACAGCCGGCGTCATCACTTTTTTTCCAACATTGCTCTTGCCAATTGCATTGATTTGACGAGTATCGCTCATACGTTATCTGCCTTGGAAATGACACAGCTGCCGGTTAGCCATACGACCTTCGTCTAAGGCTACAGACTAGTAAAGTATTACTGCGCAGAATGTGACAGAAAAAAGTTCGTAGTGGGGGAAAATATGCGGAGGAGGATCGAGAATATATTTGCAACTTACTTCAAATTTTGAAGTAACCTTGATCATGGAGACCAAGATGATACAAACGCTTCTACCCAAGGAAGTGGAAGTCGAAACATCTATTGGCGACGTCGAAGTCGCTGATTTTCTCGAAAATACCGCAAAGAAACAGGGACATAGACATCCGGTTCATACGGTTGTGGTAACACACTTCGAACTGGCAAGGATGATAGAGCGAGTGAATCGTCGCTTCGCCAGTTTGTTGAGAACCGAAATGACCAAGCTGGGAATTGAGGACGTTGGCCCAGCTCAGGCGATGGTGCTTTTGGCCATCGGTGACGTCGAACTTTCCGTGGGTGAACTGCTGGACCGAGGTCACTATGTCGGTTCCAACATTTCCTATTATCTAAAGCAGCTTGCCGATGGAGGATATATCGACAGGGTTGCGTCTCAACGGGACAAGCGGTCTGCCCGGATCAGAGTGACGGAAAAAGGAGAGAAACTTTGTGCCAATTTGCGCGACGCGGGAGGCGCATACAACCGTGTGCTCGCAAGGGACGCCGATGATCTCCGCAATCTGGAAATTGCGTTTCAGACTCTGCACCGGCTTGAATTGGTTTGGGGAAATGCTGCTCGCTATGGCATCTGATTACCGTTTGAACCGCGTCATGATGCCTGGAGGGGATTGACTGCATGCATGTGACTTTTGTTCACAGGCGTGGATTTGGTCAATTCGCGGCTTTGGCCGAGCATCTCGCCACAAGCGGTCATGACGTCAGCCTGATTTGTGAAACAATGGACCGACGCCTTCCATCGGTCCGCGTAATCCGGCACAGAGTGGAGCCAGGCCCTCGAACTGACGGGCAGATGGCGAGACATCTGGGTATTCCGGACCATCACGTCCGCATTGGTCATCGCGTTGCGGAGACCCTTGATTCGATGGCCCGCCACGCAGCACGGCCCGACATTGTCATAGGGCACATAGGGTGGGGCAGCATGATGTTCGCGAAGGATGTCCTGCCGGATGTCCCGGCCCTGGGGTATTGCGAATTTTTCTACCGCGCCGAGGGCGCGGATATTGGCTTCGCGCCGGACGATAAACCAGACATCGAAACCCGCAAACGATTGAGGCTGCGCAACATTGCGCAGTTGCTGTCACTGGAAGCAATCGATGGTGGCATCAGCCCCACCCATTGGCAGAAAAGCCTATATCCTGCTGCAGTGCAGAACCGGATCGCCGTCTGTCATGAAGGGGTCGACACGAGCCGATTCCGACCTGACTTGAACGCATCTCTAAAGCTGCCAGACGGGCGTACGTTGAAACCGGGTTATCCGCCCATCATTACCTTCGTCGCCCGGGATCTCGAACCGTATCGCGGCTTTCCGCAAGCTCTCGAGGCCGCGGCAAAGGTTATGCGCCAAAATGCGGATGCGCTTTTCGTTTTCGTCGGGGGAGATGGGGTCAGTTACGGCACGCCGCCTCCCGGTGGCGGCTCGTGGAAGGACGCATTGCTCGCCGAGAACGACGTTCCGGCTGACAGAATTCTGTTTCCGGGAGCCATATCACACGATCTACTGCGTCAGCTCTACCAGATATCGTCCGCCCATATCTATCTTACCTATCCTTTCGTTCTGTCCTGGTCGGTGATCGAAGCGATGGCATGCGGCGCGCTGATCATCGGATCCGACACCCCGCCAGTGCGAGAGGTGATCCGGTCTGGCCAGAACGGGCTTCTCGTTCCCTTTTATGATACCGATGCTCTCGCCGACACGATCCTTCGCGTGCTTCAAAGCCCGAGTGATTTTCTGCCCATGCGGGTTGCGGCACGCAGGACCGTCGAGAATCGTTTCCGATTGACCGACTGCCTTTCACGGCAGAAATCCCTGATCGATTCGATATTGAGAGCATAGCGGTTTTGCTTAAGGAAATCCCGCCTTCGGTGGGATTCTCTTCAGCAAATCATCGACGATATTCCTTGATGCTGCGGCGCACATAAAAGTACATATAAATTAGTTTGAATTTTGAAACAATTAAATCCTATATATGTATTATATTTTGCTACAGTCGAAACAGTTATTGTGTTGACATTACTGTAGCAATATTTTTTCATGGTGCCAATTGCAGGCACCGCTTGCGCAATTGCTCATTAGACATTGGATGTCCATTTTGAACAAACCCTTGCCTACCAACGTTCAGCGGCACTCCCGCCGGCATCGCTACGCGATCGCTTCCGGTCTTGACCGAGCGCAGCTCGAGGCTTCGCCCCTTAGCGATCTCGTCGTTTTCGTTGAACCCGACACTAACCAGACGCAACTTTTCAACGCCTTTCCCTTGATTGGGGTGGCCGTTTCAGATTCAGGTGCCGACGAATTGCAGGCATCGTTGAAGAGCCTGTATAGGTTCAAATCACTACCGGAGGTCCCAATCATCCGGCTTGAAGGCGCGACGATCGACACTGAAGCGGCGCTCGTGGCGCAAGTACTGGAGTGCGGATTGGATCGTCTCACCAGCCACGTGACACGAGTTCATGCCGAGCTTGCGATGCTGCGGCGCGAGCGAGAAACACTGTTTGAGAATTACCGTGCCCTCGAGAATGCTTTTCACGCGCGAAATTGGGATTCGGTCACTGAAATATTCAATCACGATCCTTGCGTGGACCCCAAAGATGAAGGCTTCGCAAACCTCCTGCGTGAATCCGAAATCGAACAGCTCTTCCCGGTATCAAGCTACGCTGTGTCGGGTTTTGCCCTACATTTCCGTACCCTCCCGACAGGCCGTTCCGGTCAGTTGATCGTCACGCTGGATTATGTCGAAAACGGCGAAGGCATAGCGGAATGGATAATTCCCTATGGAAGCATCACCACAGACTGGAATTTCTTTTCCCTGCCGAAGGCATGCGACGGAGGTCATCGCACGTTACGGCTCAGAGTTTCCGCCACCGGAGGCGTGCCACCTGAGCTGTCGTTGGGGCATGTCATCACCAATGAACGCTACGCGGCCAAGGCACGGATACCACACGCCGATCTTGATATGCGGCCACTAGCCTTCCGGATCTTCACCGGTCTGCCCGGGGTTCGCCCGACAACTTTGCCGAATGTCTTTGTACCAACCGCTCTAATCACGGGTCGCAAGGTTGAAGACTATCGCTTGCCTGTAGAACTTCTTCGCAGCATCAGCAATGTCTCCGTAAGCTCGATCGAGCCGGATTTTCCGACGGTGCGTTTCCTGGAGCACGAGGACGCGATCGTATGCCACCCACTCAGTGAAGGCATAACGGCTGGCGCAGTCCGCAGAGTCGTGGCGCCGGGCACCGTTCGCGTATCCGCACGCGCGATGATCGATCACCCGGAGGGGCAGCCTGGTGCAGTCGGATTTCTACTCGTAAACTTGGCGGCGGACATCAAGAGTGAAATTGCTGCGCTTGAGCGTCCGGGCGAAGTGCGGCCCTCGGCACTCTTCAGCGGCTGGACCGAGATCACGGCGCAAAAACCGGTAGACATCAACTTCATGCTGGATACGCCGGTCGCTCGGACGATGGACCTCGTCGTTCTCAGTAAGGCAACCACGGACTCGGTCGATTTTTCCTGGCTTAAGGT
>NZ_JBBNAN010000321.1:0-3378 GCF_037994405.1 Phyllobacterium sp.
ATCTTCAATCCGCGGCTGGTTAGGGATTTCGTCTATCGCCGGTTCATATCGAACACGCTGCCGGACACGATCAAAAAGCAGATCAACTACGTCGACAATCCCTTTCTATCCGCAACCATCCTCAAGGTCATCGAGGCCAAGCGGCAAGAGGATGAGGAAGAGTCCCGGCACACCTATCTGGGCGAGCCGCTTACGGACGATGACGCGGTTATCATCAAGCGGTCATGCATCCTTGCGGCGGTCGATGCGCAAAGAGCAGATTCGATTTACTCCGGGTTATCTCCGGCGGCCTCGGAATAGTGTCGGCACTCGTCTGGGCTGAGGGCGGCGCGGAGGCAGTCGGCGATGACAGATCACAGTTCGTCGATGGTCCGGTCGGCTACTTTTCTGAGCAAGGCCTTGAGCTTCGAGAAGGCCATCTCGATAGGATTGAAGCCCGAGCATCGGCTTGATGCTGACATCGTTGATGCGTTCAACTGTGTTATTCACCTGGCTGGAGTGAATGACGACTTTCCACTCCACAGCAGACTGGGATGCGACCGTTAACTATCCTATAATTGCACAGACGCTGTTCTGCACCGGAAGCATCTCATGCAGCGGAAGCTCGCGGCAATTCTGGCCGCTGATGTCGTTGGCTACAGTCGCCTCATGGAGATCAATGAGGCGGATACCGTAATGCGGTTAGGAAGCACCCGCGAGAACATGATCGACCCGAAAATTGCCGCCCACAATGGCCGGGTGGTCAAGCTCATGGGCGATGGCGCACTGATCGAGTTTCCCAGTGTGGTGGACGCGGTAAGATGCGCCGTCGAAATCCAGCAAACGATGGCCGAGTGCAATGAGGACCTACCCGCTGACAAACGGCTCGAGTTTCGCATCGGTGTCAACCTTGGTGACATCATCGTCGAAGGACAGGATATCTATGGCGACGGCGTGAATGTCGCGGCAAGACTCGAAGGATTAGCCGAACCGGGAGGCATCCTGATTTCAGGGACGGCGTACGATCAAGTCGAGAGAAAGCTGGACTACGGGTTCGATTTTGTCGGTGAGCAGCAAGTCAAGAACATCGAAAAGCCCGTTCGCCTCTATCGAATTCGCCTTGGCGATCATCCCCGAACCACGGCCGCCTGGACACGGCGCAAGCCCTATCGTCCATGGTTCTGGCTCTCGATCGCCGCAGCAGCTCTGGTGCTGACACTCGGAAGCGTGGTTTTCTGGAGCAGCTCCCGCGCGCCGCCTGTTGAGTTGGCCTCAAGGGCACGGATGGAATTCCCTTTGCCCGACAGGCCGTCCATTGCAGTCATGCCATTCACCAACATGTCCGGCGATGCGGGGCCGCAGCATTTTATCGACGGAATGACAGACAGCTTGATCACCGATCTGTCCAAGATTTCCGGTCTGTTCGTCGTCGCCCGAAACTCGACATTCGCATATCAGGGCAAGCCAGTGACGACCAGCCAGGTCGCTGAGGAGCTGGGTGTGCGATACGTTCTGGAGGGCAGCGTTCAACGTGCGGGAGATCGGCTCCGCGTCAATGCCCAGCTGGTTGACGCGCTCACGGGAGGCCATGTGTGGGCCGACCGCTTTGACGGCAATGTTGCCGACGTTTTCGGCGTTCAGGACGCATTCGTCACCAAGATTGTCGAGGCGCTGAAAGTCAATCTCACGGGAAACGAGAGAACGGAGATCGCCCGCGGCAAGACAGGCAGCCTCCCAGCGAAAGAGGCATTCGACGAGGGTTGGAGTCTTTATCTTCGTTTCAATGCAAAGGACAATGCAGCGGCCGTCGCGCCGCTAAAGAGAGCAATTGAACTCGATCCCGAGTATGGACGCGCCTATGCCGCGCTCGCTTTGGTCTACTTCGGAGTCCAAGACTACGCTTGGGACCAGGAGGTCCGCTTCAAAGTCTCTGAATGGGGTTGGAACCAGGAATTCGGCGTACGTCAGCAAATAGCTGGGTATTACGGTTGGACCTACCTGCAAAAAGCCAGGAGATATCCTACGGCTCTCGCATATACGGCCGACGCGATGGTCTATCTGTATTTTGGTCGGGCAGAAGATGCACGCCGCGAAGCCGGCCGGGCGATTGAACTCGACCCTAACGATCCTGAAGCGCAAATCGCCATGGCTTGGGCCTTGACAACTTCAGGAAAGCCGAGTCAGGCCCTGTATTTCGTCCAGAGAGCCCTTCGCCTCAATCCGAACTTCCCAAGCCATTATGTTCTTGCCCACGGGGTTGCGCTATTTGCAGCGAACGATCTGGAGCAGGCGGCGGAGGTCTTCGACAAAGGGGTCAAGCAGAACCCGAACGCAACCGCACTCCTGCCGCCGTTCGCATCCGTTCTTGCAAACCTCGGTCGCCGGGATGAGGCAAGGCGGAAGCTCCTCACTTGGCGGCCAGTAACAGATCAGGCCGCTCTCGAAAACCTGGCGCGCGATTATCAGTTCCCCATTCGATGGACACCTGAATACAAAACGGTGCGGGAGCGCTTGCTTGATGGTGTCCGTGCTGCCGCCCTGCCGTTGGACGTGACCGTTTCGAGCCTCACAGCTGAACTGAAGCGAGGCGATCCCATTAGCCGGCAGATTGCCGCAAAGCGTTTGGGTTGGTTTGGACCGTCGGCATCGGAAGCCGTACCAGCCCTAGTTATGCTGCTCGGAGACGGCGGTGTCCGCGAGGAAGCCGTGCAATCCTTGAGAAAGATCGGGCCTGAGGCCAAGGCTGCGATTCCCGCGTTAGTGGCAATAGAGAATGAGAGTTTCATCGGCAACTACGCCAAGGATGCGTTGAAGGAAATAAGGGGCTACTGATGGCACCTAAGAATAGTGCGCGCCCGAAGATTTCCGCAGTTGGCGCAGGCACGTGCGCAGGAAGCAAACGTGACGGCGTTTAACTATCCCCGCGCGCAAGCCACCGCACTTCGTCTTCTCGACAAGTTGGGGGCGGCTGGAGAGATTGTACGCGAAATACCGGGCGGTCGTCCGGTCTATGATCCGGGTGAACCTGTACAGACGCCATACGCCTGCACCATGGCGGTCCTTCGGTTTGACAACAAGGATATCGACGGCACACCAATCAAAGCAACAGACAAGAAAGTCTATATTGCGGCCAAAAGGTTGGCGATCGTTCCTGTCACCACGGATAAGCTGTTGATTGGCGGCGTCTCACACACAATCGTTCGGGTTGTGCCGCTCAATCCGTCGGGCCTCAATGTCTACTTCGAAGTGCAGGCGAGGAGCTGAATTCCTCTATTTCGCGGGAAAGACAAGTTCATTTGGTCTTCTTTGGCTTCACCGAATCCGGTTCAATTATTGCCGAGAATAAAATGAACTTCCCATCTGGGTCATAACGCCGGATGCAGCGCTGCATTTCAGGAG
>NZ_JBBNAN010000322.1:0-3221 GCF_037994405.1 Phyllobacterium sp.
CCAGTGTATTTTCAGTGCCCGATACCCAGACCTATGGCTGTGATCCGCAATAACGCATGAGTGCCCGCTCATTCTGAAACTCTGCCTTCATGATGTTCTCAAAAGCGCGGATATGCCAATCAACCACCGTCTGCGGTAGCGATGTCTCCTTGAGCGATTGTTGATAGCTGCCATAAGCCAAACTCTTCGGAAATAAGTGATCGCCACATAGTTCGTATGAACCACGTGCCAAGGCAGCGTAAGCGATATAGTCTGCCTCCCTGCGTGGGATGCCGCCTGCGACCATTTCCCGGATGTGGACTTCGAATTTTTCCTTAAAAAGGATTTCAGCGTAACTTGCAGCATGAGCACCGCCTGAAAGGGCGGCGACTATGCCAAATCCAAACATCGCATGTCGTGTTTTGCTGGTTGTTGCCATTGATCGCTCCTCCGAGCCTGCGAGCAAGTTACCGCGCACCAGTTGCAAAGCCCAGCGATTGGGCTGGTGCTTTAGCTAGCTTGGTCACGCAGCTACTCACGAAAGTAATCGTCGGCCGCGGCAGCAATAGCAGCTTTAAACTCGCCTTGTTGCATTTTCCCCACAACCATTTCCTCGATTGTAGCAGCAACTCGCACGCTATTCGTTTGGTTCCAGTCGGCTTCTGTTTTCAATTCTAATCTGAGAGATTCGTTTTTGCGAGTTGCGTGAAGCCAAATACAATTCCTGCACAAATTGATGGCAGTGACATCGATGTCCGCGCTTAACCAACCTACCCAACGAGCATGGACAAGGCGCCGGCCGACCTTCTCGCAGTTGCGGCACGTCACCCGCACCAGAATGCCACACCGATCCGCCCCACCCAGAGATCTCTCCTTGTCTTGAGAACAGAATGAGAAAGTAGTCCCAATCAGTCAATGGCGACGATGCCGGTCCGAGACTTCACTCCAGGCACCGAGCACTACTGACGAAACCACGTAAGGCCGAGTCTCGGATTTTGTTCCATAGTTATTATTACCTCGTATTCGGTCAATGGGTGTACTATACAAAAAGAAACTAGGAATGTTGGTCAGCAGGACCGGAGCCGTTGGTTCGGATTGATGCTCTCCACAGCGCGTTCAGGTGATGAACGCTTTCGCAGAGTTGGAATCCATTATGGATGTCGTTGTAAGAACTTATTCAGGTAAGGGCTCGAAAGAGCTGTTTTCATTGCTGGAAGAGCATAAGGCAGACATTGAAAAGCTTATGCGCACAGTCAAAGGATTTGTAAGCTACACTCTAGCCCGCAGTAGTGAGAGCGACGGCGGCCTATCGATGACCGTATGCCAGGACAAGGCCGGTACTGAAGAGAGTGTCCGCGCTGCAAAGGAGTGGATCTCAAAAAATGCCGCAAACATTAGCGTGGATGCGCCAAAGGTATCCGCAGGATCTATAATTATCCACGCCACATAGCAGTAGTTTTCAATGGTTTGCCGGTCGAGCAACTATCGGCCGGCTTTCCGCTCCTTATCGGGTGTCAATTACTCTTTTACGGCCATCAGTCTGATGGCTTGGAGTGGATTCGCATGTTCGCAGACAATAACCATAATACGCTCGTAAGGGACCCCCTCACCATTTCGGGACCCGATGAAAAAGGCCACATCACCGTATCTGGTCCTCTTGAAGAGATTTCACGTACGGTGCTCGAGCTTGCGGAAAATATGCAGACAGCAGGATTGGGCGAACCATGGTGCTGCACGTGCGAACTGGACGGACGAAATTACGAAATTCATCCTGAGTTGCCAAAAGATGCGATATCAGCAGCATCCTACAAATGTTACAGAGAAACAGGTCTCCGTTCGTTTACTAAATTGAGGCCCGGGCGCTGTTGATTCCGGCCCAGTGAACCTTCAGAAGCGCCACGACTTCGGCCGGGCCATGCTATTCGAAAGGACGAAGGTAATGTCGAGGAAATCCGCTCCATCAGACCGCGACGCATTTATTAAGCGCCTGAAGGTTGTCATTACGGAGTATCAGGCAATTGCGGAGCGACTTCTAGCTGGAACCGATCAAGTTTTTAGTACCGGAAGACACGGGGGCGAGGAGATTTCAATTGAAACCGCGAGACACTACAAGCGGCTTATTTCCCACTACAGGGGCGTTGTCACTCGCTACGAGGCGGAAAAGAAGGGGAAAAAGTTGGGGCAAAATCCTGCGGTCGGCCTCAAAAGCCTCTAGCGATTCTTTCCGGTCTCCTCCCAGATATAAAATACCGGCTTCGTCTGCCGCGGCGATAAATGGTCGGAATAATACCGCCTAATCCATCAAGGCAATTTCAGCGCGGAATTTTGGCCCATGTTTTGGCCAGCTTTTTCCAGAAGCGCAGAGGCATCTTGAATGGAAGAGACATTCAGCATCTGTCCTGAGTTCGAAGCTTTAATGATTGCGTGTGGAAGGTTAAAACTGCCCACATTGCAAACGCGCATACCGACCTTTGTTCCGACCACCTACTAAAAGAGTGAAGGGTCAATCGATTGACTTATTGTCGATTTGAGCGCGTTAGTTGAGTGTCGTCAGGCATAACACGGCCACTGACGCTTGAGAGTATCTGCTCCCGCCTACTAACTGCGAGGAGACAGACATGTTGCTAGCCCATAGACCCAAAACCAGCCCGCATCTCATACTCCCCGATGATTGGGTGGTGCTGCAAGTTGCACATGATACCGCATCGAGGATTTTGGGCCGATCCCCGAAAACCCATCCCTATGCCGACCGCCTGGCAAAGCAGATATTCCGCTTGTTTGATTTAGGCCATCGGGACATTGCCATCATCGCCGCAATCGCTGCACAAACGGAACGTGCGCGAGCCGGGATATCTGACAACAGGAACAATATGCTGACGTTCGTTCCTTGGGCAAATGAATGTGCATGACCCTTTAACTCGAAAGGACGCAGCCCTTTTTATATGGATCGTGTGGATCGGGAGGATCGCTTAACTGCGATGTTGTCATTCAGGGATACCACAGACCGTAGGATGACGTGGAACAGGGACGACCAGCCAGACTCAAAACGGAAATCGAATGACAATTGGCAAGCCCAATCAGCCGCGGAGCCATGCCGATCGCTTTGACGCTTGCCAAGGTGCGATCGAAGACGAACTCATTGAGTTAATCGGGCGAGCCTGTGATGCCGGGTGGCAAAATGATGAAATACTTTCGGCCGTCATTGCCCTGGCAGACGATCTATCGCTCGCTCGGCGGGAGGA
>NZ_JBBNAN010000323.1:0-10276 GCF_037994405.1 Phyllobacterium sp.
AGAAGGATCTGCAGCCGGGCGACAGGCTCGATGCCATCGGCGAATATTGCTACCGCGCCTGGATCATGACGGCCGCCGAAGCACGCAGCGCCGGCGCCATCCCCTGCGGCCTGTTGCAGGGCGGCAGCGTCACCCAGCCGATCAGGAAGGGCGCACTCATCACCAGCGCCAATGCCGCTCCCGCCCCCGGCTCGAAGATCGTCGAACTCAGGGCAAGACAGGACAAGCTCGTCTATGGCGGGTGAACACCGGGTTTGAAGACTGAGATAGATCAAGGCCACCAGACAAGGAGCGCCGACATGGCTTCCGCCAGAAGTTCAAATGCCAAGCTAAAGGATGATGGCAGTAATCTTCCCTTCGCGTTCCGGCATTATCCCCCGGAACAACTGAAGGAAGCGCTGCGCAAGATGTACCTCATCCGCCGCTTCGAAGAAGGCGCCGAGGAATCTTATACGCGCGGTCTTATCCACGGCACGATGCACCTTTCCATCGGGCAGGAGGCAAGCGCAGTCGGCATTTCCCTGCCGCTCGTCGAAAATGACATGATCACCTCGACCCATCGGGGTCATGGCCACTGCATCGCCAAAGGTGCGGAAGTCTCAAAGATGTTCGCCGAATTCTTCGGCAAGGAAACCGGTTATTGCAAGGGCCGCGGCGGCTCAATGCATATCGCCGACGTCTCCAAGGGCAATCTTGGTGCCAATGGCATCGTCGGCGGGGGTATTCCGATTGCCGTCGGCGCCGCCCTTTCGGCGAAGAAGCAGAAGAACGGCAAGGTGGTCATCTCCTATTTCGGCGATGGGGCCAACAATGAGGGTGCTTTTCACGAGGCACTCAATATGGCTTCGGTCTGGAAACTGCCGGTCATTTTCGTCTGCGAAAACAATGGCTATGGCATGTCGACCTCGACCAAGCGCTCCACGGCAGTCGCCAATGTCGCCGACCGTGCATCCGCCTACAACATGCCGGGTGTGATCGTTGACGGCAATATCCTGTCTGACGTCGCCGAAGCCTCACACGAGGCGGTCGAACGGGCGCGCCGGGGCGAGGGGCCGACGCTCATCGAGTGCAAGACCTACCGCCATCGCGGCCATTCCAAGAGCGACCGCAACCGCTATCGCACCAAGGAAGAGATCGAGGACTGGATCACCAATCGCGATCCCATCCATCTGTTCGAAGATCAGCTGAAGGAATTCGGTTTCGTCAATGATGCTGACATTGAGGCGATCCGCACCGACGCCGAAAAGGAAATCGCTGAAGCGATCGAGTTTGCCAAGAACAGCCCATCGCCAGACCTCAATAATCTGGCACGCGACGTTTACACGGTTGACATTCCATGAACGAGATAATCCGCGAACTGAGTTATTCGCAAGCGATCCAGGAGGCTATGGCCATCGCCATGGAAGCGGATGATCGCGTGTTCCTGATGGGCGAGGATATCGGTGTCTATGGCGGGGCCTTTCAGGTGACCGGCGATCTCGTGCATCGTTTTGGCGAAGACCGGGTGATGGATACGCCGATCTCGGAACTTGGCGGTGCAGGCGTTGCCGTCGGTGCAGCCTTGACAGGCATGCGCCCTATCTTTGAATTCCAGTTTTCGGATTTCGCGGCGCTCGCGATGGAACAGATTGTCAATCAGGCGGCGAAGATCCGCTACATGCTGGGTGGCGCTGTCTCTGTACCACTCGTGATGCGTTTCCCGGCTGGCTCCGGCACCGGTGCTGCCGCCCAGCACAGCCAGAGTCTTGAAGCGTGGTTTGGTCACGTTCCTGGCCTGAAAGTGATCCAGCCTTCGACGCCGTACGATGCCAAGGGCATGTTGCTTGCCGCAATTGAAGATCCCGATCCTGTGATGATCTTCGAGCACAAGCTTCTCTACAAGATGAAGGGGCCAGTTCCCGAAGGCCACTATACCGTGCCGATTGGCAAGGCCGCCGTGGTGCGGGAGGGCACGGACCTGACCATCGTTGCCTCTGCCATCATGGTGCACAAGGCACTGGAAGCGGCGCAGGAGCTCGCAAAGGAAGGCGTCAGCGTCGAGGTTGTCGATCTGCGCACCGTGCGTCCTATGGACAAGGAAACAATCATCGCCAGTGTCAAGAAGACGTCGAAGCTTATGTGCGTCTATGAAGGTGTCAAAACGCTGGGCGTTGGTGCGGAAGTGAGCGCGATGATCGCGGAGAGCGAAGCTTTCGACTATCTCGACGCGCCGATCGTGCGCCTTGGCGGCGCCGAGACGCCAATTCCCTATAATCCGGAGCTTGAGAAAGCCACGGTGCCGCAAGTGCCGGGTATTCTCAAGAGCGCGCGCGATCTCGTCAAAGGGGTTCGTTAGGTCATGCCCGTCGAAGTGATCCTGCCCAAGGTCGACATGGATATGGAAAGCGGCCAGATATCACGCTGGTATGCCAAGGATGGCGACAGTGTATCCAAAGGCCAGCTGCTGTTCGAAATCGAAACCGACAAGGCAGCGATGGAAGTGGATGCGCCATCGTCGGGCATCCTGCGCGATGTAAAGGCGCAGGAGGGCACAACTGTGCCGGTTGGCCAGGCAGTGGCCTGGATCTACGCGGAGGGCGAGGCCTACGGCGCGGCGGCACCGGCCGAGGCGAAAGCCGAAAAACCTGCAGCAGTCGAAGAGGTCAAGCCTGCGGTTCAACTGGTCGAAACTGCGCCAGCAAAGCCGGTTCCGGTTGCTGCTGAAGCCACCAATGGAGTCCGGGCTACGCCACTGGCGCGGCGCATCGCGCGGGAGGCCGGCATCGATCTCGCATCGCTCAAGGGATCTGGTCCGAAAGGCCGTATTCAGAAGAAAGACGTCGAGAGCGGCGTTGCGCATACTGCTAAACCTTCTGCGCCAGTTCATTCGCCAGTCGTTCAAGGCGTGGATGCACCGCTGCATGCTGTTTGGCTGCGTGAGGGCAATGGTTCCGGCCGTGCGCCGCTCGTACTGATCCACGGTTTCGGGTCCGATCTCAACAGCTGGCGGCCGATGCTCGGTGTCGGAACGCTGGACAATCCGATCCTGGCCGTTGACCTGCCGGGACACGGCGGCTCGGCCCACACTATTCCGGATGATCTCGACGGTATCGCCAGCCTGGTCGAGCAAACTATTGCCGCCTGTCATGCGGGGCCGATCGTCCTGGTCGGGCACTCCCTTGGCGGCGCAATCGCGACAGAGATCGCTGCTCGCAGCAATCTCGACATTCGCGCCCTGACATTGATCGCGCCGGCCGGGCTTGGTCCGGAAATCAATGGTGCATTCCTTTCAGGTTTTGTCCGCGCCCGCACGGAGGCAAGCCTCGTCGCCTGGATGAAGCAGCTCGTGCAGGACGAACGCCTGCTGACCAAGCCATTCGTCAAGGCCACGCTGGCGCAATCACAGGATGTGGCGTTGCGTGATGCGCAGCAGCTTGTTGCCGACCGGTTTTTTGCCGACGGCACTCAGGTTTTCGATATAAGGCAAAGCCTCGGCAATCTGGCGATCCCGGTTCGCGTCATCTTCGGTGCTGCAGACCGTGTTATCCCGGCAGCGCATGCTGCGGGCTTGCCCGGTGAAATTGCCGTGCACCTCTTTGCGGGTACTGGGCACATGCCGCAGCTGGAGCGGCGCGAGAAAATTATGCGGATCCTGCGCGAGGTCAGTCAGTCGGTAAGGTAGTGCTACCAGCTTTTGACGAGAGCATCGCCCGCTGGATGGCGCTGCGGGCGGAAGCCAGGTTTGGCATGACCCAATTTGGCTCGGCGCCAAGGAACTTGTCGAGAAACGCAATCGCATAGCCCGGCATTTCGCGGACATTTTCACGGTAGGACCACCACGTGCGCAGATCGTCTGCGCATGCGTCGATTTTAGGTGCAACCCCGAATTCCTGCTCGCAGATCGCCGCGATAGCTCCGACACAGTAGTTGGTATAAAGGAAGCCTTCGGGCCAGAATGCGATGATATCCTGCATCTCGGAAGCTTGAGAATCGCCATGCTTGGGCTCGCCGTCGACCTTCGCCGGCGCTTCCGTAATCAACTCCTTGAGGACAAGGCCCGAGGCGAAGATGATGAAATCTTTTCTATCGATGCTGGAGTAGGATTTCTGCTTCTCGACCGTCTCGATCCAGTTGAGGAAGGCCCGTGTCAGCTTGGTTTCATCGATGGCGAAATGATAGCCATAATGTTCAGCAATGACTGCCGCATTCTTGCGAAAAGCCATGCGAAACCAACGCAGTCGGCGCAGGCGATGCCGCAAATCCGGCATGTGGATTAATTCGTCTCTGAACTGAAAATCCATGCCTTCTCACTTTCAACTTTAGTGTAGCACGTCATACGCTTTTGCGCAGCATAAGCCAAGTTTTCAACGCTTGCAGAAATCATACATATTGACATTACAAGAAACAAATGTTCTATATTTTTTCGCTCGATCATAGCATATGTTGGCGATCGGGCATTGGGAGGTTGAAGATATGGCGATGTGGCAATGGGGATTGCTGGCCCTTGGATTTTTATGGGCGCTGCAATCACTTGGCGTCTGGTACCAGATGCGCCACTACAGCGATGTGATGAAAGGCATCACCTCCAGATACAATGATGGATTTGTCGGCGCGGGCAATGTTCGTGGTCGTCTTGGCAAGGGAGTAATTGTGCTCATCGTTGTCACCCCGGATCTTATAGTTCAGCGCTTTTTGGTTATGAGCGGCCGGTCGGTTTTTGCGAAATTCAAGCGGCGCGAGGAGTTCGAGGGCATCTCGCTCAGTGCACTGCGTACAGATCCGGTCATGGCCGGTGTGGAGGACCCAGCTCTGGCCAAGGCGGCAGAACGGGCAATCGAACAGATAGACAAGGCGAGAGCGGAACCGACACGGCGGGGTTTAATTGGGATTAAGGCAGTCAACGCATAGGGACGGCTGTTTTGGAAGACGGTCGATAAGGAGGAGGGAACATGTCAATTCTAACAATGCTGGCGCAACATGCCGACATCGCCGCACACCACATTTCGGTGGCCGGGTCGATGGTCTCGGATGCTGCGCTTCACGGCAAGCAGGCGATCACCCATGCGGGCAATGATCTCGTGGTGCTTGCCCAGTCGACGGGCGATATCTCCGTCGAGGAATTCAAGAATAAGCTGAAGAATGTCCAGCAGGAAGAGCAACTCGGCTGGCTGACAAGCGCAGGCAAATACTTCATCGGTATTTTCCAGAAGGGCGGCGAGGTTTTTGCCGGGTTCGTCACCGGCATCATCCCAACGCTGGTCGTGCTGATGACTGCGTTTTATGCCTTGACTGAACTGGTCGGCGAAGAGCGGGTTCACGGTATCGCTCGCGGCGCAGGGCGTATCGCCTTGACGCGATATACCGTGCTGCCGGTTCTTTCAGTGTTCTTCCTGACCAATCCGATGGCCTACACATTTGGATCGTTTCTCGAAGAAAAGTATAAGCCCGCCTTCTACGATGCGGCGGTTTCCTACGTTCATCCGCCGCTCGGCCTGTTTCCGCACATCAATCCCGGCGAATATTTCGTCTGGGGCGGTATCCTCGTCGCGCTTCTCGAATTGGAGAAAAAGGGTGCGGTTCCCACCGGCTATCACATCAACGTTGCCATCTGGTATGCGCTCGTTGGTCTGGTCGTCATCTTGCTCAAAGGCATGCTGACCGAGCGCATTACAGCCATCATGGCGCGCCGTCAGGGCATCGAGCTTTAATTCGGGGTGGGAGCAGAACCAATGTCCAAGACGTATAAAGCAGTCACAATCTCCAAGGGCTCGAATGGCTGGGGCGGCCCGCTGGTCGTCCAGTTGACGCCGCAGCGCAACAAGGTCGTGTCAGTCACTGGCGGCGGAATCCATCCAGTGGCGCGCCGTATCGCTGAACTCACCGGCGGTGAGGCGGTCGATGGTTTCAAGGCACCGCCCGTCGAAGGTGAAATGGGCGTCGTCGTCGTCGATTGCGGCGGCACGGCTCGCTGCGGGGTCTATCCGCGTAAGCGCATCCCAACCGTCAATCTGACGCCGGTCGGCCAGGCAGGACCTCTCGCCCAGTTCATCACCGAGGACATCTACGTTTCCGGTGTTAAGGAAGGCAATATCGAGCTTGCCGATGGATCGCAGCCCGCAGCGGCTGCCGGAGCAAGATCAGACCCGACACCGGCGGAACTTGCGGCCTCCATGGCGAGCCGCACGCAGGCGCCTTCTGACACAGGTGAGGGCGGTTTGATAGGCTTCATCAGCACAATTGGCCGGGCTATGGGCCGCGTGGTTGGCATTTTCTTCAATGCCGGCCGCCGTACCATAGACCAGGTCGTGCGCAACGTTCTGCCCTTCATGGCGTTCGTGACCATGCTCATCGGCTTCATCCTCTATACGGGGATTGGTGATGTGCTTGCCCAGCCGATGGGCCCGCTTGCCAATAATATCGTCGGCTTGCTGATCATCTCGGCCATCTGCGGTCTGCCATTCCTGTCGCCGATCCTAGGACCGGGCGCGGTTATCGCACAGGTCATCGGTGTGGCGATCATCGGCCCGCAGATTGCTAATGGCACAATCTCGCCGGCAATGGCTCTGCCGGCACTGTTTGCCTATAATACGCAGGTGGGCTGCGACTTCGTTCCGGTCGGTCTGGCGCTTGGTGAAGCCAAGCCCAAGACGATCGAGATCGGTGTTCCGGCGGTGCTGATCAGCCGCCAGATCATGGGCCCGGTTTCGGTGCTGATTGCTTGGGTCGTCAGCCTGATCGTATTCTAAACATCAACAAGAAAAGAGGTTCGCCATCATGTCAGTCCTATTGAAAACACGGGTAACAGCCGTCGGGCCTGAGGTGGCGGATCTCGCAGCGGGAGGCGTTGTCATCCTGTTCGCCGATGGCGCGCCGCCTGAACTCGCAGAAGTTTCGATCCTCCACAGCGTTGAAGGCAAACCTTCTGACACGACCCCACCTGTGGGGTCGGCAATCCAAATCGGTGACGTTTCTGCGAAGATTACCGGGATTGGTGAATATGCTTGGCAGAAGGTCAAGGATATTGGACACGTGGTCATCACGTTCAACGGTTCAGCACAGGTTGAGCGGCCGGGCGAGATTTGTGCCTCGGAGATCGACACCGAAGAACTGGTGTCAGCCCTGAAGGTGGGAACGACGATTACCATTGGATAATTGGCTGACCTGAAACAGAATGAACTGCCAAAGAGAGAATTGAATGGAACGCTCGACCATAGTGCGGGTGCATGACGGATTGCATGCACGGCCAGCCACCCGATTTGTCAAACTCGCCAAGAGTTTCGAATCGGACATCGAGCTCGTCAAGGCAGACAAATCGGTCAGCGCGAAAAGCTCGGTCAAATTGATGCTACTCGGTGTCAAGGAGAATGAGGAAATCACGGTTCGCGCAACGGGTGCTGATGCGATCGAGGCCATCGAGGCGCTGATCGGCTATCTCGAGAATCCGCGTTCCGGTACTGAAGAAGAGGGTGCCCCTGCGATTGAAGCAAAGCCGGCTACTCTCTCCAGGCCGCTGGCAACATCCGGGCCAGCTGAATTGAACGGCGCAGCGTGTATGCGGGGCGTCGGGGCAAGCGAAGGCGTTGCCATCGGAGCCGCCTTCGGGTTCTTTCCTGCGGAGATCAAGCATGAAAACCGCTTGCTTGGGGCGGATGAAATTCCAAATGAGAATGCGAGGCTGAAGCAGGCCTTCGCCACTGTACAGCAACGGATGGACAAATCGCTGGCAGCCAAGAACCTGGCGGAAAGCGATCGCGGTATCATTGCCGCGCTCAAGGATATTGCCTGCGATGACGAACTGACGGTTGCTGCGACGACACTCGTCAATGGCGGTATCGATGCGGTGTCTGCTGTCATTGGCGCGACGTCAAAGATCGCCGCCGATTTCGCATCGATGGATGATCCTTACCTTGTAGCGCGTGCTGATGATGTGAACGCCGTCGGGCGGCAGATCTGCCTTGCGCTTCTCGGACAGGACGATGCCAATCTTGATGGCATTCCGGCAGGTGCGATCCTGATTGCCGACGATATCGGCGCCTGGGACTTGGCTCGCGCTCCGCTCAAGCGCATTGCCGGCGTCATATGCGGGCATGGCGGTGCAACTTCGCATGTCGCGATCATTGCGCGTGCGCATGGCATTCCCGCCGTCTTGGGGCTGGGCCGGTCCGTACAGGAACTGCGGAATATCAAGGCTGTTGCGCTCGATGGAAATAATGGTGATGTTTTCGCCGATCCCGATCAGGCGACAGCCGATCGCTTTCACGAGCAGATTGGCAAGGCAGAGACCGAGAGGCAGGCGCTGAAGGCTTACAAGGACATAAAACCCAAACGCGCCGATGGTACCATCATCGAGATCGCCGCCAATCTGGGGTCGCTGGAAGAAATAGAAGCGGCACAGGAAGCGGGTGCCATGGGCGTCGGGCTGTTCCGAACCGAGCTTCTGTTCATGCGGCATATCCATCTGCCCTCGGAAGATCTGCAGGCCGAGACCTATGCGACGCTCGCCAAGGCTTTCGCCCCCTATCCCGTCATTGTCCGCACGCTGGACATTGGCGGTGACAAGCCAATTTCGGGTGTCGATTTTCCAGATGAGGAGAATCCCTTCCTCGGCTGGCGTGGCATTCGTATGTGCCTGGACCGTCCGGATGTGTTCAAACCGCA
The DNA here is from genome assembly GCF_037994405.1 of Phyllobacterium sp. GTDB lineage: Bacteria > Pseudomonadota > Alphaproteobacteria > Rhizobiales > Rhizobiaceae > Phyllobacterium. The sequence goes on from NZ_JBBNAN010000323.1 coordinate 8,638, forward strand.
ATTGCGCGCGCTTTTGCGGGCCGCCGTACACGGCAACATCAAGGTGATGCTGCCAATGGTCTCCGGTCTTGATGAAGTCCGTGCGACCCGCGTGGTGATTGAGGAATGTGCAGAAGAATTGAAGGCCGAAAACAAGGTATATGCTGCGTTCGATCTCGGGGTCATGGTCGAAACGCCGGCGGCGGTGATGATTGCGCCGATGCTTGCGAGGGAAGTCGCTTTTTTCTCCATCGGTACGAATGATCTGACGCAATATATCATGGCGGCCGACCGGCTTAACCCGACGGTCGCCAAGCTCAACGACGTCACACATCCGGCTGTGATGGCGGCGATCGAATTGACGGCGAGGGCGGGCGTCGAAGCGGGCATCATGGTTGGCATGTGCGGCGAAGCGGCCGGTCGCCCGGACCTGATCCCGACATTCGTCAAGATGGGGCTGACGGAGCTCAGCATGAGCCCGTCATCGATCCAGCGCGCGAAGAAGTGTGTGCTGGATCTGGCGTCTGCGTCTCAGGGCAGGTGAGGGATCAGGAAGGTAAAGAGATCCGATAAGGCTTCGGTGCGATCCGCACCATGGATGGCGTGCTCGAACTTGTCCTGCCGTGCTTGCAAGGCCAGAAGGGCGCTTTCAACGAGCCGCTCTTCGCCAGGTTCATGATCGGCATAGGTGGCAAGGCCTATGGCCAGGGCTATCGATGCAAAGCACAGATATTCGGTCTCTGTGTCCGGCTGAGCCTCGTGGTGCGCGGGCAGTGTCAAAGGTTGGGAATGGTAGTGCGACTGGAGTTCGACAGCGAGGTTCGCGCAGATTGCCGCAATGTCGGTAAGTCCGCCCTCTCTCTTCGCCGCCAGCATGCTCGCGCCGTGACGGCGAACCATCGTGGCATGGACAGCGGAGAATGTTGCTTCATGAATCAGCGCATTGCTCGATCCAAGAACGCTCAGCATGCGTTTCGTCAGATAATAAGTGTCGCGCCGGAAGAGCGCCTCGCCCTTGCCCGTTTCCCCCTGGAAATAGACGTCGAGACTGCGCGCCTCGATCGTTGTCGAATGGGCCGCCGGGTCTTGCGATACGAGGGAAATCGAGATGGTCTCGGCTGCGGTCAGAGCCTTGTCCACCGCGCGCGCGGCTGTGCCGAACAGGATATCCGGCAGGTTCTGCGGCACCGCACCCTGACGGCTCGCCCTGATCAAGTGACGGACATCGCGCAACCGATCCTTCAGACTGACGACGATCTCGTTCGAAATGTCCCGGATCATATGGCAAACCTCTGCTCGCAAGTGGATAAGACTTTGTATCTGTTTTTCATGGCTTGCTAAACAACATTCTGGTGGAGTGTACTGGGAATAATACGTTGTCCTTGGCACAGGACTTGCTGCCGAGGGAACGAAATCAATCAAAGGGGGAGACGATTGACCGATCGACGCAAGCGAACGAATGGTACAACGAATAGCCCCCAAAAGACTCCATTGGACGTGGGGCAACCGGACACCAAGATCAGCCGGATGCGTATGCGCGCCGCCTGGATGTACTATATCGAGCAGATGACGCAGAACGAGATTGCCGAGATTCTCGGCGTCGGACGCGTGACCATTGTGCGCATGCTGGCCGAAGCGCGGGCACGCAACGAGGTCAAGA
>NZ_JBBNAN010000324.1:0-3141 GCF_037994405.1 Phyllobacterium sp.
CTCCGCAGCGCAGGCCGTCGAACACTATGAGATTGCTCGCTACGGAACGTTGGCCCGGTGGGCAGGAGAACTCGGATTAAAAGATGCGCAAAAGCTTCTTCACGATACCTTGCAGGAGGAGACGGCAACCGACGAGGCTTTGACGGCGCTTGCCGAAAAATCGCTGAACCAGTCAGCAATGGCTGCCTGAACCTGGAGCGCGCCTGAAACGGCGCGCTTTTTTTCGGAGACGATATGGCCACCGGTTTGCGATTTGGACCCATACGTCAGGCGGTTCATATCTGCGTTGATATGCAAGGGCTCTTCACTGGACATAGTCGTTGGGCCATGCCTTGGTTCGAGCGGGTCCTCCCCGAAATTCACAAGCTCGTTTCACTGCACCCATCGCGAACGATATTTACTCGGTTCATTCCTGCCGACAGCCCTGTGGAGACGCGCGGGAGTTGGACACGCTACTACGAAAAATGGCAAGAGATGACCCTCGCGCACGTTGATAAAACGCTGGTCGATCTGGTCCCGGAACTCGCGCGATATGTCCCGCCGGCGCGCGTTTTCGACAAGCGGGTGTACTCGCCTTGGTTTTCGGGCGAGCTCGCTTCCACGTTACATAACGCCGACATCAGTTCGTTAGTTGTTTCGGGGGGAGAGACTGATGTCTGCGTCATGGCCACCGTTATGGGCGGCGTTGATCTTGGCTACAGGATCATCTTGGCGACTGACGCTGTGTGCAGTTCGTCCGATGAAGCCCACGACGCAATGCAGAAGTTCTACGGCCAGCGCTTGTCCCAGCAAGTGGAGACTGCAGAAACAGTGGAAATACTGGAAGCATGGAGTGAGAGCGGACGTAATGGTCATTGAACAGATCAAACACTCATTGCCAAGATCTGGAACCTTCTGCACCCTGCAATGTTTGAAAACTACCAAGAACTGGAGGTAGCCATGAAAATCTGGCGCGTGTGGGGCTGCGGGCCTTGAAAAGCGCTAGTAGGGGCCGAGCGTCCCAATTAATTGGCTTGGCGTTCGCGCAATCTCGGACGCCAAGGCAGGGAGCTAAGTCGTCGCGGACTGCCGTTGTGACAAGCGGCGTTCTGTAAGTATCGCTTGGAGATAACGCACTCCGTCGTGGCGGGCCTGGACAAAGGGCCAACGTACCCACACTATCGCGCATTCTGGTAGCCTCACCCACGTGTATGGAGGACATGATGCGATCATGGATGGTTATTTCAGCTTTGCTAGTGGTGACCGGATGCCAGGCGGCCCAGTCGACAACAAGCACGGGCGCAAGGAGCGAATCCGCAAATAGCCAGCCATGCAGGCTTTGGGGTGTTGCGGGCGGCAGGCTATATTGCCGAGATCCACTAACCCGAGTGTCCCCGCTAGGGCGTAGCGTGGAACGTCAAACGCCCGCGAGGTGCGCCACTATCACCAGTGACCTGAAGAATAAAAGGATATGCAGTTAGAATCTTGTTCCCGCTTCGCAGGTCCAATTGTGCGGGTGCCCGAAGCTCTACGATCTTGATCGAGAGGCTAGATTCATGTTCCCCGAGGCGGAATTTGTCGGCTATTCCCCAAACAATATGAAACTGGCGAATGAGCAGACCTTCACCGAGGCATCCCCGATCGCCGACCCGCCCATCAATCCGCTCCGTTCTGCCGCCTATATCGCTGCATCAACGCTCCTGTCGATGACACAAGGGCTCGGCATGAACTTGATCGCGACGAATATCCCGCAAATTCAAGGCTATCTCGGTGCCACCAATATCGAAGCGACATGGCTGATTGCTGCCTATATGGCACCCAACGTCAGCCTCTCCGTTGCGCTTATCAAAATCCGAAACCAGTATGGTCTCCGGAATTTCGCCGAACTGAGCATCGCCGTATTCGTGCTGGTTTCGCTGCTGCACTTGTTTGTCACCGATCTGCAATCGGCGATCATGATCCGCTTTGTCAGCGGCATTGCGGCCGCGCCCCTGTCGAGTCTGGCCTTTCTCTACATGCTGGAGGCGTTTCCTCCGTCTCGAAAAAGGACGATCGGCGTTTGCCTCGTCCTCACCAATATCTCGCTTGCCGCGCCGCTGGCGCGCCTCTTGTCACCGACTTTACTCGACATCGGCCAGTGGCAAGGCCTCTATACGTTCGAAATATCGCTAGCGCTCGTGGCTTTCGGCGTGATCTACGTTCTGCCGCTTACTCCGGTCCCGCGTGCCAAGGTGATCGAGAAGCTCGACGTCGTGAGCTACCTGCTGATCGCCATCGGTTCGGCTGCACTGCCGTCGTCCTGGTGACAGGCCGTCTCTACTGGTGGAGGGAAGCTGCCTGGCTTGGGGTTCTGCTGGCGATAGCCGTTGTGACCGTCACGACGGCTGTCGTGATCGAACTCAACCGCGAAAGGCCACTACTCGATATAAGATGGATTGCCAGCAAGGAGATGCTGCATCTTGCCGGAACTATCCTTCTCTTTCGGCTGGCCGTTTCCGAACAATCGACCATTGCCACAAGCTTTTTTCAGAATATTGGCCTGATGAACGACCAGCTATGGCTGCTTTATCTCATCATGATGATTGCAATGATTGCTGCAGGATTGTCGTGCGCCGCAGTCATGACGCCGGAACGCGTTCCTGCAATTCATGCCGTTGCTCTGATCTTCCTGATCATAGGCTCCTATATGGACAGTCAAGCAACCTATCTGACCCGCCCTCCGGAAATGTATGTGAGCCAAGCGCTGATCGCAGCGGCGACCGCCCTGTTTTTGCCGCCAGCCATGTCCATCGGTTTGACTGCGGCGCTGAAGCGCGGACCTAACTATATATTGAGCTTCATCATTGTTTTCCTGTCGACGCAGAGCCTTGGAGGGCTTCTCGGGCAGGCAGTTTTCGGTTCGTTCATAACGATCCGCGAGAAATTTCACTCCAACATATTGGCTGAACGCATCGTATCGTTTGATCCCATGGTGACCCAACGTGCATCGCAACCGGCCGGCATGTACGGTAGGATGATTGCCGACAAAGCCTTGCTCAATGCCGAAGGGGTCGCTTTATTGTCTCAACAGATTACGCGCGAAGCAAATATCCTCGCCTACAATGACGCCTTCCTGCTTATTTCCGGAATTTCCTTCTGTGCCCTCATCGCCCTCCTGACGCA
>NZ_JBBNAN010000325.1:0-9438 GCF_037994405.1 Phyllobacterium sp.
AGGGCTGTCACCTTGACCTTGGACGGCTTCTCGACCTTGAGGGGATTGCGCAAGGGGAGGCCAAACGCCGGCGCTTCGATCTCGAAGACGTCGCCGTTTTCCGCTTTCACGCCATCGGCAAAGGACAGTGTGGCCGTACCGAACATGTGTACGTGGATATCACCAGGTTGGCGGAACACCGAGTATTTGAAGTGGTGATGTTCCAGATTGGCGATCGTGTGGGACATGTTGTCTTCGCCGGAAAGGAAAGGTTTTTCCCAAACAGTCTTGTTCTTGCGCAGGATACGCGACGTGCCCCTGATATCCGCAGGCAGATCGCCGACGATCAGTTCGGGGCCGATCGAGCACGGACGCAGTTTCGAATGGGCAAGATAGAGGTAATTGACCCGCTCCATGACGTGGTCGGAAAACTCATTAGCGAGCGCAAAGCCGATACGGAATGGCGCGCCGTCCGGACCGATCACATAGATACCGGCGATCTCGGGCTCCTCGCCGGCATCATCCGCAAAGGCAGGCGACAGCAGCGGCTGTCCAGGGCCGGTCAACATCGAACCGTTGCCCTTGTAGAACCATTCCGGCTGAACGCCGGTCTGCCCTTTTTTCGGTTTGCCGTTCTCCAGCCCCATCCGAAACATCTTCATCGAATCGGTGAGGGTTTCCTCTTGGGCTTCGCCAATCTTGCGGTGCATCGCATCGCGGGTCGCGGCGGATCCAAGGTGCGTGAGGCCCGTTCCGGTCAGATGAATATGAGCCGGATCATGGGTATCCACCGGGGGAAGCAAGCGCCCTTCCGCATAGGCGGCGGCGATGTCCAGTTTTTTGCCAAGTCCGCGGTTTTCCACAATATTTGCGATGCCTGTTTTCGCTTCGATCGCCGCATGGGCAAGTTCCAGCACGGACCGCGTCCGTTTTACATGCCGGAATTCGTCATCGACACGCGCGGCGACCTGCCGCTTTCCATTGGCATTCATCAACTGAACCAGATTCAAGGCTTTCCTCCCGGATGTTTGGGTATATGAATTGTCGTCCGCACATTAAACGCACGAACCATCTTTTCAAAAATATTATAATAGTATTATATTGATGTAAACGGCCCTTTGGCGGATACACGCACGGGCCGGGACGAACCGGCGGGGACATTTTTACAAGGCGGCGAAAGCCCTATTCCAAAAGTCATACTTTTCGGATAGATGTTGAAATGACCCCGCTCTGGGAGGAACTGGTTCGGTGCATGAATGCCGGTGGAGATCGGCGAAACCGCATCGGACATGATTGGAAACTGGGAGGAACAGACGTGAAAATGCTGAAACTATTTGCTGCGGGACTGATCGCACTTGGTGTGATGGGTACGCAAGGTTTTGCTGAGGATAAGGGCACCGTCGGTATCGCGATGCCGACAAAGTCCTCGGCGCGCTGGATTGCCGACGGCGACAACATGGTGAAAACGCTGAAAGAGCGTGGCTACAACACCGATCTGCAATATGCCGAAGATGATATCCCAAATCAGCTCGCGCAGATCGAGAACATGGTTACCAAGGGCGTCAAGGTTCTCGTGATCGCTGCCATCGACGGCACGACACTGTCGAACGTTCTTCAGCAGGCGCACGACGCTGGCATCAAGGTCATCGCCTATGACCGTCTGATCCGTGACAGCCCCAATGTGGATTACTACACGACATTCGATAACTTCCAGGTCGGCGTGCTTCAGGCTGGCTCACTCGTCAAGGCCCTCGGCCTGCCGGACGCAAAAGGCCCGTTCAATATCGAACTGTTTGGTGGCTCGCCCGACGATAACAACGCGTTCTTCTTCTACAATGGCGCAATGTCTGTCCTGCAGCCTCTGATCGACAGCGGCAAACTGGTCGTCCAGTCCGGTCAGATGGGTATGGACAAGGTTGGTACGCTGCGCTGGGATGGTGCGGTTGCTCAGGCTCGCATGGATAATCTCCTGTCGGCGTACTACACCGACAAGAAGGTCAATGCCGTCCTTTCACCCTATGATGGTCTGTCCATCGGTATCCTTTCGTCGCTGCGCGGCGTTGGCTACGGCACGAAGGACCAGCCGTTCCCGTTCGTTTCGGGGCAGGATGCCGAGGTGCCTTCAGTCAAGTCGATCATTGCCGGTGAGCAGTATTCGACAATTTTCAAGGATACCCGCGATCTCGCCAAGGTGACATCCAACCTGATCGATGCCGTGCTCAAGGGTGATCAGCCGGAAATCAATGACACCAAGACCTATAACAACGGAGTCAAGGTTGTTCCGGCCTACCTCCTGAAGCCGGTCGAAGTCGACAAGTCCAACTGGAAAGATATCCTGATTGGTTCCGGTTACTACACGGAAGACAAGCTGAAGTAGGTCTTTGGGACCTGCAGCGAACCCTGCATTTGATCGTGCAGGGTTCGTTCCATGTCGATAGAGGCTTTTCCGGACAATAATTCCGGTGGCAAAAGACCAGAAAGCCTAATAAAAATTGCAGAAGGGAACGATACCAGAGCAGGCCATATTGCCGCGTCGGTATCGATGAGGATCTTGATGGAAACCATCCTCGAAATGCGCAACATCACCAAGACATTTCCTGGTGTGAAGGCGTTGAATAATGTCAATCTCAATGTGCGCAAAGGCGAAATTCACGCTCTCGTGGGCGAGAATGGCGCTGGCAAATCGACCCTTATGAAGGTGCTGAGCGGTGTCTACCCGCACGGCAGCTACGAGGGCGAAATTCACTATAATGGCCAGGAGCAGCACTTTCGCGATATCGGCGACAGTGAAGAAAAGGGCATTATCATCATTCATCAGGAGCTGGCGCTCGTCCCTCTCCTGTCGATTGCCGAAAATATCTTCCTTGGCAATGAACCAGCGAAATTCGGCATCATTGACTGGCACATCGCGGAGAACCGCACGCGCGAACTTCTTGCCAAAGTCGGATTGAAGGAAGACCCGCTGACACTGATCACCAATCTCGGCGTCGGCAAGCAGCAACTGGTCGAGATTGCCAAGGCTCTGTCGAAGGAGGTCGAACTCCTCATACTGGACGAGCCAACCGCGAGCCTCAACGAAAAGGACAGCGACGCATTGCTGGCGCTTTTGCTGGAATTCAAGGCGCACGGCATCTCATCGATCCTGATCTCGCACAAGCTCAACGAAGTCGGCAAGGTCGCCGATCGTATCACTGTCCTGCGCGATGGTGCGACGATTGAAACTTTGGACAAGGGCGAGATTTCCGAGGACCGGATCGTCACCTCCATGGTTGGGCGCCAGCTGGCAGACCGCTTTCCGCAGCGCGAGCCGAACATCGGTGACGTGGTTTTCGAGGTTAAGGATTGGGTGGTTCACCATCATATCCATGGCGACCGCACTGTCATCAATGGCATCAACCTCAACGTCCGCAAGGGCGAGGTGGTCGGCATTGCCGGATTGATGGGCGCGGGGCGCACGGAATTCGCCATGAGTGTGTTCGGCAAGGCCTACGGCCAGAAGATCAGCGGTGACGTTCTCATCAAGGGCAAGAAAGTGGATGTCTCGACCATTGGCAAGGCGATCGACAACGGCATTGCCTATGTCACCGAGGACCGCAAGACCTATGGCCTCAACCTGATCGATCATATCAAGCATAACACGACCATCGCTCACCTTGAGGGCGTATCCAACAATGGCGTGATCGATGATATGTCTGAGTTGAAGGTGGCGAACGAGTATCGCCGCAAGACGAATATCCGCTCGTCCAGCATCTATCAGAAGACGGGCAATCTATCGGGGGGTAACCAGCAGAAGGTGGTTTTGTCGAAATGGCTTTTTGCCAATCCGGACCTGCTGATCCTGGACGAGCCGACACGTGGCATCGATGTCGGTGCGAAATATGAAATCTATTCAATCATCAATCAACTGGTAAGCGAAGGCAAAAGTGTCCTGATGATCTCGTCGGAAATGCCGGAGCTGCTTGGCGTCTGCGACCGGATCTATGTGATGAACCAGGGCAGGCTTGTGGGCGAAATGCCCGCCAGCGAAGCCAGCCAGGAAAAAATCATGCGCGCCATTATCCGTGCTGAAGGGAAAACATCATGACCGTCGAAACAGCAGCAACCCAGGGGAAGAAGGACTTCAAGACGGACGGTTCCGCTTTGAAGGGCAATTTCCGCGAATATGGCCTGGTCTTGGCACTGATCCTGATCATGCTGTTCTTCCAGTTCACGACGAGCGGAACCCTGTTCAGGCCTGTCAATCTGACCAACCTTGTGCTGCAGAACAGCTATATCATCATCATGGCATTGGGCATGCTGCTGGTGATCGTCGCTGGCCACATTGATCTTTCAGTCGGGTCGGTATCGGGCTTCGTGGGCGGTCTTGCCGCTGTCATGATGGTTCAGTGGCACGTACATTATATACCGGCGACCATCCTTTGCTTGCTCGTCGGAGGTGCCATCGGCGCCGCGCAGGGCTATTGGGTCGCCTATCACAAGATACCGTCGTTCATCGTCACACTGGCAGGTATGCTGGTGTTCAAGGGTTTGGCGCTGTGGCTGCTTGGCGGCCAATCGGTCGGGCCATTTCCCCCGCAATTCCAGCTGTTGAGCTCCGGCTTCATTCCTGATTTCTTCGGCGGCACGACATTCAACACAACTTCAATGTTGATTGGCATCATCCTCGTCGCCCTGATGATCTATTTCAGTATTCGCGGCCGCACCAAGCGGGAAAAGCATGGTTATGAGGGCGAACCCTTCGCGCTTTTCGTTGCGAAGAATCTCATCATCGCGGGAATCATCCTTTACCTGACCTATCTGCTTTCGTCGTACAAAGGCCTGCCCAATGTATTGATCGTGATGTCGATCCTGATCGCATTGTTTGTTTTCGTCACCAAGCGCATGACCATCGGGCGACGCATCTATGCCATGGGCGGCAACGAAAAGGCGGCGAAGCTCTCCGGCATCAAGACGGAAAGACTCACATTCTTCACCTTCGTCAACATGGGCGTCCTGGCGGCTTTGGCAGGTTTGATTTTCGCAGCGCGTCTCAATACGGCAACGCCGAAGGCCGGCCTTGGCTTCGAACTGGACGTAATCGCCGCGGTATTCATCGGCGGTGCGTCGGCCATGGGCGGTGTCGGCCAGGTGATGGGTGCCGTGATCGGCGCCTTCATTATGGGTGTCATGAACAACGGCATGTCGATCATGGGCGTCAACATCGATTGGCAGCAGGTCATCAAGGGCCTTGTTCTGCTGGCTGCTGTCGTGTTCGACGTCTACAACAAGAACAAGGCGTGAGGGCTGCCGACATAGGGTTTGCTGACAGATCCGTGGTTCGTTTTGACTCTCCTTCGGCGTAATGCATGAATGCGAGGCAACTGCAAATCAGCAACGGACCATCACCCCATGTTGAACCCGGAGAAAACGGCCGCAGGCGAACGCGCCCCATCGCATCTGTTCTACCAGTCGCGTCTCTGCCGTCCGCTCGTCGATCGGGCGGACGGCATTTATCTTTGGGATCAGAACGGTAACCGGTTCATCGATGGATCGAGCGGGGCGATGGTGGTCAATATTGGCCACGGCAACCGGCACGTCATCGACACCATGAAAAGGCAGATGGACAAGGTCACTTTCGCCTACCGTTTGCATTTCGAGAACGAACCGGCGGAAGAGCTTGCTTGCCGCATCGCGGGTTACATGCCGGACGGCATGGACAAAGTGTTCTTCGTCTCCGGTGGCTCGGAAGCGGTGGAATCCTGCCTCAAACTCGCCAGGCAATATGCAGTGGCGATTGGCCAGAAACAGCGCTGGAAGGTCATTTCGCGTTTCCCGTCCTATCATGGCGGTACACTTGGCGCGCTGGCCGTCACCGGCTATGCGGCACTGACCGATCCCTTTACGGCGATGATGAAGGAAATGCCGAAAATCCCCGCGCCCACAGCCTATCTCGACCGCGACAATTTCTCGATGGAGGAACGCGGTCTGCGCTATGCTGACAAGCTGGAGGAGGCCATTATTGCCGAAGGGCCGGAGTCCGTTCTTGCCTTCATCATGGAGCCGGTCGGCGGCGCCTCCACAGGTGCGCTCGTCGCCCCGGACAGTTATTATGGCCGTATCCGCGAGATCTGTGACCATTATGGCGTGCTGCTCATTCATGACGAGGTGATGAGTGGTGTTGGACGCACAGGCAAGTTCCTTGGCGGCGATCACTGGAAATGCAAGCCGGACCTGATCGCCTTGTCGAAGGGGTTCGGCTCCGGCTACAGCCCGCTCGGCGCCATGGTTGCGCCGTCGCGCATGGTACAGCCCGTTCTCGATGCGGGCGGTTTCCAGCACGGCTACACCTATGCCGGAAATCCGCTCGCCTGTGCCGCCGGTGGTGCGGTTCTCGATGAGATCGAACGGCTCGACCTTGTCGATAATGCTGCCGGGATGGGCGATAGGCTGAAGAGCGAACTCGTAACGCTGTCAGAGCGTTTTCCCTTCATCGGCGATGTGCGCGGCAAGGGGCTGCTGCTGGCGGCGGAATTTGTCGAGGACATCACCACGATGAAGCCACTGCCAAAGGAAAAGAACGCTTTCCAGCGCGTCATCGATCTCGCCTATGACAAGGGCCTGATCATCTATTCGCGTCGCACGCGCGGCGGCGTCGACGGCGATCATTTCCTCGTCTGTCCGCCAATGATCGTCACGCGAGAGCAGATCGGGGAAATTGTTGCCATTCTGGGGGATACGCTGCAGGACCTCGCCGATGAACTTGACCTTCCCGTGAACAGGTAGGGGGATCTCGTGGCCAAGAGAAAAGTCATCATCACCTGCGCCATTACCGGTTCCGTGCATACGCCGAGCATGAGCCCCTACCTGCCGGTAACCCCGGATCAGATTACAGCGGAAGCAATCGCCGCCGCGGAAGCTGGCGCTTCCATCTTGCACCTGCATGCACGCCACCCGGACGACGGCAGGCCCTCTGCCGACCCGGACGTGTTCATGCAGTTCCTGCCGCGCATCAAACAGGCGACGGACGCCGTCATCAATATCTCGACCGGCGGCAGTTCGCTGATGGCGCTCGAAGACCGGCTTGCTGCGGCCCTACGCGCCGAGCCGGAGATGTGTTCGCTCAATATGGGTTCGATGAATTTCGGCCTCTATCCGGCGCTTGATCGCCATACGGAGTGGAAGCACCAATGGGAGCCGCAACTGCTGGAAGCAACGCGCAGCTCCATCTTCAAGAACACCTTTGCTGATATCGAAACCATCCTGGCCCGTCTCGGCCAGGGCTGCGGCACCCGTTTCGAGTTTGAATGCTATGATGTCGGGCATCTCTATACGCTGGCGCATTTCCGTGACCGGGACCTTGTCTCGGGACCGCTGTTCATCCAGTTTGTCTTCGGCGTGCTTGGAGGGATCGGTGCCGATCCGGAGAATCTGACCCATATGAAACGCATTGCCGACAAGCTGTTTGGTGATAGCTACCGTTTTTCGGTGCTGGCGGCCGGCCGGCATCAGATGCCGATGGTCACCATGGCGGCCGCAATGGGCGGCAATGTCCGTGTCGGACTGGAGGACAGCCTCATGCTCGGCCGCGGCGAATTGGCAAAGTCCAACGAGGATCAGGTGAAGCGTATCCGCACCGTACTTGAAGCGCTGTCGCTCGATGTAGCGACACCGATGGAAGCCCGTGCTTTGCTTGGCCTCAAGGGCGGCGGCAAGGTTGCGTTCTGATGGCGATCGCAATCAGGCAAGCGACGATCGATGACGTTGCACTTCTGCACCGGGCGATACTCAAGCTTGCTGACGGCGTGAGCGCGGCCCTGAAGGTCAGGAGTACGCCCGACGACCTGCGCCGCCACGGCTTTGGCGACAATCCGGCATTCGAAGCGCAGATCGCAGAAGTTGACGGCGATTTCGCCGGCATGTGCCTCTACTTTCCAAGCTTCTCCACCTGGCGCGGCAAGCCGGGTATCTATGTTCAGGACATCTTCGTCGAGGAACAGTTTCGTGGCAGGCAGATCGGCGAGCGCATGCTTCAGACCGTGGCTGAACAGGGGCTGGCAAAGGGCGCTGCCTACTTGCGACTATCCGTCGACGCAGACAATCATGGGGCTCAGGGCTTTTACACGCATCTCGGTATCGAATGGTCGCAGTGGGAGCACATCCATGGCATTTATGGCGATGCATTCATTGCGCTGGCGGCGCGAGAGATCGAACGGGAACGCTGATGAAAACATTCTATGCGGAAGAGCAGAAACGGCATAATCCGAAAGGCTTCCTCTCGAGTGGGGCGCCGCAGCCCAACCCGGAAAAACCGGAGCGGATCGAGCGGCTGCTTGCCGGTGCCCGTGCGGCAGGCAGTTCCATCCACCACCCCAAGAACTATGGTCTTGGTCCGATCGCGGCAGTCCATACGCCGGAATATCTCGAATTCCTGCAAAACATCCACCGGCGCTGGCAGCTCATTCCCGGCGCGTCAGAGGAGGTGGTCCCGAATATTCATCCGATCAACCGTACCGGCAGCTATCCGGCTTCTGCTGTAGGACAGGCGGGCTACCACATGGCTGATACGGCCTGTCCCATCTCGGCAGAGACCTGGGAAAGCGCCTGCTGGAGTGCCTGGAGCGCGGTCGAAGCGGCCGAATGCGTCATGTCGGGCGAACCTGCGGTTTATGCATTGTGCCGCCCTCCCGGCCATCATGCCTTTGCCGACGTCGCCGGCGGATTTTGCTTCATCAACAATTCGGCAGTCGCAGCACAAAGATTGCGCGCCAACGCGGCACGTGTCGCGATTCTCGATGTCGACCTGCACCACGGCAACGGCACACAGGGCATTTTCTATGCGCGTCCCGATGTGCTGACCGTCTCGATCCACGCCGATCCAGTGCGATTCTATCCATTCTTCTGGGGCTATGCCGACGAGCGCGGCGAGGGGGCGGGTCTCGGTTACAACTACAACCTGCCTCTCTCACGCAAATCTGGCGACGCGGTGTTTCTGGAAGCGCTCGCCGCTGCCATGGAGCGCATCGAAGTCTTTGCGCCGCAAGCATTGGTCGTGGCATTGGGGCTCGACGCCTTTGAGGGCGATCCCTTTGGCGGGCTTTCCGTCTCGACGCCCGGCTTCGCCCGTATCGCCGAAGCGATCGCGAAACTTCGCCTGCCGGCGGTGATCGTACAGGAAGGCGGCTATCTCTGCGATGAGCTTGGCGACAATCTCACCTCCTTCCTCACCGGATTCGGCGCGACGATCTGATTTTCTTTTTCGCTGGCAAATCGTAGGACCGCAGCAAAACCCGCAAAAGGCGCGTTCAAGGCACTTATCCTGAAGACTTATCCCCAGGGCTGTTTGTTGGTTTTGAAAAAGTTTGGAAAAATTGATTTTGGTGTGTTGACAGTTTTGTTGGGTGGGGTCTATATACCGGCACAACGAGGGCGGGGCGCCGCTGGCGGTTGCTGAATGCGCCCTAAGGTTTGCTTAGGTTTGAT
>NZ_JBBNAN010000326.1:0-5988 GCF_037994405.1 Phyllobacterium sp.
ATCCGATTCAACTTGAAAAACGGTCGCGGACGCCCATGCCGCCGTCGAACGGAGAAGCGCGATAGGCAAAGTCGTCGTCGATGTAGTGGAATAACAACAACCAATTTAAAACATGTGTGCCAGACAAAACGGCCTCGCATCTGAATCGCCAAGAAATTCAGCAGTAGGACATCTAGATCCGGACAAGCTTATCACAATCGGGATTGCGGCAACCCCGCTTGACAACGGTTCAGCCATGACCGAAACCACTTCAAGCCGTCGTTAACCTTGCGGTGGTATGGTTTCGTTCAGAATTGGGAGGTATCGTTGCCGAACTCTCCGCAAAAAGGACAACCGTTGCCTGTTCCGGTCGAAAAGCAAGATGAGGAGCAGCACAATACCGGCTCGCCCGCGCAGAGCGAACGGCGCCGTTGGCCACGGCCATCAAAAGCAAACCCGGAAGCGGCTGCGCCGCTACCACCCGCTTTGGAGCCTCTACGTTTTTCTACCCGCGATTTAGCTCCGAGCGATCAATTCGCGGCCTGGCAGGCATATTTGGCACCTCTGATAGATATTAGATTACCGGATGGGGTATCAGGGGACGATGGATTTCCTGCCGAGCATACTGCCTGGAATCTGGGCAGTATGCTTATCGTGCGGCAGAATGCGCCTTCCCATTCCTATGTGCGCTCCGCTGCCAAGTTGCGATCAAATTCCATCGACCATTGGCATGTTTTGCTACTGCGCACCGGCCGAAGTTGGACAGAGGTGGATGGCAATGTGTCAGAAGGTGTGCCTGGAAAAGTGGAGCTAAGGTCCCTGGGGCATCCGTTCAGCGGAAGGACGACTGACACGCAGAGTCTCTCCTTTTACTTACCTCGCGAATTATTTTTCGATACGGGTGCGGGCAACGAAATAAGAAATAATACGATATTGTCCGGAACCTATACCAATCTTTTGATCGATTACCTCGATAGTATTGAGGCCAAACTGGCGATCTTGACTGCCAAAGATCTTCCTCAAGTAGTCCAAACAACACGCGATATGCTTTTGACGTGTCTCTCGTCGTCCGCAGATAACTCCGGCGCTGTAGAGCCACAGGGCAGTTTAGCCTTGATGGAACGAATCCGTCGTTTCGTGCAGCGCAATTTGAATTCGTCTGACCTAACGCCAGACACTCTCTGTCGGGAGCTCGGTATTTCGCGCAGCAGGCTTTACCAACTGTTCGAGCCAAGCGGCGGCGTACTGCACTATATACAAAAGCGCCGCCTTCTGTCGGCCCATGCTGCACTCAGCAACGCAGCCAATCGTCAGCAAATCATCGAAATCGCTACTGCCGTGGGGTTCAGCTCCGCCGCCCACTTCAGCCGGGCATTCAGCAAGGAATTTGGCTATAGCCCGCGCGAAGCCCGCAACGTGGCCGTGCCACCTTACTTCGCTCACGCTGTTCCACCAGTGGAAATCATTGACAGTCGTGCGCATGCGTTCGGCGAGTGGCTCAAGTCCCTCGGTCATTGATACCGTCCCAAGCCAGCCCACCTAGGTGAGCCACGGCTGAGGGCCCTCGCCTCAGCCAAAATAGGCGACTCTAATCGCTTTTCCCACCATCGTGCCTTCAGTCGGTGTCTTGCGTGCAGATACCTATCTCCTGTGACTGGTCGAGTTGCATCTAGTTGCAGATATGGACGCTGCGACAAGTTTTAGGATGCGCAGCTAACGACAGACCCAACGGTCGCAAGTATACAAAAGCTATAAGAACAACGCCGGACAAACAGCACTTTGACCTGACTAGGTACATCACCGATGTACTCTCAATCAGCAAAGTATAGGCAAACTTTGGGGTTCGATCGATGAAAAGCATGCGTCCAGTACCCGCCCGCCCTAATATCAATGCGCTCTTTGGTGACGTGCGCGTCGTCCGCTCAAAGCAACGAGCCCGGCACATTCTTGTAACCGGCGGCGCGGGTTTTCTTGGATCGCATCTTTGCGAACGTCTACTCAAGGCTGGGCATACCGTCATCTGCGTTGATAATTTTTCAACGGGGCTCGAGCGTAATATCCGCCACCTCCGAAATTTCGAGCGGTTCAGCGTGATTAGGCATGACGTTGTTGATCCGATTGATATCGAAGTCGATGAAATCTACAATCTCGCTTGCCCCGCCTCGCCGCCGCACTACCAGGCGGATCCTGTGCATACGATGAAAACGTGCGTTCTTGGCGCGCTTAATCTGCTCGAACTGGCTGCACGTACCGGCGCGCGAATCTTCCAGGCTTCCACATCGGAAATATATGGCGATCCGCTGGTTCATCCGCAGGTCGAGAACTATTGGGGGAATGTGAATTCGTTTGGTCCTCGATCCTGCTACGACGAGGGCAAGCGTAGCGCCGAAACGCTGTTCTTCGATTTTCATAAACAGCACCATGTCGAGATCAAGGTCGCGCGAATTTTCAATACCTATGGCCCCAACATGCGTCCTGACGACGGCCGTGTCGTATCAAACTTTATTGTGCAGGCGCTGAAGGGTCAGGACATAACGCTCTATGGTGATGGCTCGCAAACACGCTCGTTCTGTTTCGTTAATGATCTCGTCGACGGATTTCAGCAATTGATGGCAACGGACCCGTCATTCACCGGTCCCGTCAACCTTGGGAACCCAGGTGAATTCACCATACTGCAACTCGCCGAGCAGGTGATCCAACTTACAGGCTCGCGTTCGAAAACCATTCACAAGCCGCTGCCGACAGACGATCCGCGCCAGCGCCGTCCTGATATATCGCTCGCCCAGCGCGAACTTGGTTGGCAGCCTATGGTGCCGCTCTCCGTCGGACTGGAAAAGACGATCGCATATTTTGACCGCCTCCTGGCCGAGGAAGCGCATGAACTCGCGGAGACAGCGTGATGTCACAGCTAAAGGTCCTGGTGGCGGGCGGCGCCGGATATATCGGCAGCCATACGGCTAAACTACTCCACTTGAATGGCATCGAGCCGATTGTCTTTGACAATCTGGTTACAGGACATCGATCTTCGGTGCGTTGGGGCCAATTCGTGCACGGCGATATCCTCGATACGAGTGGCCTAACGCGGATCCTGATGCAGTACAAGCCGGACGCGGTCGTGCATTTTGCTGCGTCGGCCTATGTTGGAGAGTCCGTCGAGGACCCCGCAAAATACTACCGGAACAACGTCGCCGGGACACTGTCCCTTTTGGACGCCTGCCGTCACGCCGAAATCGACAAGATCATTTTCTCGTCGAGCTGCGCTACCTATGGCATTCCGGATTCTCTTCCCATAACCGAAACAACCCCGCAGCAACCAATCAATCCTTACGGCAGGACGAAACTCATTGCCGAGCAGATTCTACAGGACTATGCGGTGGCCTATCATTTGAGATATGTCGCGCTGCGATATTTCAATGCGTCTGGCGCCGATCCCGACGGCGAACTCGGCGAGTGGCACGACCCGGAGACACATCTGATCCCAAGAGCATTGCTCGCGGCCGGGGGGACGATCTCCCACCTTGCAGTATTTGGCGACGACTATGACACTGAAGATGGAACCTGTATTCGCGACTACATTCACGTGACGGACTTGGCACGTGCCCATGTTCTGGCCCTCCAGCACCTCATCAACGGCGGCGACAACCTTTCAGTCAATCTTGGAACCGGGCATGGCTCTTCGATAGGCGAGATTCTGAGCGCCATCGGCCGTATCACCAAACGTGAGGTGCCAGTTGAAATGCATCCAAGACGTGCCGGCGACCCGCCCGCTCTCTATGCCGACCCGGCCTTTGCGCGTCGCGCGCTTGGCTTTTCACCTGAATATTCCGACATCGATACGATCGTTCGGACTGCAGCGCCCTTCTTTGGTCTGGAGTCGCGGACATGATGAATAAAACCAACAATATCGCGGTGGTACCCGTACTCGAAGGATATCGTCGCCAGGAATATCTTGTCGGCGCAGCAGTCTGGCTGGCAATGCTTGTCTATTTCTGGGCTTGGTGGTTGAAGCCAGAACATTACATCGGCTTTTGGGGCTTCTCCCTTGTTACCGCTATATTGGCCTGGGTGACCCTTCTGCCGGCCTACTTCATCACGCTATTTTATCGCGCGCAGAAGCCGAATGGACCACTTCAGCTGCCCCTTGGCAGTCGCGTCGCTATGGTCGTGACCAAAGCGCCGTCCGAGCCTTTTTCTGTGGTGGCAACAACTCTTACCGCAATGCTGAATCAAGCGTTTCCGCACGACACATGGCTCGCCGATGAGGATCCCACCCCAGAGACGTTGAAATGGTGCCAACAGCATGGCGTCTTCGTTTCAACCCGAAAGAACAGGCCGGATTATCACCGCACGACCTGGCCGCGCCGTACACGGTGCAAGGAAGGCAATCTTGCCTTTTTCTACGATCATTTCGGCTACGACCGTTACGATTTCGTAGCGCAGCTCGACGCTGATCATGTTCCGGAGCAGGGCTATCTCATCGAAATGTTGCGCCCGTTTGCCGATGCGGACGTTGGTTACGTCTCGGCGCCGAGCATTTGTGACCGCAATGCATCAGAAAGCTGGTCCGCACGGGGGCGGCTTTACGCAGAAGCGAGCATGCACGGTTCGCTTCAAGCCGGTTACAATCATGGTCTTGCGCCACTCTGCATAGGATCGCATTACGCCGTGCGCACGGCCGCGCTCAAGGAAATAGGCGGCCTGGGACCGGAGCTTGCCGAAGATCATTCGACGACGTTGATAATGAACGCCCACGGCTGGCGCGGTGTCCACGCGCTTGATGCCATTGCGCATGGCGACGGTCCCCGCACATTCGCTGATCTTGTCACGCAGGAGTTCCAGTGGTCACGCAGCCTTGTCATGCTGCTCTTGCAATATTCGCCTGTCTACGTGCCGCGCTTGCCGCTGAAGCTGAAATTCCAATTTCTGTTTTCTCAGCTCTGGTATCCGCTTTTTGCACTGTTCATGGCCCTCATGTTCGTCATGCCAATCCTGGCACTTGTCCGTCATGAAAACTTTGTCGCAGTGACCTATCCGGATTTTCTAGCGCATTTCGCTCCACTCTCCGTCACATTGATGCTTTTGGCCTACCGTTGGCGTGCCAGCGGCTCCTTCCGGCCGTTCGATGCCAAGATCTTGAGCTGGGAGATGATGTTTTTTCTCTTCGCACGGTGGCCGTGGGCACTGGCTGGTACAGTCGCCGCCATCCGAGACTGGATGACCGGGTCTTATGTCGACTTTCGCATCACGCCCAAGGGTGCATCGGAAGTGGACCCACTGCCTTCGCGGGTTCTCATGCCGTACGGTATCCTATCAATCGCTTCAGTGTTGCCGGTTCTGCTTGTAAGTGACGCGGGTGAAACGCGAGGTTTCTATATTTTCGCAATTATCAACGCCTTGCTTTACACGCTTCTGCTGCTGACCATCGTCATCCAGCACGCTCGAGAGAATGTCGTCAGGGTCCAGACACGAACGTATCGGCCGGCAATGGCCGCGAGCCTCCTCGTCCTCATCGCGCTTCCGGGTTTCGCCACCGTTGAGCGCGGGACGGAGGGATTGGAGTCCCTGACATGGGGTACTGGACGACTGAGGTTCTATGAAACGACCTACGCGGTATCTGGTGCTGGCCTTGGAGGTGGAGAGCTCCGAAAGTTGACCTTTAAGCCCCACTGGCTGCCCGCAACGTCGAATATCAACTTCTCGGAAGAAGAAAAGCTCGGGGGGAGCGAAGCACGATGAATATTAGGGAACTTGGAACGAGCTATTTGGAGTTCGTCGGCCTGGTGGAAAGGGTGACACAGTCACCCAGAAAAAGAACGAGGGCGAACACAACTTTGCGTCGCACATCACTGCTCATTTCGTGCTGCCTATCAGCAGTAACATTGGCGGGCGTCTCCTATGCCGGCGAAGAAATCGTCCCATCAGCAGATGCCCGGCCAATGACTGGGGTGGAGCTTTATCTGCTGTACCGCAACAAGACCTGGACGTGGTCTGATGGCGCCGGACGCTTTG
>NZ_JBBNAN010000327.1:0-11487 GCF_037994405.1 Phyllobacterium sp.
CCGAACTCGATTTCCCACTCACGCTTGGCCGTATTCGCGTCACCGAATGCCAGATGGTCAACCAGTTCAAGGGATCATCCAAGCAGCCGCCGCAATTTACGCGCGGCTACGGCCTGGTTTTTGGCCAGAGCGAACGCAAATCCATGTCGATGGCGCTGTGCGATCGGGCCTTGCGCGCTCGGGAGCTGGGTGAAGACATCACTGCGACTGCGCAGGACGAGGAGTTCGTGATTTCCCATAGTGATAATGTTCAGTCGACCGGGTTCGTCGAACATCTGAAGCTGCCGCATTACGTGGATTTCCAGGCGGAGCTCGATCTGGTGCGGCGCATGCGCGCCGAGCATGAACGGCGTGACAACGAAAACAGCGATACTCAAGAGGCTGCAGAATGATTTCAGTCGCCGCCGTCGCTGTCGCCACCCCCATCGTCGGAACTACCGCAACGGACCTCAACCGTCGGACCGGAATTGCTTCCATCTTTCTTGCCGAACAATGTCCGGTATATCGCGATTATCAGTCCGATCACAACGAACACAAACCCAGCGTCTTGAAACGACACCGGCGACGCTGGTTCCAAAGCCATTCCCCCTCACCATTCGATGCCGGAATTCCCCTGTCCGGCTTTCATGAGGTTATGACAAAATGACCGAGCTTGCGACGTATAATTTCGCCTATCTCGACGAACAGACGAAGCGGATGATCCGCCGCGCCATCCTCAAGGCAATTGCCATTCCGGGCTATCAGGTGCCTTTCGCTTCGCGTGAAATGCCGATGCCCTATGGTTGGGGGACGGGCGGTGTGCAGGTGACGGCGGCAATAATTGGGCCGGACGACACCTTGAAGGTGATCGATCAGGGCGCCGACGATACGACCAATGCCGTATCCATCCGCGCCTTCTTCCAGAAGACTGCCAATGTTCGCGTAACCACGAAAACAACGGAAGCAACAATCATCCAGACGCGCCACCGTATTCCTGAGGCTGCGCTGCAAGCCGGCCAAACCCTTGTCTATCAGGTGCCAATTCCGGAACCGCTGCGCTTCCTTGAACCCCGTGAGACCGAGACACGAAAGATGCATGCACTAGAAGAATACGGGCTGATGCATGTGAAGCTCTACGAAGACATTGCCAGGCACGGTCACATTGCCACGACCTACGCCTATCCGGTGAAGGTCGAGGGTCGATACGTGATGGATCCGTCGCCGACGCCAAAGTTCGACAATCCGAAGATGCACAACTCGCCGGCGCTACAGCTGTTCGGGGCGGGGCGTGAGAAGCGAATCTATGCCATTCCGCCCTATACTGAGGTGGTCAGTCTCGACTTTGAGGACCATCCATTCGAGATCCAGACGTTCTCGCAACCCTGCGCGCTGTGCGGCGCCAAAGGCAGCTACCTGGACGAGGTCATCCTCGATGACAAGGGCGCCAGCATGTTCGTCTGTTCGGATACGGATTTTTGCGAAGACCGGCCGGGCCATCGCGGCCATCTTTTGGCCAATCCTGCGGAGGCAGCAGAATGAGCGAGACCCCACTCCTGAAGGTCAACGCACTTTCGAAGTTCTACGGCAGCCGCATCGGCTGCCAGAACGTCACGTTCGAGCTATGGCCGGGTGAGGTCCTCGCCGTCGTGGGCGAATCCGGATCAGGCAAGACGACGCTGCTCAATTGCCTGGCGACGCGTCTTGCGCCTTCTGCCGGATCGGTGGAATACCGCATGCGCGAAGGCCAGTTCCGTGATCTCTACCGGATGAGCGAGGCTGAACGGCGTTTCCTGATGCGCACCGACTGGGGATTCGTCCACCAAAATCCCGCCGATGGATTGCGGATGACGGTCTCCGCCGGCGCCAATGTCGGCGAACGGCTGATGGCAGTCGGCGACCGGCATTATGGCAAGATCCGTGCGACCGCCACCGATTGGCTTGGCCGCGTTGAGATTGCCGAGGACCGTATCGATGACCAGCCGCGCGCTTTCTCCGGTGGCATGCGACAGCGCCTGCAGATTGCCCGCAATCTTGTCACCAACCCACGCCTCGTCTTCATGGACGAACCGACGGGCGGTCTCGACGTTTCGGTGCAAGCAAGGCTCCTCGATCTTCTGCGCGGCCTCGTCCACGATCTCGGCTTGGCCGCAATTGTCGTTACGCACGATCTTGCCGTGGCGAGACTGCTTTCGCACCGGATGATGGTGATGAAGGACGGCCATATTGTCGAGACAGGTCTCACCGACCGCGTGCTCGACGATCCGCAGGCGCCTTACACCCAGCTTCTCGTCTCTTCCATCCTGCAGGTCTAGGAGCAAGTCATGCCGACACCACTTGTTGTTTCCGATGTCGCCAAGAGCTTCACCATGCATCTACGCGACGGTATTCGTTTGCCCGTGGTGGCAAATGTCTCCTTTTCGATCAAAGCGGGCGAATGCGCCGTGCTTGGTGGCCCATCCGGAGCAGGCAAAAGCTCGATCCTGAAAATGATCTTTGGCAATTATGCCGTGGATGCTGGTCAGATCATCGTCCCTTATCGCGACCGGCTGGTCGATGTCGCGGCGGCCGATCCGCGTACGATGCTCGGAATTCGTCGCGAAATGATCGGCTATGTCAGCCAGTTTCTGCGTACGGTACCGCGCGTTTCGGCATTGGATGTCGTGGCCGAGCCGCTGATCGCGCGCGGTGTGGATCGCGCTGAGGCTCGCGACAAGGCCGCGTCATTGCTTGCCGGACTCAACCTGCCGGAGCGTTTGTGGTCGCTGCCACCCGCCACATTTTCCGGTGGTGAGCAGCAGCGGGTCAACATTGCGCGAGGCTTCATCACCGATCATCCGATCCTGCTTCTCGATGAGCCGACCGCATCGCTCGACGCCAGGAACCGCAATGTGGTTGTCTCGATGATACAGCAGAAGAAAGCCTCGGGCGTGGCCATGCTGGGCATTTTTCATGATGAAGACGTACGCGAAGCGGTTGCCGACCGGATTGTCGATGTCACCGCGTTTTCGGTACCGAACGAGGCTGCGGCATGACCCGCTTGTCAGAAACGCCGCTCATCCACGAGACCGCATCGGTCCACGGCTGTGAACTCGGCCGTTACACCGAAATATCCGAGCGCTGCCGTATCAGCGAAACGACGCTCGGAGATTACTCGTACATCATGCAGGATGGGTCAGCTTGGTGCGCCACGATCGGCAAATTCGCGAATATTGCGGCGAGCGTGCGCATCAATGCACCGAACCATCCGACATGGCGGCCCACATTGCATCATTTCACCTATCGCTCAGGTGATTATTGGGACGGTGCGGGTATTGATGAGGAATTCTTCGATTGGCGCCGGTTAAACCGCGTCACCATCGGCCACGACGTCTGGATTGGTCACGGCGCGACCGTTCTGCCAGGCGTGACCGTCGGGGACGGTGCCGTGATCGGTGCCGGGGCGGTCGTGTCGCGGGATGTCGATCCCTATACGATTGTCGGTGGTGTTCCTGCACGCAAAATCCGCGACCGTTTTGACACGAGAACGGTCGAACGATTGCAAACCCTCTCCTGGTGGGACTGGGCTCACGCGAAATTGCGCGGCGCACTCGACGATTTCAGGACCCTGGATATCGAGGCCTTTCTCGAGAAACACGACGTCTAAACCAAAGGTATTATATTCCGCTACGCGCGACACACAGTTGTCATTCAACTGAAACATAAACGACATCGCACCTTCACATCCGTGTCCTAGGACAGAGCAACGCCAAAAGGGACTTGCTTATGTTGAAGATTGAAAACGTGACGCGGCGCTTCGGCAAATTCGTTGCCATTGACGGTGTCAATCTGGAAATCCCGCAAGGGCAGATGGTTGGTGTCATCGGCCGGTCCGGTGCAGGCAAGTCCACCCTGCTGCGTATGATCAACCGGTTGGTTGATCCCTCGGAAGGCTCGATCCTTTTCGGTGATACGAATGTTGCGCAGCTGCGGGGTGCGCAGTTGCGCAATTGGCAGCGCGATTGCGCGATGATCTTCCAGCAGTTCAATCTTGTGCCACGCCTCGACGTTCTCACCAATGTGCTTCTTGGCCGCCTCAATCACCGTTCAACGATCAAAAGCCTTCTCGGCATGTTCTCGCGTGAGGAGCGTGCCATGGCGATTGCCGCTCTGGAGCGGCTCGATATCGCCAAGACTGCCCTGCAACGGGCAGGAACACTATCCGGAGGACAGCAGCAGCGCGTCGCCATCGCGCGCGCCCTCATGCAAAATCCCAAAATCATTCTCGCCGATGAACCCATCGCCTCGCTCGATCCGCGCAATGCACAGGTCGTGATGGAGTCGTTGCGCGACATCAATGAGAAAGAAGGGCTGACGGTCATCACCAATCTGCACACGCTCGATACGGCGCGGCATTTCTGCCAGCGAATCATCGGCATGCAGGGCGGCAAGGTTGTCTTCGACGGAACCCCGGACGACCTGACAGAACTTGCCGCGCGCCGGATTTACGGCGCTGACGGCATGAAGGACGCGTTTTCAGAAGCCATTACATCGACCAGCATCAGCCGCGGCGCACCAAAGCCAGTACCCGAGCTGGAGGCCATTCTGGCCGCGCGTTGAGCGCAAAGAGATCGGCTCGCCCAGTACGGGCTCATATGAAACAGATCGCAAACTCAAACGGACGTTTGACAGGAGAGAACCATGTTGCTCAAGAAAGCCCTAATCAGTGCAATAGCAATCGGCGCAATGCTCGCTGGTTCGATGGCCCGCGCTGAAAATCTCGAAACATTCCGCGTTGGTATTATCGGCGGCGAGAATGAAGCTGACCGCCTGCGCAATTATCAGTGCATTGTCGACCAGCTCCCGAAAGTTCTGGGCGTGAAGGAAGTAAAGCTCTTCCCCGCTACCGATTATGATGGCGTCATCCAGGGTCTGCTCGGCGGTACGCTCGATTATGCCGAACTTGGTGCCTCCGGCTTCGCAAAGATCTACCTTACCAATCCCAAGGCGGTTGAGCCGATCCTGACGACCGTTCAGACCGATGGGGCGACCGGTTACTATTCGATCATGGTCGCCCGCAAGGACAGTGGCATCAAGACTCTCGCCGACATGAAGGGCAAGAAGCTCGGTTTTGCCGATCCGGACTCCACCTCAGGCTATCTCATCCCGGTGACTTCGCTGCCGAAGGACATCAAGAGCTCGGTGAAGGATTATTTTGGCGAAACAGGTTTCGGCGGTGGCCACGAGAACCTCGTCCTTGCTGTCAAGGACGGCAAGTTCGACGCCGGCACCACGTTCGGCTCGGGGGTTGGCAAGTTTGACGAAGGCTATAGTTCCGGCAATCTGCGCAAGATGGTCGACAAAGGTCTCATCGACATGAAGGATTTCGTCGAATTGTGGAAGTCGCCGCTCATTCCAAATGGTCCAATCGTTATCCGTACCTCGCTCGACAGCAACCTGAAGGCCAAATTCAAGGACTACATGATGAACTTGCCGAAGTCCGATCCTGCTTGCTTCGCAGCAACGATGGGCGGTGACTTCAAGGGCTATACGGAAGTGAATACTGAATTCTATCAGCCGATCATCGACGCGCGTAAGGCGCAGATCGGCGGATAATCCAACAATTACAGTCACGGCCAGTTCCGAAAGGATCTGGCCGTGATTTTTTGTGCTCTTGAAGGATATATTTATGAGCCCAGCAACGACCGCCGAGCTATCAGCCGATGGTATCCAGATCGAACGCCACTGGCAGGAACTGGCCGCACGTCGCCGCGCCTATTCCTGGCTCATTTCGATCTGCCTTCTGGTCATCGTCGCCGGTTCTCTCTGGTTCGCCAATGAATCGAATGCAGGCAAGTTTTTCGACCGCTTGCCGCATTTCTTCGATTTTGCCGGCGATCTTGTTCCGCGTGACGGCTGGGAAGTCTGGCGTGCCATATTCGATCTGCCGTCACCCTATTTCGACGGAAGCCTGAAATACGATTATCCCGAAGGCCGAAACTATCTGATTGGCGGCCTCTATCTTCCGGAATATTTCTATAAGATGCTGGAAACGCTAAATATTGCGGTCCTTTCCACGCTCATTGGCTTTATTTTCGGGTTTCTCCTCTGCTTTCTGGCCGCCAAGAATCTCGTTAAAAGCAAGTTGATCCGCTTTGCCGCCCGCCGTTACATGGAAATTCTGCGTGCCTTCCCGGAAATCGTGATCGCAGGGTTCTTCGCGGCGATATTGTCGCTGGGTCCAATCCCTGCAATGTTTGCAGTCGGTATTCACACGATCGGGGCACTTGGAAAGCTGTTCTTCGAAGTCGTTGAAAATGCCGATATGAAAGCGGACGAAGGGTTACGCGCCGTCGGTGCCAACTGGTTCGAACGGGTCGGCTTCGGCATCGTCCCGCAGGTGATGCCGAACTTCATGTCCTACGCCTTGCTTCGCCTCGAAATCAACGTCCGCGCCTCGACCATTATCGGCGCTGTTGGCGGCGGCGGCATTGGTGAGGAATTGCGGCTGTCGATCGGCCGCGGCCATCAGGCAAAGACACTCGCCATCGTGCTGCTGCTGCTCGTGACGATTATCGCTGTCGATCAATTTTCCGCCTGGCTGCGGCGCCGCCTCGTCGGCAATCAGGCGTTCGCTTTCGGTAGGAAACAATCATGAACGCGCTCTCTTCCGCCGCCATTGCCGATTTTGAAGTCCGCCATCCGGCCGTTTTCAACCCGCCTGTCTGGAAGCGCTTCATGCCGCTGCTGATTGCGGCGGGTATCGTTCTCTACGTTGCCTATTGCTGGTGGTTCTTTTCCATTGGCACCGTGCTCGGGCGTGGCCAGTGGGATCGCGCCGAACTCTATGCGCGCGACTGGGTATCCTACGCAGTCAGGACAACTGTACGCATGTCGCCGACGGCGACGACGGTGGCCTATCCGCGGTTTTCCGAACTCGGCGATAACCCGAAGCCAGATTGGGTTGTTCAGAACGGCAACAATGTCACGATCTTGTTCGGTGCAGGCAAATCGCTTGATATCAACGACAGCCGGGTGATTGCGACCCGCAATGGCGAGAGCTTGACCGTGCTGATCGAAGCTGACGGCGCCAAGCCGCAGGGACCATTGCCCAATTGGGCAATGCTGAAAGAGGATCAGGTGACGGTCAATTTCGGTTTTGCGGGGCAGGCCGATATTATTCCGGAGCGCGTTGTTGTGAGCCGCCGTTTTCTTGGCTGGGCAAACTTCGTCTTCGATACCAGCTCGCCGTTCTGGAACAAATCATTTGGTGAGGTGGCGTCGATGATCATCAGCGGCGAACGCATCAAGCCGGAGATGTCCAACGCCGCCTTGGCTATCGACAACATCTGGTACAATTCGTCCTGGCAGCACGGTGATGTCTGGACGAAGCTGATGCAAACCATCGTCATGGCTTTCATGGGAACACTGCTGGCTTCTCTTGTTTCTTTCCCTCTAGCCTTTGTCGCCGCCCGTAACATCATGCCAAATTTGTTTGCCAACCAGATCACCAAACGCTTCTTCGATTTTCTGCGATCGGTCGACATGCTCATCTGGGCGCTGTTCTTTACCCGCGCCTTTGGTCCGGGGCCGCTTGCCGGTATCTCGGCCATTTTCTTCACAGACACCGGTACGCTCGGCAAAGTCTACTCCGAAACGCTGGAAAATATCGATGACAAGCAGCGCGAAGGCGTCAAGTCAGTCGGCGCATCACCTGTGAATGTGCAGCGCTACGGCGTCGTGCCGCAGGTACTGCCGGTTTTCGCCAGCCAGGCGCTATATTTCTGGGAGTCCAATACACGCTCAGCTACGATCATTGGTGCCGTAGGGGCAGGGGGCATCGGTCTCAAGCTCTGGGAAGCCATGCGCACAAACACCAACTGGCATAATGTCGCCTATATGGTCGTGCTCATTCTCGCGGTGATCTTCATCTTTGATAGCATATCCAATGCGTTGCGTTCCCGCCTGATGGGAAAGCAGCATTGAGATAACATCACATTCAAAGGCTTGTCATAATCGGAGCGTAACGCGAGAGTGTTCCGGAGGAATCAAAATGCGCTATGCAATCTATTTCACGCCGCCCTTAAGTGATCCGCTGCTCAAGGTAGCGGCCAATTGGCTCGGCAGAAACGCGTTTACCGGCCAGCCGGTGAAGGCCCCGCAGATTCGCGACCTTGCGCACGAGGATTTCGCCCAATTGACGGAATCACCACGCCGCTATGGTTTTCACGCCACGTTTAAGGCGCCATTCCATCTCGCCGATGGTGTCGAAGAGCGCGAATTGCTTTCGGCGCTGATGCATTTTGCCTCTTCCATCGATCCGGTTGAAATTCCGAAACTGCAGATTGCATGCCTCGACGGGTTTTTCGCACTCGTTCCGGCTGAGCCGCTGGATCGGCTCAACCAACTTGCAAACGACATTGTCATAGCATTCGACCGCTTCCGCGCCCCGCCAAGCGAGCAGGAAATCAAACGCCGCAATCCGGAAAACATGAGCGTGGCTCAGCGACGAAATCTCGAACAGTGGGGGTACCCCTATGTTTTTGAAGATTTTCGCTTTCACATGACCCTCACAGGGCCGGTACCCGAACGCGACCGGCCGAAAATTGAACATATCCTGAGTGAATTCCTGGAACCGGTCCTTGAAGAACCGGTCGAAATCAACAATCTCGCGCTGTTCACTGAAGCCGAGCCAGGATTTCCCTTCGAAATACACTCGCTGCATCCGCTCGCAGGAACCAACCGAAGAAAGACCGCATAAAATGTCCGCCGAATTGATTTTGAACAACGCAAGGATCGTTCTCGAAGATGAGGTCATCTCGGGATCGGTTGTGATCCGCGACGGCAAGATTGCCGATATCTCGGAAGGTTCGGTCGCTGGCGGCGAGGATTTCGAGGGCGATTATCTCATTCCCGGTCTGATTGAATTACACACGGATCATCTCGAGGGTCACTACGTGCCGCGCCCGCGGGTCCGCTGGAATCCGATTGCGGCCGTGCTGGCCCATGACGCACAAATTGCGACGTCGGGTATCACGACGGTCCTCGACGCATTGCGCGTCGGGCTGGACGAAGATGCGGACATGTCTGCGCCGGAAATCCGCAAGCTTGCTGACGCGATCGAAGACAGTGTCAAGCAGGGGCGTTTGCGCGCGGATCACTATTTCCACCTGCGTTGTGAAGTATCAGCCCCCGATTGCCTCGATGGTTTCCATTATTTTGACGGTGACAGCCGCGTGCGACTTGCATCGCTTATGGATCATGCCCCAGGGCAGCGCCAGTTTGTAAATCTGGAAACCTACGCCTACTACTATCAGCGCAAGCTGAAGCTCAGCGATCCTGACTTCACCTTGTTCTGTGAGAAGCGCATGGCAGAATCTGCCAGGAATTCCGCACCGCAGCGCAAGGCGATATCGGATTTATGCCGCGAGCGAGGCATTGTGCTCGCGAGCCATGATGACGCGACCGTTGCACATGTCGACGAAGCGGTTGAGCAGGGTATCCATGTCGCCGAGTTCCCAACGACGTTGGAAGCTGCAGCTGCCTCAAAGCAGGCAGGTTTGGCAGTGTTGATGGGCGCCCCGAACGTGGTACGCGGCGGTTCGCACTCCGGGAATGTCTCGGCACGGGAACTGGCCGAACATGGTTGCCTCGATATTCTATCGTCTGACTATATCCCGTTCAGCTTGATCCAGTCGACGTTCTTCCTGAGCGAGGCTGTCGATGGCATCACCCTGCCGGATGCGGTACGTTTGGTGACCAAAAATCCCGCGGAAGCCGTCGGCTTCGATGATCGCGGTGTTATCGAAATCGCCAAGCGTGCCGATCTCGTGCGCGTCCGGGTCGACGAGCATATTCCGGTGGTGCGCACGGTTTGGCGGGAAGGGCGCCGGGTCGTATGATGGCGGCCGCCATGATCGAACGTGCGCTCAACCCGGCGTCTGGACCACTGCGCAACGGTGCATTCATCGCCGTTGTCGGGCCAAGCGGCGCTGGCAAGGACACTATCATTGACTACGCCCGCGCAGCACTTGGCGACCAGCCAGGCTATCACTTCGTGCGTCGTGTGGTGACGCGGCCGTCGACTGTGGACGCGGAGGATCATGACACCTTGAGTGAAGATCAGTTCTTAACTGCGAACCGCGCAGGGGAATTTTGTCACTCCTGGGAGGCGCACGGTTTGCACTACGGCCTGCCAAAATCTGTCGACGACGAGATCGAACGTGGAGCAGTCGCTATTGCCAATGTGTCGCGCGGTGTATTGCCCGTTCTTCGTGAGGCATATGCCAATTTCCTTGTCGTGCAGATCACTGCTTCCCATGAGGTCTTGGCGAAACGACTGGCGTCACGTGGGCGCGAAGACGCTGAAGAAATCCGGCGACGTTTGATGCGTGCGGCTCCCAACCCATGCGATCCAGCTGATGCTGTTATGATCGATAATTCGGGAGCTGTCAGTGATGCAGGCAATGCGTTTGTCGCAGTATTGAAGAAAACCGCAGCGTTTGTAGCTGTTTGGGAACAAATCTGAATGTCGTCCGATATTCGGTAAAGCGAGAATCCGGAGGCATCGCCACCGGACCATTTCAGCCAACGGCTGCTCAGAAGTTGCGCTGGAAGCGAATGATGCCGCCAAGTGCGTCGTCGTTGACGATCGTGCCGTCCGTACGGCGATAGTCATCAAACTTCGTATAGTCGATTTCTGGCGTGATCATAAATCCAGGCGCGATCTGGTAGGCTACATTCAAAGCCAGAGCGTATGTGCCTTCGGATTCGTAGGCGGCCTGGGCATTGATGGTTGCCTTATCGGTAACCTTGGCAGCGAAACCGCCCCAAGCCGCCCAATCACCCTGCCATGGCGTCAAGAAATTGCGGTCTACACGCGTCTCATCATAATCGGACTGATAAGCGCCCATAACCCACGCGGATACTTTGTCAGTGATGTTTACGTCCAGACGCGCCTTTGCGGCAAAGGCTTCTACATTGGAGTCGTAGCCGACAATACCGGAGATCTTGCCCCAACCTTGTTCCAGTTTCACGCCGGCCATCACGTGCGGCATGTAACTATCGATAACGTAATCAGGGAAATCATCATTAACAGAACCCTGTTCTGCAGCGATAATTGCCGAGAAGCCATTTCCCCCGGTAAATGTATAACTAACCTGGTTGGTTTCCCAGCTATTGTAGTTGATCACGTCATCCTGGATGATATCGCCGGCATACCCGTTCCAGGCACCGAAGATTTCATCGGCAACACCAACGCGGAATCCGCCGAGTTCGATGAACGCTTGTGGAATGCTTCCGCCGTCATCTTCAAATTTGGCATTGCGCCGTCTGCAACGCCAATGTCAGTTGACGGAAGAGCTTGCCTCACTGGCAGCGCTCTCCGGTGGACTAAGATTGATGGGCGGGTCCGCGGGGCAATGAGGTTGCAATCTCGTCTCAGTCGCACCGCTTCGTCGGAGGAAGTCCGGCACTGCAGTCCTTACCGGCGATCTTTTTTGTTCCGCTCTTCAACCCACTAAGCCCGGCGAC
>NZ_JBBNAN010000328.1:0-3835 GCF_037994405.1 Phyllobacterium sp.
TCATCCAGGTGAGCATCTGCTTGAAAGTATCGAAGTCCGCGGCGTGTCAGCTGAGGAATTTGCACAGCTGGCGGAAATTCCAGGAGCGACGGTTGACGCTATCATCGCCGGGCGGCGTCCCATGACCTATGATATCGCCGTGCGCATTGATGACGCCTTGGGGATAATGCCGGAATTTCGGCGCGAGCACCTTACTTACCTGTCACCACGGAAACTGAGGCGCCTCGAGGCCGCACTAAGCGAAGTCATGCAGCGTCAGGTGCCCGGTGACGTGGCGGAGTTCGGAGTTGCCCTCGGCGGAAGCGCGATCGTCCTGGCAAAGGCGGCAAAACGCAATGGTCGGAGCTTTCACGGCTTCGACGTTTTTGGAATGATTCCTCCTCCGACCTCGGATAAGGACGACGTGAAATCGAAGGACCGTTATCAGAAGATCGTGAGCGGAAAATCCACCGGGCTCGGCGGCGATCAGTATTACGGATATCGTGACAATCTTTACGACGATGTGTGTCGCGCGTTCACAAAATATGGCCTAGACGTCGACGATTCGACCATCGGTCTGCACAAAGGTTTGTTCGAGGATACGCTGCCGAACACCAAGGTGGGACAGATCGCCTTTGCCCATATTGACTGCGATTGGTACGATCCTGTCATGTACTGCCTGAACAAGGTGGCTGACCGGCTGAGCCAGCATGGCGTCATCTTGATCGATGACTATCATGATTACGGCGGATGCCGCATTGCAACGGACGAATTCTTGCGAGTGCGGTCAGATTTCAGTTTTGAAGATGGAGAAAACGTCATCCTCCGCCGAACAGGAGTGAACACCTGACCAATATACGTAGGACGGCTTGGCTCCCGCCAATAAAATCCAATGCTACATCAATGGGTTCGTGTGGATCCGCCAACCCCTCATATGGGCACTTGTGAACCGATGAGGATAGCACGAGGCTCCTTTTTAAGCTGGCAGTGGATGTTGCGCCGCACCAAAAAAGGTTGCGATGCACCAAAATTCCCCTATGCTGCCCTTAGAAGAATTCCCGAGATTGGGAGCTCGACAAGCCCATGACTACCGTCACCGCATCAAAATCGTTTCGCCCTGATATCGAAGGGCTGCGTGCCCTGGCAGTTTCTGGAGTGATTGCCTTCCATTTCGGTTACACCGGCTTGCCAGGTGGCTTCGTCGGCGTGGATATCTTTTTTGTGATATCCGGCTACCTCATTACCAAGCACCTTCAGCAGGAAATAGCCAAGCACGGCACGGTCAATCTGTGGATCTTCTACGCACGGCGTGCACGCCGTCTGCTTCCTGCATCGCTTTTCGTAATTCTGACGACTCTTCTGGTAGGCTATTTTGTTCTCGCGCCATCCGAACAGCAGCTTTATTCCAAGGGAGCGCTGTTCGCTTCGACCTATATAATCAACTTGTGGCTTATCCGTTGGTCTCTTGATTATTTCGCCGTCGATGCTGCGAATAACCCGTTCATTCATTTCTGGTCGCTGTCAGTCGAGGAACAGTTCTATCTAGCCTGGCCCGCGCTTCTCTTGTTATTTACGCGGATGCGCCCGGGCAGGCATGGTGTTTTTTTGCTGATGGCGACCGTAGCCGCCATTTCGTTTGGCCTCTGCGCCTGGCTGACAGCCGTTTCACAACCTTGGGCATTCTATTTTTCACCGTTCCGGGCGTGGGAATTTGCCCTGGGAGGCCTCGCGTCGATGGCGCTAGTGGACACATGGGCGAAGCGCTTTCCATATTCGCCGGTGATGGGCTGGCTCGGACTGGGATTGATCGCTGTAACCTATGTAAGCGTATCCGAGCAGTCTCCCTTTCCAGGCTTTATTGCACTGGTCCCAGCGATGGGAACTGTCATGGTGCTCCTTAGTGGCGTGCACCAAAGTCTCCGCGGGCCCAAGGCCATTCTCGCAGTAAGACCCATGCAATGGGCGGGAAAGTTGTCCTATTCGCTCTATTTGTGGCACTGGCCAGTGATTGTCTACGCAATGATGCTGATGCCCGAATTGACAAGTGTTCAGCGCCTCCTGCTCCTGGTGGTGACCTTTGCATTGTCTCTTTTCAGTTATCAATTCGTTGAGAACCCGATACGCAGGAATACCTGGCTGATTGCCGGCACACGCCGTTCCCTCGCCTTCGCTGCACTGCTCACAATGACAGGCGTTACGGTCGCGTATGCGAGCGCCACACTCGCAAAACACAATCTCAGTCCGCAGCAAGAAATGATTGTTGAAACTGCTGAACTCCCCTCCGCAGTGCGCGCAAAGGATGAAAGTTGCGTGCTGGATCTTGAAACGGTCAAGCCAAAACCGTGCGTATTCGGCTCGCCATCTTCAAACGAAACTGTCGTTCTGTTCGGCGACTCGCATGCCGATCACTGGTCGACACCGCTGATTGATATCGCAAAAAAGGATAATATCCGGCTAGTGACCTACTTGAAATCATCGTGCCGAGCGACGCGGATAACAACACGGGATTCAAAACTGAGAAGGGATTATACCGAGTGCGATGACTGGAGGGAGCTTGCGGTCAAAGAAATTATCGCCATGAAACCACAGATGGTAATTATCTCACAGCTCTCCATAAGCCATCTGACAGAAGAAATCGGCGATCCGTCCGAGTTTTCGGCGCGCAAGGTGGAGTGGGCGCAAGGCATAAGATCAACAGTCCAGGCGCTCAGCAATGCCGGCATCAACGTCGTTTTCCTTCGCGATGTTCCCACTCATACCTCTTATCTGGACAAGTGTGTGGCGCGCGCGCTCTGGCAAGGGAGAGACCCGTCGATCTGCGACACGCCCCGGGCTGCAGCTGCCGACGACGATGATGCCCAAACCGAAAAGGGCATCATTTCTAGCATCAAGAACGCAAGATATGTCGATATGACCAATTTCTTCTGCAGCCATACGGTTTGTCATGCCATGGTCAACGGCAAGTTGACCTTCCGTGATCGTCATCACATCGCTACGCCCTACGCGGAATCTCTCGCTGCACCACTTGAACGCGCGATCTTCAAAGAGACGGTTGCCCGTGCTGTGAGAGCTCAACCTGTCAGCGAGACAATACCTGAAGGCGCCTTCGCTATCAGGCTGCAGTGAGTTTCCGTAACAGGGCCTTCCTGGCCGAAAGCCACGGGCACATCTCGTGTCAGCGCACGATGCCCGCTTGCTGCCCAAAGCATGCCCATCTCAAAGCCGTTGATCCTCAGGCCAAATTCGCCAGACCTCGGTAACTGCAGGTCATAAGAAAGCCGGACTTCATGATAAGAAATCGACCGCGAGACTGCCTTCGGTCACGTGTCGCGAGAAGCCATCTCCGGCTCAGAGGCATTGCATCTGAATGGGTCTATTCGTTATAAGTCATTGTTTTCAGCGTCATATTCTTCGAATCGGTTAAGATGACAAATCTAGCTTGGACATCACACTCGTTTATACGTGTCGTAGCACCTGGCTAATGAGCGGGGAACCGGCATTGCAGAGACTTCTTCGATTGTTAAGGTTCGGCAGGCCCCCCGCGCGGGTCGCAAGGAGCCGTCTTTCAATCGATATCTCGCAGATCGCGGTCTACATAATCGGAGATGTGCATGGCTGCTACGACCAGTTGATAACGCTGGAACACATGATTACGGAGGATGCCGCGCAGTTGCCCGGAAAAAAGCTCCTCATTATGCTTGGAGACTATGTCGATCGCGGGCCGGCCTCCGCGCAGGTTATTGAACATCTGATCCACCGGCCTGATCCCGGCTTCCAGCGCATCTGCCTGACTGGCAATCATGATATGGCGATGCTCGATTATCTGGAAAAGCGACTTTCTTTATCTGAATGGTGG
>NZ_JBBNAN010000329.1:0-5056 GCF_037994405.1 Phyllobacterium sp.
GGTCGAACAATTGATGAACCAAGGTCGTACGTCGATCAGACCCAAGGACCGTCCAGATCGCGAAATAATCATTCTCATGGTTCAATCTTCGTAGCCTAAAACCCGGTCCAAAGTTTGCGATGCTTCAAATCGGGCGTCTCCAGCAAAGAAACGCGCGGTCGGAGTGTTAGAAAGCAAACGGCTCCTTTGGAAGGTCTTCTGCCATCGATATTTCCCTTTGCTTAAGTTCGCGAAATATCCGTGATCCACGAAGCCGCATCGTAGTGTGTCTGGATCCTATTGGTCGGCCGCGAGCGTCCTAGGTATCGGGCCGAGCCAGATACATCGCATCCTGGGCAAGTCCCGCTGTTGCGTAAGCCTCTTGCCAAGGGAAGAGATGCAGGGGAATTCTCAGCTAGCTAGAATGATGGAGCGGACTCGCCTATCGCCTTACTCGACACAATGATGGGCGAGGTGTTCAATAAGCCGTGGCCGTTTCCGCCAACCTGATACGCGTTGTTGCTTCAGCCGCGCTGATAATGGTCAACTTGTACCTGAGAACCGATGAAATTCACCACCTGGAAGATGCAGTGGCATGGATCGATACCTCTCATCAAATGTTCTGATGTTCTGGCGTGGATGCGACCCTATGGGAGATCGCGGGAGATACGCTCCGGTCCTGTCCCACTCGGGAGACGTGTCAGATATGGAGCGCTAATGGCAACTAATGCGGGGATCATTTCAACGCTCGTGGGACAGGCAAATGGCACAACGGATATCTCACGGGCAGAAACGCAGGCGATTCTTCGCGACGCCGCCAAGCTGATCGCAACGTACCGTCAACTCCTTGCATTTTCGGGCGTGGAGATGAAATTCTCGGGATGCGATCTTGCCATCAAAATCGAGCAATTTGCCGAGCACATCGATTTGAAATATGTGGATGAAATAAGGACAGTCATGTTGGAAGCCGCAGATGCAATAAGGCTGCTTCGTTTGATGCTTGGCATCAAGACTGATCTTTAAATATCTAATATTTCAGAGAATTTACAGCTCGCAGTCGATGTTGATGACTATTCGTCGTCTGCGATCGCGCCGGACGCAGCCTCTAACGCTCCTTAATCGGGCAATTAACGCATAGCTCGGCTTCGAGCTTTCAAAAGACCCTGCTCGCAGCGAGGAAGAAACGGGAGTAGAATTCCGGAAGCCCGAAAGACGTTGGGTGTTGCCGTCGACCGAAGGACCCAATAGCGGGGCTTTCTTCACCTTGCTGGAGAGGGGGTCATGGGCGTAGATCTTGCCGAGCGGCGGCTGGTTGCAATTCTCGCCGCCGACATTGTGGGTTATTCGCGACTAATCGAGGCTGACGAAGCTGGTACGCTGGCCGCAATGAAAGCGTTGCGCTCCGAGCGCGCGCAGGACAGCACGCCGACCAAAAGCGCGCCGCCTCCACGCCCTGATTTTGTTCCTCCAGAGGCGCCGTATGCATTGTGGCTCAGTTGCACCTGATTGCGCTCCAACTCTGCCCAATCGTATCCTTCGTGATGATTTTTGAGCAAAACATCCAAGTCTTCAAGCGCTTTGCGGTTCTTGTACGTGACATGCCCCCGCCAATCGATCACCTCGGCACGCTTGCCAGTTTTGCCATAGCCGTAAACTCCCGCATAGAAGGGGTTCTTCAGCACGCCAATCACATTACTGTAACGCACTTGACGCCATTCGAAGGAAACGAGGCGGATACCCTCCGAGGGACGCGGAAAGTGGATCTTCTCTGCCGACATCCATAACAGTACCTGCCGAGCACTTCCGAGTTCACGGAATTTGCGGAAGATCAGATGGATGACCTCCTGCACCCGAATATCCGGGTCAAATCCCAGCCCCAATCAGCAGTGCCAGATGAATCCCATAGGCGGCGTGTATCGCAGTTCACCCCGCCGCGCTTTGGATCTGGCCGCCTCGATCATCCGGCTGTGTAAAATGCCCAGTTCAAACTCACTGATGCTATCCTTCATGCCGAGCAACAGTCTGTCGTTTGGGCAGTCGGCCCAATGCGGACACTGCGCATTGGGCCGTTTTCATACAGGCGGGTATGTGATCAAGACCTTGCAGGGGCTTCCACGTCGGAGAATACCTGAACGGCATCCGGCAGCCTTGCACCCTCGATGTTGATCGAATTCACCGAAGCGTTCAGCTCTGCAAGTTCAGACGGGGTGAAGCGGATTTCGGACGCGCCGATGTTCTCGATCATGTGCGCCATCTGGGTTGTCCCAGGGATCGGCACGATCCATGGCTTCTGGGCCATCAGCCACGCCAGCGCGATTTGCCCGAGTCTGGCATCCTTCCGCTCCGCCCAGACTTTCAACAGTTCAACGAGCGCCAGGTTTTTGGGAAGGTTTTCAGGAGAGAACCGGGATTCGATGCCGCGGATATCTCCTGGAGCGAAGCGTGTTCTCGCGTCTATCGCGCCGTTGAGGAAGCCGACGCCGAGAGGGCTCCATGGCACGAAGCCTATGCCGAGTTCCTCACAAACCGGGATCGCGCCGTTCTCGGGGCCGCGCCACAGCATCGAATACTCGCTTTGCACGGCGGTTAGGGGCAGCGCGGCATGCGCGCGGCGAAGAGTATTCAGGCCCATTTCGGATAGACCCCAGTGCAGGACCTTGCCTTCCGACATCAGGTCTTTGACCGCGCCGGCGACATCTTCGATCGGCACCTGCGGATCGACACGATGCTGGTAGAGGAGATCGATACGGTCGGTGCGCAGCCGCTTCAACATGCCCTCGACCGCCGCCTTGATGTGTTCCGGGCGACTATTGAGACCCGGACGGCGCTCTCCCGTTTCGAGATCGATGTTCCAGCCGAACTTGGAAGCGATGACGACCCGATCGCGAAAGGGTTCGATCCCTTCTCCTAGAATCCTTTCGACTTCGTGCGGACCGTAAGCCTCCGCCGCATCGTAAAAGGTGAGGCCCCGCTCGAACGCAGTCCGGATGATGTTGTGCATCTCAGCGCGCGTGGGAATGGTCTGCTGGTACGTGCGGCTCATGTTCTGAACGCCCAGGCCGACACTGGACACTTCGAGGGAGCCGAGCTTCCGTCGTCCGGTTTCAGATAGGGTCGTGTCTGCGGAACTGCCTTGCTGTCCTGCCGTCTGGGCATGAGCTCCACTGACATTTGCCGCCACGGCGAACGTCCCCGCTGCCAGCAGCAGTCCTCGACGGTTGACTTCCAGTTCTCGTTTTGTGGTCATCTTTCGTGATCCTCTCGTTGTGAAAATGTGATGTGGTCGGCCTGGCGGCCTCGCAAAGGCACGCGTGGTCACGGGTGTTTCCCGCGGCGATCCCTTGATCGTTTCCAAAATTCGGTCGCATCGGTTATCCAGCCTTGCGCGCTGGTGCCCACGCCAAGGCCGAAACCGTGGCCAAGCGCGGGGTATTTTCTGTATTCGACCGGAGTGCCCATTTCGCGCAGAACGGCGATGCGCTTCTCCATGCTGGAGGGCGGGGCTATACCGTCGTCGGCCCCGACAACGACAAATGTCGGCGGTTCGTCGTTCGAGACGTCGGAGTGCGCGGTGTAGGCCATCACGACCGCTGCAGGCTTCGGCAGCGCGGCACCTCCGAACGCGGCGACCCCATGCGATCCGATAGCCGCAGCCATCCTCGCGCCAGCCGAACTACCCCAGAGCGAGTACCCGTCGGTTGCGACATCGAGCGACTTGGCGTTCTTGAAGACATAGGAGATCGCTGTGGCGAGATCTTCGGTTGGAGCCTTTCCGCCTTGCCCGACACGGTACCGAATGACGAAGACGTTGAAGCCGAGCTTGCTGATCTCTGTCGCATAGGGAAATCCCTCATGGACCGAGCCGACATAGGCGAAGCCGCCGCCTGGCGCGACGATCGCGAAAGGCGCTCCGGGTTCGCCCCGGAAAAAGAACAGTCCCGCGTTTTCCTTCGTGGGGTCTGCACGCTTCTCTGCCTCGGAGTAGATGTCGTAGAAGACTTTACGACCGTCGGCCACGTCGTCGATCATTCGATTGATGCCGCCGAGAACGCTCAGGGTGTCCACATGGCTGTGATAGGGCAACAGGCTGGCAATATCGCTGAGCGGCTGGCGATCGCCGTATCCCCGACCGTCCCAGGGAAGGATCAGGCGACCGAATGTTGCGAAAGCCGGATGGGAAAGAACGTCTCCGATCGTGCTGTTCGCCGACAGGTGACGGCTTTGCGCCGTCACCTGTGCGTCATTGTCTGTGACCTGGGATGCAGTTCGTCGGGTTTCTCCCGCGTCAGCCAACACGGGGTCCAACAAAAACGGCAACGCCATCAGCGCGGTTTTGAAACTGCCCTTTGCCCGTTGCGTGCTCAATTCAAAGACCAGTCATCTTGAGGACAGCTTCCGGAAGCCGCTCCCCTTTGACTTCGATCCCGGCGAGCGCCTTGTCGATTTCCTGCAGATCGGCATCCGAAAGCGCGACGTCGATGGAGCCAAGGTTTTCCTCAAGGCGGTGCAGCTTGGTGGTGCCGGGGATCGGAACGATCCAGGGCTTCTGTGCAAGCAGCCACGACAAGGCAATCTGGGCAGGCGTTGCAGCCTTCCGTTCCGCGATCGACTTCAATAGATCGACGAGTGCGAAATTCGCCTTTCTCGCCTCGGGCGTGAAGCGCGGGACCAGATTGCGGAAGTCCGTGGCATCGAACGTCGTGTTCTCGTCGATCTTGCCCGTCAGGAAGCCAGCGCCGAGCGGACTGAACGGTACGAAACCAATGCCGAGTTCTTCAAGCGCAGGAAGCAGCTCCGTTTCAGGGCCGCGCCAGAACAGGGAATACTCGCTCTGGACGGCGGTGACCTTTTGGACGGAATGAGCGCGCCGGATTGTCTGAATACCCGCCTCCGAAAGGCCAAAGTGCTTCACCTTGCCGGCGTCGATCAGGTCCTTGACCGCACCTGCGACATCCTCGATCGGAACTGCCGGGTCCACGCGGTGCTGGTAGAACAGATCGATGCGGTCGGTCTTCAGCCTCTTGAGGCTTGCCTCGGCAACAGCCTTGATGTGTTCGGGTCTGCTGTTGGTGCCGCC
>NZ_JBBNAN010000330.1:0-33650 GCF_037994405.1 Phyllobacterium sp.
CACTGTTCTGCCGTGAGCGTAAGAGTCACCAAATGTGGTGAAGATGACATCGGCCGCGAACTGTGCCACATTTTGTACCTAATTTGTCCGGCACAAGCAGCTGAGTTTAAGACATTAGATTTTATGGCACAAGGAAAGGCAGGGCATGAGGGAAGTACCCGCAATGCAGACAATCGCGCTCGTCGATGACGATCGCAACATTCTGACCTCCGTATCGATCGCGCTTGAATCGGAAGGTTATCGTGTTGAGACCTATACCGATGGTGCCTCTGCCCTCGACGGTTTGATGGCACGCCCGCCAAACCTAGCCATTTTCGACATCAAGATGCCGCGCATGGATGGAATGGAGCTTTTGCGCCGACTACGCCAGAAATCCGATCTGCCCGTGATCTTCCTGACGTCGAAGGACGACGAGATCGACGAGCTCTTCGGTTTGAAGATGGGCGCCGATGATTTCATCACCAAGCCCTTTTCACAACGGCTGCTGGTCGAGCGCGTCAAGGCAGTCCTGCGCCGCGTTGCCGCGAGGGATACGGCAGCAAAGCCGGGCAGTCCCCTGGCGAAATCGCTCGAACGTGGCCAGCTCGTCATGGATCAGGAGCGCCATACCTGTACCTGGATGGGTGAACCGGTGACCCTTACCGTAACAGAGTTCCTCATTTTGCATTCCCTGGCCCAGCGCCCGGGCGTCGTCAAAAGCCGCGACGCGCTGATGGATGCAGCCTATGATGAGCAGGTCTATGTGGACGACCGCACCATCGACAGCCACATCAAGCGGCTGCGCAAGAAGTTCAAGGTCGTCGATGACGATTTCGACATGATCGAAACCCTGTATGGGGTCGGCTATCGTTTCCGCGAGACATGATGGCATAACCGCGCGCGATAGTGCCGCGCTTTCAAAGCCGCGTGAT
Organism: Phyllobacterium sp.; assembly: GCF_037994405.1. Lineage (GTDB taxonomy): Bacteria > Pseudomonadota > Alphaproteobacteria > Rhizobiales > Rhizobiaceae > Phyllobacterium. Next base: position 912 of record NZ_JBBNAN010000330.1, read on the forward strand.
CCACTGTAAAACAAGGTTGTCTCAACGCTGCATGAATGCGATGAGGCAACGCAATTCATGAGTTTCTGAGGCAAAAATGGTAGCCGGCCTGCAAAGCGGCAATATTACGCGCAAGAGCGCCGTTATGCGCCGGAAGCGTTCGCTCGCCTTGCGCCGCTTCTTCAAGCCGCTTAACCGCGTCTTTGGCAACTATCTGTTCTCAAGCCTAACCCGGCGCATTCTCTTTCTCAATCTCGCCGGACTTGCCGTGCTCTTGTCCGGCATCATGTATCTCAATCAGTTTCGCGACGGACTGATCGATGCGCGCGTCGAAAGCCTGATGACACAGGGTGAGATCATCGCGGGAGCAATTGCCTCGTCTGCAACCGTTGATACGAATTCCATTGCGATCGATCCTGAGAAGCTGCTTGAACTGCAGGCGGGTCAGAGTATCACGCCGTCGCCTGATGTTCTGGACAATCTCGATTTTCCGATCAATCCCGAACGCGTTGCGCCAGTACTGCGCCGGCTGATCTCGCCGACGCGCACGCGTGCCCGCATTTATGACCGCGATTCCAACCTCCTGCTGGATTCCCGCCATCTTTATTCACGCGGCCAGGTGCTGCGCTACGAACTGCCGCCGATCGATGGCGAACAGCCGAGTTTCTTCGAGCGCCTGACCAATCGCATGACGCGGCTTCTGCGCCGTAGCGACTTGCCAATTTACCAGGAGCAACCCGGCGGTAACGGTTCTTCGTACCCGGAAATCGTCAAGGCCCTGACCGGCTCGCCTGCGACCGTCGTGCGGATGACGGAAAAGGGCGAGCAGATCGTTTCGGTCGCCGTGCCTATCCAGCGTTTCCGCGCCGTGCTCGGCGTATTGCTCCTTTCAACGGAAGGCGGCGACATCGACAAGATCGTGCAGGGCGAACGCTACGCGATCATCCGCGTCTTTACAGTTGCCGCTCTGGTCATGGCGATCCTGTCGCTGTTCCTGGCGTCGACCATCGCCAACCCGCTGCGCCGCCTTGCTGCCGCGGCCGATCGCGTCCGGCATGGCGTGAAGAACCGCGAGGAAATTCCAGATTTCTCCGAGCGACAGGATGAGATTGGCCACCTCTCGACGTCGATCCGCGACATGACCAATGCGCTCTACGCCCGGATTGAATCCATCGAAAGCTTTGCTGCGGATGTGAGCCATGAGCTGAAAAATCCGCTGACGTCGCTGCGGAGCGCCGTCGAAACGCTGCCGCTGGCCAAAAACGAGGAGTCGAAAAAGCGCCTAATGGACGTCATCCAACATGATGTCCGCCGTCTTGACCGGCTGATCACTGACATCTCCGATGCGTCGCGGCTCGATGCCGAACTGGCGCGTGAAGATTCCGAGCACGTCGACCTGAAATTCCTGCTCGGCAACCTTGTTACGGCCGCGCGTGAAGTCCGCCGCAACAAGAAAGACACGCACATCGAGTTCATCGTCGGCAAGCTGCCAAACAACAGGAAGGGCTTCTTCGTCGTTGGCCATGATTTGCGCCTCGGCCAGGTTATTTCCAATCTTATCGAAAATGCACGTTCCTTCGTTCCGGAGGTCGGCGGCATCATCACCGTGACCCTTCAGCATCTGGGCGATCGGATCCGCATTCTTGTCGAGGACAATGGCCCCGGCATCCGCGTCGATCAGATCGATCGGATTTTTGAGCGGTTCTATACGGACAGGCCCTCCGGCGAGGCCTTTGGTCAAAACTCGGGCCTTGGCCTGTCCATCAGCCGCCAGATCATTGAAGCGCATGGCGGCACGCTCAATGCTGAAAACACCATCGATCCCAAGGATCACGACAATTATCTCGGCGCGCGATTCATCGCGATCCTTCCGGTCGAGCTCTGATGGTTACGGAGTCTGGCGAGCTCATGCATGCGACCGCAGTCCTCGTGGGCGATCGCGGCGTTTTGATTACCGGTTCCTCCGGCTCGGGTAAATCATCCATCGCCGGTGAGCTGGTCGACCGGGCGTCGGCGAATGGCGTGTTTGCGGCGGTGATCAGCGACGATCAATGCCTTCTGAGCGCCGTTTCCGACCGGCTGATCTGCGCGGCGCCTGTCACGCTGCGAGGCGGTTTGGAGGTGCGAGGCTCAGGCCCCCATGCAGTTGACCATGAGACGGCCGCAGTCATTCATCTTGTCGCAGAATTGGTCGAAGCAGAACAGGCCATCCGATTTGCTGACGACGGAAATATACAACTCCAGGGTGTCGCAATTCCGCATCTGGCTCTACCAGCGCGCGATATTGGGGCTGCTTGCCGTGCCGTGGAAGCATGGCTTTTTCTACCGCCGTGGAAAAAATTTGTTAAATAATGCAAATGGTTAGTTTGGCGCACTGCGATAAAATGGCTGTCTGTCTTGAGAACGCCATTTTTCCGCTTGCCTTCGCGATTCGTCCTGCCAGAATGCGACACCTGCCAAACGGGGCATTCAATGCGCAGAAAAAAGCCCAATCCCAAGGGGCTGGCGCGACAGGAGCAGTTTCAGAATGATCGGACTCGTGCTTGTGACGCACGGAAGACTGGCTGAAGAATTTCATCATGCCGTGGAGCATGTCGTCGGCCAGCAGGAATATTTGGAAACCGTGTCAATCGGTGCGGATGATGATATGGAACAGCGCCGGCGCGATATCGTCGATGCGGTTGCCCGGGCTGACAATGGGTCGGGCGTGATCATCCTGACGGACATGTTTGGCGGAACCCCTTCCAATCTGGCAATTTCCGTGATGGAGTCAGGACGGATTGAAGTGATCGCCGGTGTCAATCTGCCGATGCTGATCAAGCTTTCCAGCGTGCGTGTCACCAATGATATGGCGGCGGCATTGCGGGAAGGCCAGGAAGCCGGACGGAAATATATCAATGTGGCCAGCCAGGTGCTGACAGCGAAATAGAGGTTATGAATGCGCCTGACTGCGGAGACGACCGGCACATTTGATCCGGACACTGCCCTTGTGGAGTCATTCGAGATCATTAACCGGCGCGGCTTGCATGCACGCGCCTCGGCGAAGTTTGTCCAACTCGTTGATGATTATGATGCTCATGTGCGGGTCGAGAAGGACGGCATGACGGTTGGAGGCACCTCCATTATGGGCCTGATGATGCTCGCTGCATCACCGGGCTGTTGCATCAAGGTCAGCGCTTCCGGACTGCAGGCTACGGAAGTGATGAAGGCGCTGGGTGCTTTGATCGCCGACAAATTCGGCGAAGAAGCCTGAGAATCTAACCGTCGTTTCAAGTCCAGCAGCACACCAAAATCCATTGTAGCGATATGCACGCATAAGGATTTCTTTATATCCCATTGTGCGGTGATGCCTAATCTGCTAGTCAAACGCCATCTCCGGTCGCGCCCAAACGAGAGCGCGGCCAAATGGAACAACAAGGACGGAGCTGACTTAGATGGCCGAGAAACAGGATTACATCGTCAAGGACCTTGAATTGGCCGCTTGGGGCCGCAAGGAAATCGAAATCGCCGAAACTGAAATGCCTGGCCTGATGGCCAGCCGCGAAGAGTTCGGTCCGTCGCAGCCGCTCAAGGGCGCTCGCATCACCGGTTCGCTGCACATGACGATCCAGACGGCCGTTCTGATCGAAACCCTGCAGGCACTCGGCGCCAAGGTGCGCTGGGCATCGTGCAACATCTTCTCGACGCAGGACCATGCCGCGGCAGCCATCGCAGCAACCGGAACGCCAGTTTTCGCTGTCAAGGGTGAGACCCTTGAAGAGTACTGGACCTACACCGACCAGATTTTCCAGTGGCCGGATGGTCAGCCGTCCAACATGATCCTCGATGATGGCGGCGACGCCACCATGTACATCCTGATTGGTGCCCGCGCTGAAGCTGGTGAGGACGTCCTGTCCAATCCAGGCAGCGAAGAAGAGGAAATCCTGTTCGCGCAGATCAAGAAGCGCATGAAGGAAACGCCTGGCTTCTTCACCAGGCAGCGCGATGCGATCAAGGGCGTGACCGAGGAAACAACGACCGGCGTTAATCGTCTGTATCAGCTGCAGAAGAAGGGCCTGCTGCCTTTCCCGGCGATCAACGTCAATGACAGCGTCACCAAGTCGAAGTTCGATAACAAGTATGGCTGCAAGGAATCCCTGGTAGACGGTATCCGTCGCGCCACTGACGTTATGATGGCCGGTAAGGTCGCTGTCGTCTGCGGTTATGGCGACGTCGGCAAGGGCTCGGCCCAGTCGCTGAATGGTGCTGGTGCGCGCGTCAAGGTCACGGAAGTCGATCCGATCTGTGCGCTGCAGGCTGCGATGGACGGTTTCGAAGTGGTCACTCTCGAAGATGCAGCCCCTACGGCTGATATCATCATCACCACGACCGGCAACAAGGACGTCATCACCATCGACACGATGCGCAAGATGAAAGACATGGTGATCGTCGGCAATATCGGTCACTTCGACAACGAGATCCAGGTTGCCGCTTTGCGCAATCTTAAGTGGAACAACATCAAGCCACAGGTCGACATGATTTCGTTCCCGGACGGCAAGCGCTTGCTGCTCCTGTCGGAAGGCCGTCTTCTCAACCTTGGCAATGCCACAGGCCATCCGAGCTTCGTGATGTCCGCTTCGTTCACCAACCAGGTTCTGGCTCAGATCGAGCTCTACAGCCGCGGCGAACAGTACAAGAATGAGGTTTACGTCTTGCCGAAGCACCTCGATGAAAAGGTCGCTCGTTTGCATCTCGACAAGCTTGGCGCGAAATTGTCGGTTCTTTCGGAAGAACAGGCAGCTTATATCGGTGTAACACCAAGCGGCCCGTTCAAGTCAGACCACTACAGATATTGATCTAACCAATATATACCCACAAGATATGGAAGCCAGAGGATTGACAAATTCTCCGGCTTTCTTTTTTGCGCCCAGTTCTTCCCGTCGATTCGCTCAAGGTTTATTGTAGTGATTCGGGATGACGTTGTTTCGGATGGGCCAAGTGGTTGAAAAATCGCGAGGATAGAAGCAACCGCATTCGTCAGGATGGGGCTGATATGACGATTGGTGAAGGTGATGTTCGCAGTAAACATGCAGCATACGGACGGTCGGTGCTGAAAAAATTGCGGACGCTGCTTGCCAGTGCGGGTTCGGCACTGACGATCCTTTTGAGCTCTTCCCCGTCTGTCCACGCGCAGGACGCGCTCGGCAAGATCAACACGCCATTCGGTGTCGAGGTCGGCACGTTTGAAGTCGTGCAATTTGCCATGTTTCTTGGTGCCATGGGCGCCGCCTTGCTTTCGGCGGGCTGGCTGATCCGTGAGCGCAGCCGCATCGCCAATGAAAACCGCCAGCTGCGCGACAAGGTCGCCGATCTCAATGTGACGGTCCAGCGCAATGAAGCGCTGCTCAATCTCAAGGATCAGCGTATCATTGTCTGGGAGGGTGGTTCCAGCACGCCCAATCTGATCGGAAGTCTGCCGCCGGAGATTGGGGTTCCGGAAGCCCGGGCGTTGTTCCTGGCCTTCGGCCGCTGGCTTCAGGTCGATTCTGCGACCTTGCTCGACCGTTCGATCTCGGCCTTGCGTGAAAAGGCAAGGCCCTTTGATATTGCCATCGAAACCGCGAAGGGAGCGCCGCTGGAAGTCCAGGGGCGCACGTCGGGCGGTTATGCCATCGTCCGCTTCATCAATCTCGGCGAGGCGCGGGCGGCACAGGCGCTGCTCAAGACGGAGAACTACCAGCTCAACGAAGCGCTGGGTACGTTACGCGGGCTTTTGGAATCAATCGACTTGCCCGCCTGGAGCCGCGATGGCGATGGTCGCCTCAACTGGGTCAATTGGGCCTATGCCAAGGCGGTGGATGCTCGTGATACACACAGTCCGATCAGCGAGGCGCGCGAACTCTTCGGTGCCCAGGCGCGGGAACGCATAGAGCGAGGCAAGACAGAGAGCCGGCGCTTTCACGACCAGCTGTCGACGGTGGTTGGCGGCGACCGCCATGTTTTCAGAGTGACGGACGTTGCCGGAAGCGCGGGCTCCGCAGGGCTTGCGATCGATATAAGCGAGGTCGAACTGATCCGCGAAGAATTCAAACGGACCGTACTCAATCATTCCGATACGCTGGATCAGCTCAATTCTGCCGTCGCCATGTTTGACGCAAACCGCAAACTGCAATTCTTCAACCAGGCCTTTGCCAAACTCTGGGGACTGGAAACAGCCTTCCTCGAGAGCAATCCCGACAACGCCATGCTGCTCGATCGCTTCCGCAGCGATGGCATTCTGCCAGAGCAACCGGATTGGCGGCGTTGGAAGGAACAGGTGTTGTCAGCCTATCACTCCGTCGAGCCCCAGGAGCATATCTGGTATCTGACCGACGGCCGCACGCTGCGTGTTATCGTCAATCCGCAGCCGAAGGGCGGGGTTACCTGGGTTTTCGAGAACCTGACGGAAAAGCTTGAGCTGCAAAGCCGTTACAACACGCTGATCAAGGTTCAGGGCCAGACGCTGGATCATCTGGCAGAAGGCGTCGCCGTGTTCGGCTCCGATGGCAAGACCCGTCTGTCCAATCCCGCCTTTGCCTCGCTCTGGTCGTTGAAACGCGAACAGATCGCCGAGGGAATGCATATTTCGGCGATCCGCCGCCTGTGCGAGCCGGTTTCGGACGCTGCACATTGGGAAACGTTCGTCACAACCGTTACGGGTTTTGATGATGAGCGCCAGTCGCTCTCGGGTCATATCGAACTCAGCACAGGCAAGATCCTGTTCTACGCGACGGCACCATTGCCGAACGGCCAGACGATGCTCACGTTTGTCGATGTGACAGATTCGGTGCAAGTCGAGCGGGCGTTGAAGGAAAAGAACGAGGCTCTGGAGCGGACAGACGAATTGAAGAACGACTTCGTTCAGCACGTTTCTTATGAATTGCGTTCGCCCCTTACCAACATTATCGGTTTCACCGAACTTTTGCAGACGCCGATGACCGGGCCGCTCAATGACCGTCAACGTGACTATCTTGATCACATCGGCAGCTCTTCCTCGGTACTGCTGACCATCGTCAACGATATTCTCGACCTTGCAACTGTCGACGCTGGAATCATGGAGCTGGATATCAGTGATGTCTCGGTCACCGATGCGGTGACAACCGCTTCGGAGAAAGTCGCCGACCGGCTGAAGGAGCACAATATCCTGCTGGATATTCACATTGCACCAGGAACCGGCTCCTTCCGTGCCGATGCGGCCCGCGTCAAACAGGTTCTGTCGAACCTTCTCAGCAACGCGGCGAACTATGCGCCGGAAGGCAGTACCATCACGCTGACCTGCAAGCGCGAACAGGGCGAAATGGTTTTCAACGTGCAGGACAATGGTCCGGGCATGCCCGGTTACGTGCTTGACAGCATCTTCAAGCGTTTCCAGCCCTATCCCAATGGCGGACGCAAGCGCGGGGCCGGGCTGGGTCTGTCGATCGTCAAGGGCTTTGTGGAATTGCACGGCGGAACGGTCGATATCAACAGCGCCGCCGGCAAGGGTACGCTGGTTACCTGCCGCTTCCCGCTGGAGGCGCGAACATTCAGCATCGCTGCCGAATAAAGCAACTATGACAGCTCTTACTGTTCAGCTTGCAACCACCGAAGATACCGAGCGTCTTGGCCAGGATCTGGCACTCGCGCTAGGCAAGGGCGATCTCCTCATGTTGTCGGGTGATCTTGGAGCCGGCAAATCGACGCTAGCGCGCGGTCTGATCCGCACGATTGCCGATGACAACGGTTATGAGGTACCAAGTCCGACCTTCACGATCGTGCAGTCCTACCCGGAACTTCGGTTGCCGGTCAGCCATGTCGATCTCTATCGCCTGTCATCGGCTGATGAACTTGATGAACTCGGTCTGGACGAGGCACTGGAGGACGGGGCCGTGCTCGTGGAATGGCCTGAACGGGCGCAGGGCGCTCTGCCGACGCCCAGTCTGCGTGTAACGCTGCTCGGCGATGGCGACGGTCGCAAGGCGGTGATTGATGGCGAACCAGCTGCCACTGCTCGAGTGCAGCGTTCGCTGGCGATTCGCAAATTCCTGCGGGAGGCAGGCTTTTCGACGGCAGAACGCCGTTACCTATTGGGCGATGCGTCGGCCCGCGGCTACGAGACCATTGCAACGGGAGACGTGCCTCCGCTTATCCTCATGAATTCACCCTATAACCCCGGTGGCCCGATCCAGCGCGGTGGCAAGACCTATATGCAGATTGCCCACCTGTCCCAATCGGTGACTGCATTCGTCGCGATCGACAGGCTGTTGCAATCAAGAGGTTTCAAGGTGCCCGGGATTGAGCTCGAGGACCTGGAAAACGGTTTCCTGCTTCTCGAAAATCTCGGCAATGAAGGCGTGTTGGACGCCAGCGGTGAGCCGATTCCGGAACGCTACGAGGCGGCAGTCCGCTTGCTGGCCGAAGTGCACGCACAATCATGGCCGCAGGATATCGATGTTGCCGAGGGTTATTCCCATCATATTCAGTCCTTTGACCGCGACGCGATGATGATCGAGGTCGAACTTCTGTCAGACTGGTATGTGCCGCGAATGCGCGGGGCGCCGCTTGAACCTGGGCGAAAAGCAGAGTATGTCACGGCGTGGGATAAAGTATTTAGTCGATTAAATAATGCCGAGAAGAGCCTGCTGCTCAGGGACGTTCACTCACCCAATATTCTCTGGCAAGAGAAAGAATCAGGCATCAGACGTGTTGGACTGATTGACTTTCAGGATGCGATGATCGGTCCGTCGGCATATGACGTAGCGTCACTGGTATTTGACGCACGCGTAACCATTGCGCCGGCGTTGCAGGATCATTTGCTCGCCGCCTACCTCGACGAACGGCGATCGGGCGATATGGTTTTTGATGAGGCGGATTTCCGAGCGGCGTTTGCGATCATGGCGGCGCAGCGGAATGCCAAGATACTCGGCATATTCGTCCGCCTTGACGAGCGCGACAGCAAGCCCATTTACTTAAAGCACATTCCGCGCATTCAGACCTATCTTAATCGCGTGATCGGGCATCCAGCACTGGCGCCGGTCAAGGATTGGTGCGAAAAGGCTGGCATTCTATCTTCGGAGATTTGATTTTATGGCGAAGCCTCGCACGGCGATGGTACTGGCAGCTGGTCTCGGCAAGCGCATGGCTCCAATAACGAACACAATACCAAAGCCGCTGGTTAAGGTAGCCGGCAAAGCATTGATCGATTGGGGGCTTGATGCGCTTAAAAGCGTCGGCGTCGAGCGTGCGATCGTCAATACACATTATCTCGCCGATCAGCTGGATGCTCACCTTGCAAAACGGAAGGTTCCGGCGATTATTGTCTCGGACGAGAGACAGGAGCTGCTCGATTCTGCCGGCGGCATCGTCAAGGCATTGCCACAGATTGGGTCTGGACCCTTCTATGTTCTCAATGCAGATACGTTTTGGGTGGACGGCGCGCGGCCTAATCTTGTCCTGCTGGCGGAAGGATGGGATGATGTGCGCATGGACATTCTTCTCATGATTGCAACGAAGGATCAGGCGACGGGCTATGACGGCCGCGGCGATTTCCATTTGAGTCCGGAAGGCAGGCTCCGCCGCCTCGGTGCGGGCGAAACATCGCCCTATATTTATGCCGGTGCTGCGATTATCCATCCGCGGATTTTTGCTGGTTCGCCCGCAGGAAAAGCCTCGCTTAACCGCTATTTCGATGAGGCGATTGCCGCAGACAGGCTCTATGGCCAGCGCATGGATGGCCTCTGGCTGACAGTGGGAACGCCAGCCGCCATTGGTGAGGCTGAAGCCGCCATCGCCAACGCCGGTCACGAGGTCCATGGCTGAGCGTCAGCATCGCCGGATATTTTCGATAGCGCCGGGTACACCCTTCCTGCCTGCTCTGGTCGACGCGCTGCAGTCGAGTATGCTCATCCCTGGTTTCCCTGCCGACCCGGCGGATCCAATGGCGCTCGCACGTGCGACGATCTATGTACCGACCCGCCGTGCAGCGCGTACTTTGCGCTCGCTTTTGGTCGAAAAGAGCCCGGTCAAATCGGCTATTCTTCCTCTTATCCGCCCGCTCGGCGATGTGGACGAGGATGCGGCCACGTTCGACATGGGTTCGGATGCATTCTTTGACCTTCTGCCACCGATAAGCTCAACCGAACGATTGCTGCTCCTGGCACGGCTGGTGCGGCCCTGGCGTGAGCGCCTACCCGCTCACGTCCGAGCTTTGTTCGGCAATGAGGAAATCGCCATTCCGGCCACCACGGCCGATGCGATCTGGCTCGCACGTGACCTTGCCAGTCTTATGGATCAGGTGGAAACCGAAGCTGGCGGCTGGTCGACGCTTTCCAACATCGTGTCCGAGGATCTCCCCAATTGGTGGCAGGTGACGCTCGATTTCCTGAATATCGTCACCAGTCTCTGGCCCGGGATCCTTGAGGATCGTCACCGATCCAATCCTGCGGCACATCGCAACCGCTTGATCGAACTCGAAGCCGAACGCTTGTTGCGCAGCCCCCCTGCTGGTCCCGTAATCGCTGCGGGTTCGACTGGTTCTATTCCTGCTACTGCGCAGTTGCTGGCCGCGATCGCGTCATTGCCGCAAGGCGCTGTCGTGCTGCCCGGCCTTGACCGGGGTATGGATGATGCGAGCTGGAACATTCTGGCAAACAGCGCCGACAACCCGTCCATCTTCGGCCATCCGCAATACGGCCTCCGCAAACTCCTGAGCGAGCTCGGCGTCCTGCGCCACGACGTCGTTCACCTGGGCAGGGTTGTGTCGCCGAAGCGCGCCCGCGAACAGTTGCTGGCGGAGGCGATGCGCCCTGCCGATACGAGCGAGGCCTGGAGCACTGTCGACCGCTCCAGTGGCCAATTTTCGGAGGCGATCGCCCAGATTGCGCTGGTCGAGGCGGCGAATGAACGCGAAGAAGCGCTTGCTGTGGCAGTTGCTCTGCGTGACGCCCTTGACCTGCCGGGCAAGTCCGCTGCGCTCATCACTGCCGACCGCGATCTGGCGCGTCGGGTCTCTACCGAACTCGCCCGTTTCAACATTGCCGCAGATGATTCCGGGGGCCATGCCTTGCGCGAAACACAACCGGCGACGCTTATGCGGCTGGCACTCGAAACTGCGTTCAACCCGGGTGATCCCGTTGCGCTGCTGGCGTTGCTCAAGCATCCGTTGACACGGCTCGGGCTTGAGAGATCTGCCGTACGGCAGGCGACGGAGACGATCGAACTTGTATCCCTGCGTGGCGGTACCGGTCGCGCCTCACTTTCCGGCCTTGCCGCCTTCTTCGAACAACGTCTGGCCGAAGCCAGCAGTGCGCCTTTCGAACCAGTGTGGTTGCGGCAGGTTTCCGTAGGTCAGATCGAGGCAGCGCTTGCAGCCTGCGATGCCCTGCGCAAAAGCATGGAACGGCTCATTGCGTTTGCCGACCGCGCTGAACCTGTGCAATTGGCTGAAATCATCTACGCCAGCGTCGCCAGCCTCGAAAATCTGGCGCGCGACCATAAGGGTGATATCGCGCCGCTCTATTCCGGCGCCGCGGGTGAGCAGTTCGCCGCCTTCCTGCGCAATCTCGTCTCCGCCGACTCCGGGCTCGATTTCCTGCCCGCCGAATGGCCGGCGATGGTTGAAGCGCTGATGTCGGGAGAAGTGGTTAAGCCGAAAGCCGGGGCTCATCCGCGGCTCTTTATCTGGGGTGCGCTCGAAGCGCGTCTGCAGACAATCGACACCGTCATAATTGGCGGGCTCAATGAGGGTTCCTGGCCGGGCAAGACCCGCAACGATCCTTTCATGTCGCGGCCGATGAAATCCATCATCGACCTTGAACCGCCAGAACGCCGAACTGGCTTGGCCGCCCATGACTTCCAGATGGCGATGGGCATGGACCGCGTCATCCTGACACGATCGCAGCGCTCCGCCAATGCGCCGACCGTGGCATCGCGCTGGCTGCAGCGGCTGGAAACAGTGCTCGGTAAAACCGCCGCGGTCGAGCTACGGGCGCGGGGCGCGAAATATCTGAACTGGGCCCGTGAGATCGACACCGCGCCGGACGAGGATTTCGTCAAGCGGCCGGAACCGAGGCCGCCGCTCGCAGCCCGGCCGAAACATTTCTCGGTGACGGAGATCGAGACGCTCAGGCGAGATCCGTATGCGATCTTCGCACGCCGTATCCTGCGCCTGCGCCCGATCGAGCCATTGATCCGGGATCCAGACGTTGCAGAACGCGGCTCGTTGTTCCACGACATCCTGGCGCATCTCACTGAGCAGGGTATCGATCCAGTCGCTCCGGTTGCCAGAGCGCAGTTGTTGGAGATCGGCCGGCGCTATTTTGACGATACCGCGTTGCCGGAAGAGATCGATGCGGTGTGGTGGCCGCGGTTTCAGGCTCTCGTGCCGGAATACCTGAATTGGGAACGCGATCGCGCTCCACTGATTGCCGAACGCCATCCTGAAATCGCCTCGAAGAAAATTCCTGTCGAAACGACCGGGGTGACGCTTTCCGGGCGCGCAGACCGGGTCGACCTCCGGCGCGACGGCACCGTCGAGATCATCGACTACAAGACCGGTTCGACCCCATCGAAGCGGCAAGCGCATGTGTTGCTGTCGCCGCAGCTCGCGCTTGAAGCGGCGCTGCTGGCGCGGGGCGCTTTTCGCGAAGTCGGCACGCGCTACGCCTCGGATCTTCTCTATGTTCGTCTTCGACCCAATGGCCGTGTTGATCCCGAATCGATCCTGAAGATCGGCACCGGTGCGAGTGCAGTAGAGAAAACTGCGCCGGAGCTGGGCGAACTTTCCTGGCGCCGCCTGACCGAGTTGCTGACCGCCTATAACGATCAGCAGAAGGGCTATCTGTCACGGGCGCTCCCATTCAAGGAAACCGACCTCACAGGCGATTATGATCATTTGGCCCGCGTGCTGGAATGGTCGGCCGGTGGCGCCGATGATGGTGATGGGGAATGAAGAAGCGTCTCATCATCCCGAAAGAAACCATCGTCGATCAGAATCGGGCGGCAAACCCGAAGGATTCCGTTTGGGTGTCTGCCAATGCCGGCTCCGGTAAGACTCATGTTCTGACCGAGCGAGTCATCCGACTGCTGCTCGATGGAACCGACCCGTCGAAAATCCTTTGCCTTACCTATACCAAGGCGGCCGCAGCGGTCATGCAGAACCGGGTCTTCGCCAGACTATCCGAGTGGGCAACGATGGACGAGGAAGCGCTTGCCGATACCATCGAAAAGATTGATGGCAGTCGGCCCGGCCCAAAGCGCCTGGCACAAGCGCGACGACTGTTTGCGCGCGCGCTGGAAACACCGGGCGGCCTCAAGATCCAGACCATCCACGCTTTCTGCGAGGCCATACTTCACCAGTTTCCGCTGGAGGCCAATATCGCCGGTCATTTTGAGTTGATGGACGATCTGATGCAGGTGGCGCTCGTAGGCGAGGCGCGGCGGCAACTACTGCAGGCCGCGCGCCTCGACCACAACACGGAACTTGCCGCAGCTTTTGCCGACGTTCTCGATGCCGCCGGAGAATTTGGACTGCACCAACTCCTGGATGAGGCGGTGGGTAAACGGCACGGTCTGACGCAATTTATCCGTGCGGTTGGCCAAGACGATCTGCATCGCCGGACCTTCTACGCCCATTTCGGGTTCAAGGGCGACGAAACGGAAGACAGCATCCTGTCTACGCTTTGGCCGGTGCGCGCATTTGACGACGCCACCCTCGCCGGCATCCTCGAAATACCGAGGAGCGCTACCCGAGCGCAGGAATTCGCGCTGACCCTTCGTTTTGCCAAGGCGAATGAACAGGCAGACCAGCGCGAAGAGGCACTGCGTACGGCGTTTCTCAAGACAACAGGCGAGGCAAAGAGCGGCTCCTTTATTGCCTCCAAAGCTGTAACCGATCGATTTCCGGATTTTATCGATCGATTTGATCAGGCGGCGCAACGCGTCTACCAGGGACTGGACCGGCTCAAGCAATTGCGGGTGATCCGTCTTACCCTTTCCGCCCTGGTTCTAATCGACGATCTGATCGGCCGCTATCAGCAGATGAAGAAGGCACATGGGCTTCTTGATTTCGACGATCTGATTGTGCGCACAGTGACGCTGCTCGCACGGCAGGACGCGGGACCGTGGGTTCAATACAAGCTTGACAATGGCATCGACCATATTCTGGTTGACGAGGCACAGGATACAAGCCCCAACCAATGGCGTGTAATTCGCCTGCTCAGTGAGGAGTTTTTTGCAGGAAAGACCGCGCGCGATATCCGCCGCACCCTGTTCGCCGTGGGGGATGAGAAACAATCGATCTATTCATTTCAGGGCGCAATTCCCGAAGACTTTGCCGAGCATGGCAGGGCGACAGAAAGAAACACCAGAGAGTCCGAACTGAGTTTTGCCCGCGTCAATCTCAACTTCTCGTTCCGCTCGTCCCCGGATGTACTGTCCGCTGTCGACAAGGTGTTTGCCCGGCCACAAGCCAATAGAGGCTTTGGCGCCGAGCACGGTGCGACCGTGCACACGGCGATCCGCGACCATGATCCCGGTGAAGTACAGATCTGGGATATGCTGACGCCGGAAACGACTCCCCAGGAAGAGGACTGGCGCACGCCCGTCGACAGCCTCCCAGCACCTCCCGTGCGCCTTGCCGAGCAGATCGCCAGGACAATCGATCTGTGGCTCAAGAATGGCGAAGTCATCGAAGGACAACACCGGCGCCTCGAGGCACGCGATATCATGGTCCTGGTGCGCAAGCGCGACCAGTTCATGCCGGCCCTGTCACGCGAACTGAAGAAGCGACAGGTTCCGGTTGCAGGTGCAGACCGCTTGAGGCTTACCGATCATATTGCAGTCAAGGATCTGATGGCGCTCGGCCGCTTCATGCTGCTGCCGTCGGATGATCTATCGCTGGCGGCTCTGCTGAAAAGCCCGCTCTTCAAATGGAATGACGACCAGTTGTTTGATCTCGCCTATGGCCGCGCCGAAAATGAAACACTCTTTCAACGGCTCAATGCCCGCGCCGAGGACGATCTGGTCTTGAATGCGGTGGTGCATCGGCTCCGGAACTGGCGCAATCGCGCCGATACGGTCCCTGTCTTCGAATTCTATGCGGAGATTCTGGGACCGGGTGGTGCAAGGCGCGATCTTCTAGCCAGGCTGGGCAACGAAGCCGGCGATGTCATCGACGAATTCCAGAACTATGCCGTCGCTACAGAAAAGACCGGATTGCCAGGTCTGCAGGCGTTTCTCGAAACCCTGGAGGCAGCAACGCCGGAGATCAAACGCGAGCTCGACCAGAGCCGCGATGAGGTGCGCATCATGACCGTTCATGCTGCCAAGGGGCTTGAGGCTGCGATTGTGTTCCTGGTCGATTCCGGCAGTGCAGCTTCGGCTGGAGGGCGAACGGCCAGCCTTCTGTCCTTCGATATGGAGGAAAAGGACGGATGGCAGGGCAAGGGGTTTCTGTTTGTTCCAACGAAGACCTATGCGACTGCATTTACCGGAACAATCATCGACAACTTGAAAATTCGCGCGGAAGAAGAATATCGACGGCTGCTCTATGTTGGTATGACCCGCGCCGAGGATCGCCTGATCGTGTGCGGATATCGCGGGCAGCGCCTGGCACCCGACACATGGCATAGTTTGGTTGATGCGGCACTGGCGGAGGCAAGTGAGCCATTCCAGCATCCCGTCGAAGGGGTCGTGGCCAAGCGCTACCGCGTGACAGCGTCCCTGTCCACACCGATCGACGAACCTGAAGCTGCTTCAGAAATTGCTGCCGTGCCGCTGCCAAAGTCTTATCGCGCGCCCATGCCACGCGAAACGGGCCTGCCAAGGCCACTTGCGCCTTCGGGTGTCTCGGTGCTCATTGAACCCGATGATGAAGTGGCGCTTGTGACAGGATCGCCTGTGCTCGCAGGCGACGGACGCGACCCGTCCTTCGCCATCCGCCGAGGCACGGTTATCCACGCGCTGTTGCAGACCCTGCCAAATCTGCCTGCGAAACAGCGGGTTCAGGCGGCCGACCGCTACCTTTCGCGTGCTGCCTTTGACTGGCAGCCGGGCGAAATCGAAAGCGCCCTGCAGTCGGTATTGCGCGCCATGGGCGATCCACATTTTGCACCGGTTTTTGCCGCCGGATCCCTAGCGGAAGTGGCGATCATGGGAACGCTGCATCTGCGAGGCAAGGAACACGCGGTTTCCGGTGTGATCGATCGGCTGGCGGTAGACGAAAACCGCGTGCTCATTGTTGACTACAAGACCAACAGGCCGGCCCCGCTTGAGCTTGCCAATGTTCCTGATGCCTACGTGGCCCAGCTGGCACTATACCGACAATTGCTTGAGCCGCTTTATCCCGGCAAGACGGTTGAGGCGGCGCTGCTCTTTACCGAGGGCCCGTACCTGATCGATATCCCTGCCGACGCAATGCGCAATGCTCTCGCCCAACTATCGTAGGGCTTGCTCGGCCCGGCAAAGAAACGCAGAGTTGCAGGAACCTAATCGACGTTTGCACTGAATCGTGACAAGACCGCGCTTGACGAGCGTGAGCCGACTCACCACATGATGTGCAACACATTCACAAACACACAAGGAAAAGCCTATGGCTACCGTCAAGATCGATACCAGCAACTTTCAGTCCGATGTAATCCAGTCAGGTCAGCCTGTGGTCGTTGATTTTTGGGCTGAATGGTGCGGCCCATGCAAGATGATCGCACCGGCGCTTGAAGAAATCGCTTCGGAGATGGAAGGCAAGGTCACGATCGCCAAGGTCAATATCGACGAGAATCCGGAGCTGGCCGCGCAGTTCGGCGTGCGTTCGATCCCGACCTTGCTGATGTTCAAGGATGGCGAATTGGCCGCTAATCTGGTCGGCGCCGCACCGAAGAGCAAGTTGACCGACTGGATCAAGAATTCAGCAGCTTGATTGATTAATTCTTCGATCCCAAGAGCCCGGCCCAGCGCCGGGCTTTTTATTGCGCCAAACGACTTATTGCGGCGGCGTTCCATTATCCGAGAGAACGTCACCAGCGAGATAGAGTGAACCGCCAATGAGGATACGCGGGGCTGGTTCGGATTTATCCCAGCTGTCGCGCAGGATTTTCAGCGCATTTTCGACCGAATAGACCGGTTCGGCGGAAAGGCCCGCCTCGTTGGCGGCTAGCGCCAGCTCATCATGCGGAATGCCTGCGCCACTGGAGCGGATCGGCACCGTATAGACGTGCCGCGCCATGCCGGTGAAGGCCTGAAAATAGCCAACGGGATCCTTGGTATTGATCATGCCGGTTATGAGAAACAACGGCCGCTGGGTGCGGTCTTCGAGTGTGGCAATAGCCTCGGCAATCACCAGCCCCGCGCCAGGATTATGTCCGCCGTCGAGCCAGATTTCCGACCCGGGAACGGCAAGGTCTACCAGTTTGCCCTTGATAAGGCGCTGCATGCGCGCAGGCCACTCCACCGTCGTCATCGCAGTTTCGACCGCATATTCCGGTACATTAAATCCTGCGGTCCTGACTGCATGGATGGCAGCAGCGGCGTTTGCCAGTTGGTGACGGCCGAGCAGGGCTGGCATGGGAAGATCCATCAAGCCAGTGTTGTCCTGATAGATCATGCGGCCGCGCTCCTCGAAACTGAGGAAATCCTGGCCATAGACAGCGTATGGGCAATCGCGCCTTTCGGCAGTCTCGATCAGCACCATGCGCACCGCTTCTTCCTCCTGGGCTCCGATAACGACCGGACAGCGTGGCTTGATGATCCCTGCCTTTTCCGCTGCAATCAGCTCCACACGGTCACCGAGGTAGGGCTGATGATCGAGCGAGATCGGCATGATGACGCTGACGGCAGGTTCGGGGATCACGTTGGTCGCATCAAACCGCCCGCCAAGGCCGACTTCGAGAATGACTGCATCGGCGGGGTGTTCTGAAAACAGGACGAAGGTGACGGCCGTCAGGATCTCGAAAACCGTAATCGCCTGCCCGGCATTGGCATCAGCGACGCGCTTGACCACATTTGCCAAAACATCGTCTTCGACGATCCGGCCGCCACCGGGGCTGCCCAACCGATACCGCTCATGCCAACGCACGAGATGCGGGGAGGTGTGCACATGGACCGTATAGCCAGCGGCCTCCAGCAAAGCGCGCGAAAAGGCGACGGCTGAACCTTTGCCGTTCGTACCCGCAACGTGGATCACAGGCGGCAGCCGCAGATGCGGGTTGCCCAGCGTGTCGAGAAGGCGGGTTATACGGCCCAGCGACAGATCAAAGCCCTTGGGGTGCAAGCCCAACAGCCGTTCTATCTCTTGTTCAGCACGCGACGGCATTGCACACCCGGTTTGGCAAATAGGATGGGATCAAGGATGGGCTTCAATCGGCGCCGGCATTGTGGCGGCCAACCCGTTCGGCAGTTCAGACGATTCTGTTGCCGGTTCACCCGTGAGCATCTTCAACAGGCGCGCAATAGTTGACTTCAATTCCGTGCGCGGCACCACCATGTCCACCATGCCATGCGTCTTCAGATATTCGGCGCGCTGGAAGCCTTCCGGCAGTTTTTCGCGAACGGTCTGCTCGATGACGCGCTGTCCTGCGAAACCGATTAGTGCGCCTGGTTCCGCGATGTGAATATCGCCCAGCATCGCGTAAGAGGCAGTGACGCCGCCCGTCGTCGGATTGGTCAGAACGACGATATAGGGCAGGCCGGCTTCCTTCAGCATTTCAACGGCTACAGTCGTACGCGGCAGCTGCATCAGCGAAAGGATGCCTTCCTGCATGCGCGCGCCGCCTGATGCCGCGAAGAGCACCAGTGGTCGCTTCAAAGCAATTGCGGTTTCAAAACCCTTGATAATTGCTTCACCTGCCGCCATGCCGAGCGAACCGCCGATGAAATTGAAATCGTGGATGGTCACGACGATCGGCAGGCCTTCGATGGTGCCAAGGGCGTTAATGATCGTATCATCCTGCCCCGTCTTGGCCCGATGCTCCTTCAGCCGGTCGACATAGCGTTTCTCGTCGCGGAACTTCAGCGGATCCGTCGCGACCTTGGGCTGCTCGAGTGTTTCAAACACGCCGTTGTCGAAGAAGAACTTGAGCCGGTCCCTGGCAGGGATTCGCATGTGGTGGCCGGATGACGGCACAACCCACTGGTTCTTTTCCAGATCCGTATGGAAGACCATTTCGCCGGACTCCGGATCCTTGATCCAGAGATTCTCCGGCATTTCACGGCGGCCTAGCATCGAATTGATCTTCGGCCGGACGTAATTTGTGATCCAGTTCATGGTCGGTCCTGTTCTTCTATCAATAGTGCAGGTGATTTAGGGCTTCTACTCGGCTGCGGCAAGCCTTGATGCCCGCACGCCGCTGGAAAGCCCCTGCACCATGGTGGCGACCGCTTCAGCCGGATCGGCCACCAGCGAGCCATCGGGATTGATCGTATTGGCCACAGCATTGACGATTGCCGTCCCGACAACCACCCCATCGGCAGCGGAACCGATGACCTTGGCCTGTTCGGCGGTCTTGACGCCGAAGCCGACCACAATAGGCAGGTCCGTGTGCCTTTTGATGCGCTCGACAGCAGCCGCAACCCTGCTCGTATCCGGCAACGCCGAGCCGGTAATGCCGTTCATCGACACATAATAGACGAAGCCCGATGTATTCTGCAGGACTTTCGGCAGGCGCTTGTCGTCGGTCGTCGGTGTTGCCAGGCGAATGAAGTTGATTCCGGCCCTGATGGCGGGAATGCAGAGTTCCTCGTCCATTTCCGGCGGCAGGTCGACGATGATCAACCCGTCGATGCCGCAAGCAACAGCATCCTTCAGGAAGCGATCGACACCATATATGTACACGGGGTTGTAATAGCCCATCAACACGATCGGTGTGGTGTTGTCGGTTTCGCGAAACCGCGCAGCCATTTCCAGGGTCTTCGTCAGCGACATGCCCTTCTTC
This sequence comes from Phyllobacterium sp., assembly GCF_037994405.1. Classification (GTDB taxonomy): domain Bacteria; phylum Pseudomonadota; class Alphaproteobacteria; order Rhizobiales; family Rhizobiaceae; genus Phyllobacterium. Next base: position 20,810 of record NZ_JBBNAN010000330.1, read on the forward strand.
AGGGCGCGCAGGCCTGCTGCCTGAATGGCCGGACCATCGGCCATCGGATCGGAGAAGGGAACGCCGAGTTCGATGATGTCGGAGCCCGAGCCCGGCAAGGCCTTCATGATCTTGAGCGAGGTGTCGAAGTCCGGATCACCGCCCATGAAATAGGTTACGAGAGCCGGGCGACCTTCTGCCTTGAGGGCTGCAAATTTTCTGTCGATACGGGTCGTCATGTTAGAGCTCTTTCCGGCCATATTGGCCGTATTCTGTTTCTCGGCTGGCGAGACAATCCACGCGCAAGGTGGCAAGGGCGATGTGTTTCATCGGGCGAAGCCGCCTGACAAAGTGGGTGTCCGCCAGCCGGAAACCCAGCCGTTGGTTTGCTTTGCAAACCAGCAAGCTTTCAAATCCGCTGGTCGAATTATCCGCATTTCGACAGAAATGCGGTTCGACCAGTGGGACGGGGCCGGTTGCACCAATCCCGGCGCAAAGCCACTCGCCCGCACCAAGAGTGCGGGTCTTCGTCTCTTTGCTTGATCTTGTCACAACATGCCTCCGTCAGAATAGGTCAATATGGTCGGAAAGGGCTCTAGATATCCATTCCAAGCAGTTGGCCGACCGTATGCACATCCTTGTCGCCGCGGCCCGAAAGGTTGACGATCATGATCTTGTCCTGTGCCATCTTGGGGGCGATCTTCACTGCATGGGCAATCGCATGGGCAGATTCCAATGCAGGAATGATACCCTCGGCGCGGGTGGTCAGCTGGAAAGCGTCAAGGGCCTCGTCGTCGAGGATCGGCACATAGGAGACCCGCCCCGTGTCACGCAGCCATGAATGTTCGGGGCCAACACCAGGATAATCGAGACCAGCCGATACTGAGTGCCCATCGAGAATCTGGCCGTCGTTGTTCTGCAAAAGGTAAGTCCGGTTGCCATGCAACACGCCCGGTCGGCCGGCGCTCATCGAGGCGCAATGCTCTTGGCCATCGAGTCCGCGGCCACCGGCTTCAACGCCGATGATCTCAACGCTCTTGTCGTCAAGGAAAGGATGGAACAGGCCGATTGCATTGGAACCGCCGCCAACGGCAGCGATGATCGTGTCGGGCAGGCGGCCTTCGCGTTCGAGTATCTGTTCACGCGCCTCGGTACCAATGACCGACTGGAAATCGCGCACCAGTTCCGGATAGGGGTGCGGACCAGCGGCTGTGCCGATCAGGTAATAGGTGTCTTCGACATTCGAGACCCAGTCGCGCAGGGCTTCGTTCATCGCGTCCTTCAGCGTGCCATGGCCGGACGAAACCGGCTTGACCTCGGCGCCGAGCAGTTTCATGCGGAAGACGTTCGGCTTCTGCCGTTCGACGTCGGTTGCGCCCATATAGACGACACAAGGCAGGCCGAACCGGGCCGAAACGGTGGCGGACGCAACACCATGCTGTCCGGCGCCGGTTTCCGCGATGATGCGGGTCTTGCCCATGCGCTTGGCGAGCAGGATCTGGCCGAGGCAATTGTTGATCTTGTGGCTGCCGGTATGGTTCAGGTCTTCGCGCTTGAAGTAGATCTTGGCGCCGCCATCAAGGCCCTGATCCTTGGCGAGCTGGCGTACATGCCGCGTCAGGCCTTCGGCATAGTAGAGCTTGGAGGGGCGGCCGGCATAATGGGTCGACAACGCCTGGAGTTCCGCCTTGAACGATGGATCGTTCTTCGCGTCGTCATAGGCTTCCTGCAGCTCAAGGATCAGCGGCATCAGTGTCTCGGCGACAAAACGGCCACCGAATATGCCGAACATGCCCTCTTCATCAGGACCTGTCTTGAATGAATTGGGCTCAACGACCTTGTTCACTGCTTTGCTCCGTTGTTGCGGTCCCTGTCGTCCTATCCGACCGACCGCCTTTTGATTCAGGCCGCGTCAGCGCTCTTGGCAGCGCGTACGGCCTGGAAAAATTCCCCTATCAGGCTAACATCTTTTACACCCGGCGCAGACTCGACGCCCGACGAAATATCGATGCCGCTTGGCAGAGTTGCCGCCAGGGCTTCACCGATGTTGTTCGCATTGAGACCACCGGAAAGCATGTAATCGATAGACGCGTCAAGCTCGCTCAGCACCTGCCAGTCGAAAGAGACGCCATTTCCGCCGGGGAGTTCAGATCCCTTGGGCGGTTTGGCATCAAAAAGCAAGCGGTCAGCAACACCGATATAGGGCTTGATCCGATCGAGATCGCTGCGTTCACGCAGCGAAATCGCCTTCATGACCGGTAGCCCGTAGCGCGCCTTGACATCTTTGACCCGCTGGACGCTCTCTTCGCCATGCAGTTGCAGCATGTCCGGGTTCATTGATGCAACAATCGTATCAAGCGTCGCGTCATCAGCATCGACCGTCACGGCCACGGCCTTGGCGCGCCCTTCAGCGGCGCGGCGCAGGCGGCCTGCTGAAGCGGAATCGATATTGCGCGGGCTCTTCGGGAAGAAAATGAAGCCGATATGCGATGCACCGCCGTCCAGCGCTGCCGCGACTGCTTCGTCGGTTTTCAACCCGCATATCTTGATATCAAGGCTCATAAGCCGCAACTCGCACGAAAATGCGTCAAAGTCGAGGATTTTGCGCATGGATCAACTGTTAGAGATGGTGGTGATAACCCTCTTTCACAAGGAAATCGAACGCATCCGCGACAGATGCAGGGATGGATTGCGCTATCTGGAAGCCCTTGGCCGGATAATCGATCATGCGTTGCACATCCCCGACCATTTCATGAATGAACATATCGAGTGGATAGGCTTGCGTCGGCTGATTCTCAAAACGGGTCGGTGGCGCCGTCACCAGCGCTTCGACGTCCGGCCATTGAGCCCGCACGGTTGCATGGGCGCGGCGCTGGGTCTGGGGTTTGGTGACGATAATGGCGCGGCGAATATTGTCGCCCGCCATCGCCTTCGCGTACCGGATATTTTCGCCGATATTGGTGGCCTGTGGCTCGATCAGGATGGCTTTACCCGGAACGCCCAGCTCCTTTGCGCGCATGGCAAAAGCTTCCGCTTCCGTTCCGTCATAGAGCCCGCCTGTCCAGTTGCCGGACTTGCCGGTAAACAGAATTTGCTTCGCCAGGCCCTGATGGAACAATTCTGCGCAGCGATCCGCGACGCGCAGGTCATAGCTGCCGAGCCCCATGATCAGGTCAGCTTTCGACACTTCGTCATAAATGAGATGAAAATCCCATAGGGTGCGGGCCGCCTGCAGAACGGCAGGTGAAATCGCTGCTTGCATCAGCTGAAATCGATAGCCTGCAGTGCGCCGCCGTTGCGCTTCAGCCAGGCCTTGCAGCGTTCGGTATCCGGGCAAAGCTCACCGCACAATTTCCAGAATTTCGGCCCGTGATTCATTTCTTTCAAATGGGCAACCTCGTGCGCGACGAGATAGTCGATGATCGGCGGCGGAGCCATCATGATGCGCCAGGAAAAGGATAGCGTCCCATCCGATGTGCAAGAACCCCAGCGGCTCTTCGTATCCTTCAGGCGAATGGCCTTTGCGCGCCGCCCGACGGTTGCCATGTGGCGCGCCACGAGCATTTCGAGATCGCTCCGGGCCTCGCGCTTCAGAAAATCGCCCACGCGCCGCGCCAGATGCGGACGGTCACCATAGACGATCAGCTTTGGACCCTCTGGCCCGTCTTCCTGCCGGACAGTTCCGCGTTTTGCCGGCTCATGCACGATGAGATGCGGCACACCGCGTACAGGGATCTTCACCCCCGGACGTACCTTGGGTTGGTCTGGCATCTTGGCGATGCGCGTTTCGATCCAGCCCTCATGGCGCGTCAGGAATTTCTCGATCTCGCGTGTCGGCATGCCCGGTGGCACGGTTATGCGAAGGCCCTTGCCGCCAGCATCGATACGCAGGGTCAGCCGTGTTGCCCGCGGATTTTCCATCACCCGCAGCGGCAGGACACGGCCTGCAACCTCATAGCTCCGCTCGGCTTTCAGCGTTGCGGATTTTTTCGGCGGACTCCGGAACAGGGACAGGATCATGAGATCACATTAATTGATTCGACCAAAAGCGGTGAGAAAAACAGAAGCGGCGCCGAAAGGCGCCGCCATGGTACGAGATATCGCTATCAGGACTGGAGGAACCGACCGCGAGAGCCGTTATTCTCCGTCGGTATCGTTCACGCCGGGAACGGAGCCCGACGGCTTCTTTGGCGCAGTGTTGCGCTCAGCCATGAAGCGATCGAATTCTTCGCGATCCTTGGCGCGGCGGAGTTCACGCGCATATTCTTCAAACTCGCTACGCATTTCCTCAAGCTTGCGGCGCTCTTCGTCGAGGCGCTCCAGCTCTTTTTCGCGCCATTCATCAAAGGCAATATTGCCGGTGCCGAATGGGCCGCGGCCGAAATGATGATTGCGACGGTGACGGCGGAACGCACCGCAGACATTGTCAGTCGCATTGCTCATTTCGTGCTTGAAACCGCCGAAGCGATTGCCCCAGACGATATAGGCGAGCATGGCTAAGCCAAGTGGCCAGAACAGCATGAATCCGATAATCATCAGAGCGATGGTCGCCGGTGTCCAGCCTGGCCGGATCAAAGCAGCATTGTTCATCGAAAGCCCTTCCTTATCAAGAAAGCCCCGACCCTGATTGGTCGATTGATAACGACATGGGAAAGGATTTGCGCCTTTTCAAGAATGCGTGATCTCATATGCTCCAAAGCATTGATATCAGAGATGTTTCTTTGCGTGATCGATGAAAACGACGATAAGGCCAGCTACCAGTGCCCAGAAGGCAGCGCCGATCCCACCGATGGTAATGCTAGATGCCGTAACCGCAAATGTCACAGTCGCTGCCAGGCGCTCATGTTCGATCTTGAGGGCGAGCGACATAGTGTTGGTGAAGGCCCCGATGAGCGCGAGACCTGCGACAAGGGCGATCAGCGGCGCGGGCAAGACCGCAAACAATGCAACCAGCGATGCGCCGAAAATCGCAAAGATCAGATAGGACAGCGCGTAGAACGGTCCGGTCAGCCAGCGCTTTTCCGGGTCGGGATGGGCGTCCGGTCCAGTGCAGATTGCAGCCGAAATCGCTGCCATATTGCTGGTGTGGGCGCCAAACGGCGCGCTGATCAGCGAAACGAGACCGGTAACCTGGAGCGCGGCGGCCGTAGGTGGTTCATAGCCCGCTGCACGCAGAACCGCAAAACCCGGCAGGTTTTGCGAGGCCATGGTGACGAGATAGAGCGGCAGGGCGAGCCCGATCATGGCACGCGCGTCGAAGACCGGCATGATCAGGGTCAACGTCGAGAGCTCGATGCTGGGAACACTCACGACGCGGCCGCTGAGAGAGGCGTAGAGGACGCCGCCGAAAAGTACCGCAAGCACTGCCATGGCCGGATTGAATAGGCGGATGATGAAGAACAGCGCGACGAGAGGCAGCACGAAAAGCGGATCCACGGGTACTGTCCGAGCCGCGCCGGTAAGAAAGGCGAAGAGGACACCGGCCAGCATGCCCGAAGCAATCGACGCGGGGATCTTCGACACCAGAGCGGAAATTGGCTTCACCAGCCCAGTGATGATGATGGCGATGGCGGTGATGATAAAGGCACCGACGGCCTGCTGCATGGTGAAGCCGATCGATCCGCCTATGAGTGCCAATCCGGGCGTCGACCAGGCAGCGATGATCGGCATCTTGTAGCGCCAGCTCAAATAGCCGGTGGCGACGAACATGGCGAGGCAGATTGCCGTTACCCAGCTTGCGGTCTCCGCCTGTGTTGCCCCTAGGGCCTGCGCCGCCGCGATGATGAGGGCAAGCGTTCCGCCAAATCCGACAACAGCAGCGACGACAGCAGAAGCAATCACGGAGAAGCGCATGGCGAAACCTGAGATAAGAGGTTCATTGGATGGATTGACGGGCTTTGAAGCGATCGACCATTGAAGACACCGTTCGGGAGAGAAGTTCAAGGTCTTGCGGCCGCGACAGGCGATGATCGCCATCGCGGACCAGCGTTATCGTCACATCATCGACGGGCAGGTGATCGACAAGGCGCAGTGCATGTGCATAGGGCACGTCGCGGTCTTCCATACCCTGGAGAATGTGGACCGGGCAGTCGGTCTGGATGACACCCTTCAGAACCTGATTGGTTTTGCCGTCTTCGAGCAGCGCCCTGGTATAAATATAAGGCTCGGGCGAATAGTCCGAAGGCTCTTCCATATAGCCGCGGTCGGCAAGTTGCCGGCGCTGGTCATGAGTCAGTTGTGGCTCGACCAGTTCCGAAGTGAAATCCGGTGCAGGCGCAATGAGGATCAGGCCGGCAACGCGCTCGCGTTCACCCGACCTCTGCAACTCCTGGATGAGGCGCAGGGCGATCCAACCGCCCATGGATGAGCCGACGAGAATCTGCGGGCCGGACGCGAAATGCCTGAAGACCGCCAGGCTTTGCTCAAGCCATGAGGAGATCGTTCCGTCGCGAAATTCGCCGCCGGATTCGCCATGGCCGGAATAATCGTGCCTGAGAAACGCCAGGCCTTTCTCGGCAGCGTAATGATCCAGCCACTCGGCCTTGGTGCCGAGCATGTCCGAGCGATAACCGCCGAGCCAGACAATGCCGGGTTCGCGCCCCGCACGAAGGCGAAGCGCAATATTCGTGCCTTTGACGTCAAGGAACTGTGGCGGCGATGTATTCATGAACGCGACTCCTCATCGATGTACTGCCTTTTGCCACGGCAAATCACCTCGATAAAGCCAGCAACATTGCATAAAACTGAAATATTCCTATGTTTGATTGGAGTGATTTATCCCGAAAATAGTGATATTGGCTTATGCCAGCGCATTCAAAGCATTGCGGCTACGGTCTGACGGTGCTATTTGCGTGACCGAAATAATTCAAGGAGACTACTGCCATTCGCCGACCCTTTAGAGCACAGGTGGTCCAGAAAGATGGACCGCGTTCCAACCGTGATATCCGGGTACCCCAGGTACAGCTCATTGATGCCGAAGGTGAAAACCACGGTATCGTTACCATTCAGGCAGCACTGGCCATGGCCGATGAGGCTGGACTCGACCTTGTCGAGATCGTGCCCAATGCCGAGCCGCCGGTCTGCAAGATCGTTGACCTTGGGAAACTGAAGTACCAGGGACAGAAGAAGGCTGCCGAAGCGCGCAAGAAGCAGAAGACGGTCGAGATCAAAGAAATCAAGATGCGCCCGAACATCGACACGCACGACTATGATGTGAAGATGAAGGCGATCAAGCGTTTCTTTGACGAAGGTGACAAGGTCAAGGTGACACTGCGTTTCCGTGGTCGTGAAATGGCCCACCAGGAGCTCGGAATGCGGCTCTTGGACCGGGTCAAGGAGGACACGGTAGATATTTCCAAGGTCGAGGCAGAGCCACGGCTTGAAGGCCGTCAGATGATGATGGTTCTCGCACCGCGCTGAAATAAGCGAAACATCACGATCTAAGCCGCCTACGGGCGGCTTTTGTCTTGAGTAGTCCAGATCCGAGGCCCTTATGGTGCTGACTTCCCCTAAAGAGATGTCCCGTTTTCAGCAACGCAGACGTATTGCGATTGCGGTGATCATCGGCTTGATTCTTGTGGCGCTGCTGACAGTTCGTTCCGCCTGGAGCAATGACTGGGCCCACGAGTATATCGAGGATTTTGGTATCGGCGTCATCGTGCTGACAATTCTTGGCCGGATGTGGTGCACGCTTTATATCGGCGGACGCAAAAGCACCGAGATTGTCCGGCTTGGACCGTATTCGATGAGCCGCAATCCGCTTTATGTCTTTAGCACGATTGGCGCTGCTGGCATCGGGTTTATGACAGGAAGCCTGATTGTGGCCCTGTTATTGGCCGTTCTTTGCTATGTGGCATTCTATTTTGTCATTGTGACGGAAGAGGGCTATCTGGAAGAAATATTTGGCGATGCATACACCTCATACAAGGCCGAAGTGCCGCGCTTCTTCCCGAATTTCTCGATCTATCGGGAAGCCGAAGTGCTGACAGTCAAGTCTTCCATGCTGTACAAGACATTCACTGACGGGCTGGTGTTCTTCGTTTCCTATCCGCTGTTCGAATTCGTCGAGTATCTGCAATCGATTCACGTTCTGCCAATTCTGCTGCGACTTTACTAAGGTTTTCGTCGGCACGCACGATTCAACAGTTGCGCTTTTCCTGACTTCTGCTAATAAGCACCCGTTCAAACCGCCCGGCAGGGCATGCCGTGGCGGTTTTGTATGCTTTCAGGCTTTGGTCGGCCTGAAATGAAAACAAGAGACCCGAAACTCTGAAAGAGCACAGCGGGACTCATAAGATTAGGAGTAGCAAAATGCCCAAGATGAAGACCAAATCTGCTGCCAAGAAACGGTTCAAGATCACCGGGACTGGCAAAGTCAAAGCCGCCGCCGCTGGCAAACGCCATGGCATGATCAAACGTTCGAACAAATTCATCCGTGACGCACGTGGCACAATGGTTCTCGCCGATGCCGATGCGAAGATCGTGAAGAAGTTCCTGCCCAACGGCCTCTAAGCCGGGCAACGTTTTTACCCCAAGAGGCGGTTATTTCGAAAGAAATGACAGGGAACCTCGAAGAAAGGAGATCATATCATGGCACGTGTAAAACGGGGCGTTACGTCCCACGCCAAGCATAAAAAAGTTCTGAAGCAGGCCGAGGGTTTCCGTGGCCGCCGCAAGAATACCATCCGCACCGCCAAGGCCGCTGTCGATCGTTCGAAGCAGTACGCTTACCGCGACCGTAAGAACAAGAAGCGCACGTTCCGCGCGCTCTGGACCCAGCGCATCAACGCCGCTGTGCGTGAACATGGCCTGACCTACAGCCGTTTCATCGATGGTCTGTCGAAGTCGGGTATCGAGGTTGACCGCAAGGTTCTGTCGGATCTCGCGATCCACGAGCCGGAAGCATTCGGTGCACTCGTGGCTTCTGCCAAGAAGGCGCTTGAATACCTCAAGAACACCACTCCGAACGCTTTTGAAGGCGCTGTCCACTAAGCCAGCCGCCGCTCCCAAAGCATTTCGGAAATATAGACTTGGGAAACCCGCGCTGGCTCGGCTAGCGCGGGTTTTTCAATTTTCTGCACGATTACGATCAGTCGCAAACCGCGAAACGGGTGAAGAACCATGGACGATCTGGTACAACTGGAAAGCGTGCTTGCCACGCAGATTGAGGCAGCGAATGACGAAGCGGCCATCGAAGCCGTCCGCGTTGCCGCCCTTGGCAAGAAGGGTTCCATTTCTGAGAAGCTGAAATCGCTGGGGTCGATGTCGCCGGAAGAGCGCCAGTCCCAGGGCCCGGCCATCAACGGATTGAAGAACCGCATCACCGAGGCGTTGACCGCCCGCAAGACCGCGCTCAAGGATGCGGCGATCACCCTGCGTCTCGAAACCGAGAAGGTCGATGTCACGCTTCCGGTCCGCGCCGCTCCGGCCGAGCGTGGCCGTATCCATCCGATCAGCCAGGTTGTCGACGAGATTACGGCGATCTTCGCCGATATGGGTTTCTCCATCGCGGAAGGCCCGGATATCGAGACGGATTACTACAATTTCACCGCGCTGAATTTCCCGGAGGGTCATCCGGCGCGCGAGATGCACGATACGTTCTTCTTCAACCCGGACGAGAATGGCGAGCGGCGCGTGCTGCGCACCCACACGAGCCCGGTGCAGATCCGCACCATGGAGAGCCAGAAGCCGCCGATCCGCATCGTCATTCCCGGCAAGACCTATCGCATGGATTCCGATGCCACCCATTCGCCGATGTTCCATCAGGTGGAGGGTCTGGTCATCGACAGGACTGCGAACGTCGCCAACATGAAGTGGGTGCTGGAAGAGTTCTGCAAGGCATTCTTCGAGGTCCCATCGCTGAAGATGCGCTTTCGCCCGTCCTATTTCCCCTTCACCGAGCCGTCGCTGGAAGTCGATATCCAGTGTGACCGTTCCGGCAAGGAAGTGAAGTTCGGCGAAGGCACCGACTGGATGGAGATTCTCGGCTGTGGCATGGTGCATCCCAATGTCCTGCGCGCCGTCGGTCTCGATCCGGATGAGTATCAGGGCTTTGCCTGGGGTATGGGCATCGATCGTATTGCCATGCTGAAATATGGCATGCCGGACCTGCGCGCCTTCTTCGATGCCGATGTCCGCTGGCTGCAGCATTACGGTTTCCGGCCGCTCGATATGCCGACGCTGTTTGGCGGCTTGAGCGCGTAAGGGGCACCAAGCTTCTTTGAGGGGACCTAGGCGGCTTTGCCGAAGTCCCCAGACATCAAATCTGAAAACGAGTGAAATCATGAAATTCACACTCTCCTGGCTGAAAGATCATCTTGAGACAAAGGCTTCGTTCGACGAGATCGTCGAGACCCTGACCATGATTGGTCTGGAGGTCGAATCGCTTGACGACAAGGCCGCGCTGAAGCCCTTCGTCATTGCCAAGGTGCTGACGGCCGCGCGCCATCCAGATGCCGACAAGTTGCAGGTCCTCACCGTCGATACCGGCGATGGCAAACCGCTGCAGGTGGTTTGCGGGGCGCCCAATGCACGTGCAGGTCTGGTCGGGGCCTTCGCTGCACCCGGCACCTACGTTCCTGGCATTGACCTTACATTGTCGGTCGGCAAGATCCGCGGCGTTGAAAGCCACGGCATGATGTGCTCCGAGCGCGAGCTGCAGATGTCCGACGAGCACAACGGCATCATCGACCTGCCCGCAGATGCGCCGGTCGGCACCAGCTTCGCCGCCTATGCGGGGCTGGACGATCCGGTCATCGAGATCAATCTGACACCAAACCGCCCCGATTGCACCAGCGTCTACGGCATCGCCCGCGACCTCGCCGCGGCTGGCCTCGGGACGCTCAGGCAGCAACCGATCGAACCGATGAAGGGCTCCGGCCGCCCGCAGGTGAACGTTGCGCTCGATCTCGGCGATAGCCCGCATCTTTGCCCGGGCTTCGCCTGGCGCACGATCAAGGGCGTCAAGAATGGCCATAGCCCGAAATGGCTGCAGCAGCGGTTGATCGCCATCGGCCTGCGCCCGATCAATGCGCTGGTGGATATCACCAACTATCTGACCTTCGACCGCGGGCGTCCGCTCCACGTCTTCGACGCCGACAAGGTCAAGGGCAACCTCACCGTGCGCCGCGCCAGGGAAGGGGAAAGCATCCTTGGCCTCAATGGCAAGGAATATACATTCAATCCGGACAATGTCGTTATCGCCGATGCAGATGGCGTCGAGTCGATTGGCGGCATCATGGGCGGCGAACATTCCGGCTGCGATGAGAACACCACCAATGTCGTGGTGGAATCAGCGCTTTGGGATGCGATGAACATTGCCCGTACAGGTCGTACGCTCGGCATCATAACCGATGCGCGTTACCGCTTCGAGCGCGGCGTTGATCCGGAATTCATGATCCCCGGCCTCGAGCTTGCGACGCAGCTGGTGCTCGATTTCTGCGGCGGCACGCCTTCCGAGAGGCAGGTCGTTGGCTACAAGGGCCATACGCCAAAGACGGTTCCGTTCCCAGCGTCGGAGGTCAAGCGCCTTACCGGCATCGATGTTCCGGCCGAAACCAGCCTCGATATCCTGTCGCGCCTCGGCTTCGTACCGCAAGGCAAGGGCGAGCTCGTGGATGCCGTGGTGCCGTCATGGCGCCCGGACATTGATGGCAAGGCCGATCTGGTCGAGGAAGTCATGCGTATCCATGGCGTCGACCGCATCGAACCGCAGCCGCTGGTGAGCCATGCGGCGGTCAACGGCAAGATCCTGACCACATTGCAGATTCGCACCCGCAATGCTCGGCGGGCACTCGCTGCGCGCGGCATGATGGAAGCTGTAACGTGGTCGTTCATTTCCGAAGAGGCCGCAAGGGCTTTCGGAGGCGGTCAGCCCGAACTGAAGCTCGCCAATCCGATCGCGGCCGACATGTCCGATATGCGCCCGTCGCTGTTGCCCGGCCTGCTTGCCGCTGCCCAGCGCAATGCCGATCGCGGTTTCAACGATCTCGCGCTGTTCGAAGTCTCGGGCACTTACGAAGGCAACACGCCGGAAGCCCAGCGCCGCGTTGCCGCTGGCGTTCGCCGCGGCACAGCCAGGCTTGAAGGTTCGGCCCGTCACTGGTCAGGCAATGCCGCTCCGGTTGGCGTTTTCGACGCAAAGGCCGATGCGCTGGCCGTGCTCGAAGCCTCAGGAGCGCCGGTCGACAAACTGCAGATCGAAAGCGGTGGTCCAGCCTGGTATCATCCCGGCCGCTCGGGCACGATCAAGCTTGGACCCAAGGTTATCCTCGCAACCTTCGGCGAGTTTCACCCGAAGACGTTGGAAACGCTCGATGTGGCAGGCAGCCTTTGTGGCTTCGAAGTCTATATCGACGCCATTCCGGAGCCGAAGCAGAAGGCGACCCGCACCAAGCTGGCACTCCACCTTTCGGATTTCCAGGCCGTGCGCCGGGATTTCGCGTTCATCGTCGACAAGTCCGTCGAAGCCGGCGCAATCGTTCGTGCAGCCCTTGCCGGCGACAAGAAGCTGATCACCGGCGTCCAGGTCTTCGATCTGTTCGAAGGTGCGTCCATTGGTGATGGCAAAAAGTCCGTGGCGATCGAAGTGGCGATCCAACCACTTGAACGCACCCTGAACGACGAGGATCTGGAAGCGCTGACGAAGCGCATCGTCGAAAGCGTGAGCAAGCAGACCGGTGGTGTGCTGCGGGGGTAGGGGTTGATGTCGATTATCTCCCCCCTTGCGGGGGAGAAATAGCGCCGAGCTGGCTTGTTACTTCTGAATAACTTTCCAGTTCTTGTAGAAGATCGAATTGCTGCCCTTCAGGACAACGCCCATGAACGCGACGATGGCGGCAAACAGCCCTGGCATATAGGAAGG
>NZ_JBBNAN010000331.1:0-5510 GCF_037994405.1 Phyllobacterium sp.
CCGTCGGACCGGGCCTTCTCGTTCGATGGCCGCAGCGATCCATCGGATCGGGCCTTCTCGTTCGATGGCCGCAGCGATCCATCTGATCGGGCTTTCTCGTTCGACGGCCGCAGCGATCCGTCGGACCGGGCGTTCTCGTTTGATGGCCGCAGCGATCCGTCAGACCGGGCTTTCTCGTGTGACAGCCGCAGCAATCCGACAGAGCGGGCATTTTCTGCGGGTCCCGCTGCATAGACTGAGTAACGTTGTAGTCACTATCCGGGGTTCGGATAGTTTTGTGATGGGTGCGTAATTTGCGGGCTGATGGAGTGGCAATGAAACCATTGGCCGGGATTCCGGTTCTTGACCGGCTGGCGGCAGACGAAGCGAACCTTCGCTCTGCTTTCCGCCTTGATGAACTGTCATCGACGCGACTATTTGATGCGGACGAAACCGTAAACCGGTTGCGGCCGCACTTTCCTCGTCTGGGCATCGTGCGCATGGCCGAAGTCACCGGCCTCGACCGCATTGGCATTCCCGTCTGGATGGCCGTGCGGCCCAACAGCCGGACACTGGCCGTGAGCCAGGGCAAGGGCATCAGCGCAGGCCATGCCCGCGCTTCCGCCGTGATGGAAGCTGCCGAAATCGCTATTGCCGAAAATATTCCGCTTGCCTCCTTTGCCGCCAGCCGCCGCGAGCTGCAGGGCGCGGGTCATACCGTGTTTGACGGCCGTATGCTCTTGATGCGCGGCGCGGACGAGGCAGGGTCCGATGAGACCGACTATTGGCTCGAAGGCTTCGACCTGTTGAAGCAGAAGCCGGTGTTCGTGCCGCGCGAACTCGTCTCGCTGGATTTTACCTCGGCGCGGCGATCCTTTCATTATTGCCAGTCGACCGACGGCCTTGCCTCGGGCAACTGCCTGCTGGAAGCGGTCATTCACGGCCTGTGCGAACGCGTTGAGCGCGATGCCACTGAGTTATGGCGCTTCCAGCGCGACGCAGGGGTGCAGGCGCGCTGTGTCGATCCGGCGGCTTTTGCCGATAGCGGCATTGACTGGCTGGCGGAGCGGATAACCGTTGCGAATTTCGTCCTGCGCCTGTTCAACATAACGTCGGATATCGGCCTGCCGGTTTTCATGGCAACGATCAGTCCGGCCACGCAGCACGGCACTTATCTGCACTTTGACCTCGCCGCCGGCTATGGCTGCCACCTGTCGCCGCGCGTTGCCGCCATGCGGGCGATCACCGAGGCGGCGCAGACGCGTATCACCAATATTTCCGGTGCGCGCGATGATTTCGACCCATCGGAATATCACCAGCGCCTGGCGCCCGATCTCTCCGTCTATATTCACGCCAAGCCCGCCGATCACTGGCGGTTCGAGGAACCGGAGCCGCACCTGCGCGCCAGTCTTAAAACCTATCTCGAACCGCTGCGCCGGCGTGGCATCACCAGTGTGGTCGCCGTGCCGCTTGGCGGCGAGGAATATGGCATGTCGGTCTGCCGCGTGCTGGTCAACGAGCTTGAAAGTCCGGCGGGCACCCGCAAGCACCGCTTCGGCGGGCGGGCGCTCAACGCCATGTTGCGGCAATAGGAGCGGCAATGAAGATCCTGTTTGCAGGCCCGAGCCTTTCTGGAACAGAGTTTGTGCCGGTGCGCGCAGGGGAAGACCGCGTCTTGCCGGATTATGGGCTGACCTGCCGCGGCCCGGCGAAATGCGGAGACATCACCCATGCGGTCGACCAGGGTTTTCGCGTCATCGGCCTGGTCGATGGCCGGTTCGAGGACGTCGCGGCCGTCTGGCACAAGGAAATCCTGCATGCCCTTTCCGCAGGTGCCACAGTTTATGGCGCTGCCAGCATGGGCGCGCTGCGCGCTGCCGAATGCCATCCCTTCGGCATGATCGGCATTGGAAAGGTGTTTGAGCGTTACGCCTTTGGCGGTCTGGAAGACGATGCTGCCGTTGCGCAGGTGCATGCGCCGGCCGAATTTGGCTATGTGGCCTTCAGCGAAGCAATGGTCACGATCGATGCAACGCTTGATGCGGCCTTGGCTGCTGGCGCGATCACGGATGAGGAACATGCTCTCATCCGCACGAAGGCTGATGGCGTGTTTTTCAAGGAACGCACATGGCGGCGCATCTTCGACGTGGTCTCGCCCGATATCGATCGCGCGGCAGAACGGCTGAGGCCGCATATCCGCAACATCAAGCGTGACGATGCCGAGCTGCTGCTCGATGTTCTATTGGAGCGCAAGAGCGTGACGATGCCGCAATTGGCTCCGGATTTCGCCGGCTGGCAATTCAACGAGACGTCGCAATGGCGCAAGTTGCGGGCCTAATTCGGACTATTGGCGGCGTCCTAATTGCGCCTAACCCCAATTAATTAGCAGAATCTTCAGAAAAAGTGCCAAAAACAGCATTTGAGTCACGCTTGCGTAACGGGGCGGTTCATAATCTCAACACGTGGTCGCAAGTTTAACGCATGAAAATAAAACAAAAAAGCATTCAAGCGTGTGTGGGAGCAAGCGGGCAGTCAGTGGGGGACCTACGCCGGAATTCGATGATTAGTTAGTTAGAATTTCGGCGTAGCACTGCCCTCACAAGACCTTAATCAATTCGATTCCATTCCAATCCCGACAAGCAATATTCGTCATTTCACGCTTCCGGCGTGGAAATACGATGTAGATTTCTTGAAAAAGAAGGCCGGCTACTTGATCTGCTCGGTTTCGTCATCGCCGGCCGCAAGCCATTGCACCAGGATTGCCACCGACATCGGTCCGAGGTTGGGAATGAGGGTCAGGTCGAGTTGCCGGGCCCAGGAGCGCTCCGGCTCCCAATCGGACGGCATGTTCCACGGCGTTCCGCCATATTCGATCCAGAGCGCATTGACGATCCGTGAATGCACTGTCTTTGAGGGGCAAAATGTCTGCAGGCGGTTGCGCATAGATACCCTTGGGCAAATGTTGCGTGAGAGTGCATTTTCCTGTTCGTTCTGGCCTTGGGCAGGGCGGCGCTATGGCCGGCGACTGCCTTTCAGCCTGGAACGGGATCCGCAACGTATGAACTCTTTGCCACGCATGGCCGGGACAATGCCGGCCGCTGCCGGGAGCTTGATAAGGAGCCCGGCAAATGATGAGATGATGGGCGCTATCCCATCGAGAAAGCGTCCCATTGCTGGCGCGTTTCTTATCCGCTGTTCAATCAGCGGTTTCGGTATTAACGTCATGACCAGGCCCCCCAAATGACCTTCTGTTTTTAGTCCGCCAAGTTGCTTCGGATGAAGCCCAAGGCGTTGATTTTATGGATCGTCATTTTATAAACAACGATCCGAGTCCCCCTGCTTTTAACAAGAAGTTGTCTAAGCTTATATAAAATATAATTCCGGGATTTACCCAATCTGTTTTAAACTATAGTATTACTTCTTCTTGTTTTTAGTGCGTTTTTCATTTCCATCGTCACAAATAAGTTATATTATATTGGAATTTCGTTCAATAATTAATATTGATTAACACGCCTTGCAAACCGGTAGCGAGAATTATTGATGGCCTCGGCAAGGGTACTCCCATGCCCCGTCGGCGACATCGAATTTCGGTGGCGCACGCCGGCATCAGACCTGGATGTTTTTGAGCCTGATGAAAGCCCAGATAGACCGGTTCACTTCCTTGATTGCCTCGATAGTGGCTTGAATGCGCTGCAGTTCCTCATCATCGAGCGCTTCGACTTTTCCATACTTTACATTGTCGTTCATATCGACGATCCGCATCAATTGCGTCGAGGCGAGCACGCCCGCTTCGTCGAATGAGTAGATACAGTGATTGTATTTGTTGCGAAGCCTTTGCTCGCGCGTCATCCGGCTGGTAATTTCAAGAACTGCAACCTTGGAGTCCGGCGGCGTCGAGCTGATTTTCGCCAGACGCTCAAGCAAATCGATGCGTGCCCGTGTCGTGTTGAGCGTCAGGAAGATGACCGTTGCGGCTTCCTTGTTGGTGTCGAGCAGGTGGGCAATCAGGTAGATGAACAGGCTTTCGGTGTTCGTCCACGTATAGTTCAGTTTGCCCACCAGCATCAGTACATCATTAATGCGGGACATTGCCTTAGATGGCCTGGCCCATCACGTAGGTGTTTTCGGGACGCACCATCGGCGTACCGTACCCTCTAAAAGGGGGTCTGAGCTCCTCCTGGTCGACGCTGTCTCGATATATCGCCGCAGCCTGCGTGCGATTGTGCACCCGCAATTTGCGAATGAGATTGTGCACATGCACCTTCACCGTGTGTTCCGAAAGTGCCAGCCGATCGGCAATGATCTTGTTCTGCAAGCCCTCGGAAAGAAGTTCCAGGATCTGATGCTCGCGCAGCGTCAGGGCCTTCATTGGACCTTGAGCACCCTTTCCATGAATGTTGTGCGACATTGACTTGCCCGCCGATGCCTTCTCCATCGAACGAGCGATGGTGGAAGGATAATATTCACCGCCATTCAGCAATAGCCAGACAACGGCAAGCCAAACATCGAGTTTCAGGCTGAAGGGAAGGAGTCCCTGTACCTGCTTGCTGTCAAAGAGACTATTGAGTTCGTGTATGCCGGCGCTGTTCTCATCGATCATTAGCGTTATCGAAGCGTTAGGAAAACGCTTATGACAACGCGCTACGCAATCGCCGAGGTCAAACACGAATCCCGTATGCACGAGCACCAGGCCGATGTCGGCATCGGATTCGTCGGATTCTGCAAGTTTACTTGACAGGATGACCTCGATATCAGGAAATGTTCTTTCCAGGGATTGTACCAAACCCTGGAAAACGACTCCTGCTTCAGCATATATGAAGATACCACTTTTGAATTTCGACTCGTTGTTATCCTTTGAACCGTGAATAACATGGTCAGTTGTAGTACGCGCTATGGTCCCACTCATAATTTTCCCCTACGCCCTTTAGTGAAGGAAGTATTTTCCTTCTGGATTTGTTTGCTCTTATTGTTTTTTTGTTCGGGTCAGTTCTATTTATTCAGTGTCTCGACGCTCCCTAAACCTCGCCTATCCCTGTTGATTAAGAAAGAATTAATAAATTGTGCGTGACGTGGCCGTGACGAGAGCAAAATCAAGTGTTTAACAGAAAATGCGACGCTTTACGGCCCATCTGGCGAATTAAACACTTCGGCGATTTTCCGCGTAGCTCGACAATATTGACTATGATTCGCACGCCTTTAAAGCCGTGCGAATCGGCGCTCGCGGTGTTCGCTCGGCAATCGCGTTGAAACGATTATGTTTTTTGCAGTTTTGCAAAATGGACACGGACTTAGCACGGCATAATCCCAACTCTAAACAGAATTGCTAGCTTACCATCGCGGTGCTTTCGAGTTAACGTCCCGGTGTTTGGGCACAGTGTTGTGTGTGGGGATGTCCAAGCAATAAACGTGAAAAAAACAAAATTCAACACCATTGGCAAGTAGTGCTCAGAATCACGGCTGGCACTATATGAATAACTGACGTCTGTTTTCAATGAGATAACTACGGGCATGCATGATAACCTCGTTTGAAA
>NZ_JBBNAN010000332.1:0-24424 GCF_037994405.1 Phyllobacterium sp.
GTCGAAAACACTTGGAAAAAAGTAGCACCAGGTTCGGTATCCAATCCGCTCATGATGCGCAACAGCGCTTCGCGTTGCTCGGTCGAGGCCCACGTTCATCGATGATTGGAACTGCCTGGCCCCTCCCTTCATGGATGGCTCCCGGCCAAGCCACGATCATGCCGCACTTCAATCCATCGAGTTTAGTCGTTCCATGATGGCCATCTTCGATCGCGATCGCGATCGCGGCGATGGCGCAGCCGTTTCCCTGTGTAGGCAAAGCGTTGAACTGACAAGGGCAACCGTATGCGCAGTTGCAATGCACGAATTCACGACCCACCAGTGTCCATTTGACCTCCTCGTATCGCTGCCTTGTATTGTTCTTCGTTCTCCCAATTATTGTTCGCGAGGCGCTTCAGATGCCTTCGGGGCAGAAAATCGGTGCTTTACACCGCAAGCTGCGACGCAGCTGACATCAGTTCATTTGGCGTCGGCACCCCAAACAAGTAGCGGCCGCCCTCGGGAACTTCGGTAAAGCACCAGCGCACAATGCCGTTGCGATCCAGCAGAAACTCGCCAACGAGTTGACCTTGGCCGGTTGCGATCATCTGCTGATCATCTTCGGTAATTTCATATTCATCCGATTTGTCGAGAAAATCAGTCGCCGTCAGCGGATCCATCGGCTCGGGCAACTCCCCGGGCATGTCGACTCGCATTTTCACTACGGCGTCCATACCAATCTTGTGTGGCCATTCGCTTTCAGCATCAGTGAACTCGAGATTGGGAAGACCGAATGCACGGTGTGAAACTCGTTCTGGGTCGGACGCTGCCAACAGGTTTGGCAATGGGTGGTAGCGGAAATAAAGCCGGGCGCGATCGATCGGGGTATTCACCACGGTCAGGCTTTCGATGCCCTTATCGCGCAGGGCACTGTCAAGTTGCGCCATGGCTGTGATTTGGCGCCGGCAGAACGGGCAATGCAGGCCCCGAAACAAGCCGATCAATACCGGCTTGTGGCCCCGAAAGTCATCGATGGCGACTTTCCCCTGACGTGTAATCGTCCTCCGCGTGATTAGTCAAGAAACGGCAGTACAACAAGCGCCCCGGCGTCGAGATCATGCTGTGCGCAAATTTCCTGCGCCAAGGTAAAATAGCGTTCTGCCTCGGCCATATCATCAAGGTCGAGGCAAAGTGTCGCCAAGCCATCATAGCACGGAAACAGCAATTGTGGTTCGCCAGTTTCGCGTGCCACTTCAAGTGCCTCATTGTAGAAATGGCGTGCCAATTCTGGCTGGCCATGACATTGATGAATTTGACCGAGTACAATGAGTGGTACTGGGAGATGGTCGCGCTGATCGAGCGCACGATCGATCTCGATAGCTTTTTCAGCGGCAGGTACGCCCTCACTTACACATCGGTCCGTGAAGGTGCAGTGGGCGACCGCGAGATTGGACAGCAGGCGTGCCTGAAAACCAAGGTCGCCAATGCGGGTTGCCACCTTCAGCCCACGCCGACATACCTGGATCGCCAGCTCCGGGTTAATAACGGTATAGAGCACACCAAGATTGCTATAGCCGCGGCATGCGGCACTTAGAAGGCCCGCCTCTTCGGCCACCTGGACACTTCGTTCCACCTCGCGCACAGCCTCCTGGTTCTGTCCAAGCCGAGCAAGCGCCACGCCCTTTGTGTTGAGTGCCTCTGCAATTGCTCTAGCGGCCTCGAGTTCAGCTTCGGCACTTTGATCAGCCGCCGAGGAATTCGCATAGCGTAGTGCTTCGTCCGCCCATCGCACAGCGGCAGCTTGATCACCCGTACGAAACGCCAGATGGCCACGCTCTTGCGCGAGGTGGGCGTGTTCGATCAGTGGGTCTATTCCATCGAGCAACCTTGCTGCCTCGGCGTAGCGCGCCTCGGCTTGATCGCGTTTGCCTGAGTCCCAGAACGAACGCCCAAGCTTGCGCAGTATTCTTGCTGTCGCAGCGCCATCACCCCTGGCTTGATGGATTTTCAAGATCTTCAGGTAATGTTCTTTGGCAGTGTTGCGCTGACCGGCCGGCCCACACAGGTCAGCAATTCGTTCACACAGGAGGAGTTTCTCCGGCATTTGATCCCCGGCGTCTGACAGGGCGTCCAACGCTTGCTGATAGAGACGTAGGGCGTCGCTGTTGGCGTATGTCTTACTCGCTCGATCGCCGGCCGCCATCAAATAGCGTGCTCCTTTCGTTCTGGCCGCGGTTCGGCTGAAGTGGTGACCCAGCATTGCCAGATCTTCGAGACGTTCAGGTTCAGTGCCATGCAAATGCTCCAGCGCATCGCCGATCCGGCCATGCATTTCGACACGCCGTTGCAACAGAAGATTGTGGTAGGTCACATCATGAAGCAAGGTCTGCATGAAACGGTAGGTGCGGGCCGACACCGGGTTCGCACCGGTCACTTCCTCAATGATTTCGGCGTCGCAAAGGAGCTCAAGGCCGGCGTCAATGTTTGCGGGACCGGATGAAATGGCCTTTAACAGATTTGCCTCGAACCGGGGGCCGATGACTGCGGCCTCTTGGGCCAGTCTGCGAACTTCAGGCGGTAGCCGATCCATTCGAGTGAGCAGTATTGCCTGTATGTTGACGGGAATATCAGCGGCCGCGTTCCTGTTGGCGAGCCGCCAGGCCGGCCCATCCCGCTGTAACGCGCCGGTCTCAATGAGACGGCGCACGATCTCTTCGATAAACAGCGGATTGCCGCTTGCGCGTTCCAACACACGGTTGCACAGATCTGCGGGCAATCCGCTCGGATCGTTACCGAAAAACGCTGCAAGCAGTTTTCGACCTTCGCCGGCCGACAAGGGGCCTAGGCGCAGTGCCGTCGAGCTTGTTCGGCTTGTATCGAGTATATCCGTGTCAAATGCTGGCCGATGCGTTGTCAAGAGCATGAAACGGCTGCGATCCAAACGGTCCATGAGGAAGCGCAACGCCTCCAGTGACGCAGCATCTGCCCAGTGAAGGTCTTCGACAACAAGCAAGAGAGCGGAATGCGTCAGGCGCCGCTCGAAAATGGCGCGGATTGCGTAAAAAATTTGCCGTCGCAATTGTTCGGGCCTAACATACTTCAAAACACCCTCGGGATCGCCAAGGCCAAGTACGTAAAGCAGGAGCGGCATAAGTTGCTTGACCTCGTCTGGGGCAAGACCTAGCTCACTTAATCCGGCAGCAAGCAAATCCCTTGTCTTCTCGGGTGTATCGTTGGGGCTGATTTCGTAGGCACTGCGTATCACAGCACCGAGAGTACCGTAGGACTGCTCGCCGAGTGACGAACAGATAGCCCGCCGGACAACGACATCGGCGAAGCGCGGGTCTTCACCGGCTCGGGCGAGGAATTCCTCGGTCAGGCGTGATTTCCCAATGCCAGCCTCGCCGACCAGCCTGACGAGTTGGGCTGCACCCGCACAGGCGAGATCGAGGCAAGCCAGCATGCGGGTAAGTTCGTTGTTACGCCCGATCAACGGCGAACTGAGGCCAAGTGCTTCAAGTCCCCGTGCAGTGCGCGGCGTCTCTAACGGGCCAACGAGTTGATGCACCAGAATGCTGCCCACCTTGCCGCGGAGAGCTTGGTCACCAAGTGATTCATAAGAGAACGCGTGCCGGGTGAGACGGTAGGTGAGCGGCCCGACAAGCACCTCGCCCGGTTTGGCCATCGACTGTAGTCGTTGTGCACTGTTCACAATATCGCCGGTCACCGAATAGGATTTGGTATTGCCAGCACCGAATCCGCCTGTCACGACAGGCCCGGTGTTGATGCCGACGTGCAATACCAGAGGCGAACCAGTGCGGGCTCGCCAGCGTTCCCCTACTTGCGCCGCCCGTTTCACCATGTCTAGCGCTGCGCGAAGTGCTCGTTCGGGATCATCTTCGTGTGCAAAAGGCGCGCCGAACAAGGCGAGCATTGCATCGCCTATGAACTTGTCAACAAAGCCGCCAAAGCTCTGCACCGCTGCTGTCAGTTCCTCGAAAAGTTCGTTTTGAAGGGTCTGCATAACTTCTGGATCGAGCTTTTCGCTCAATGTGGTGAAACCACAAAGGTCGGCAAACAAGACGGTAACGGTGCGGCGATCAGCATCGGTGTCTGGCTTTTCATGCCGGGGCAGGCGGGATCGTTCTGGGGCATTTGCCGGAGGCTGGACATCAGGCGTTGCGTGAGTGATCTCAGTCCCGCATCTTGGGCAAAACGAGAAGTCGGGTGGACAGAGATATGCACAGCCAGGGCACGCGATCGGCTGTTTCGCGCCGCATTTTGGGCAGAACGCAAAACCCATTTGAACGTCAAAACCGCAACTGGTGCAGTTCATCTACAACGACCTCGCAGGAGCTGCGATCGTATCTCCAGCTGTCTTTAAAGAGCTTGATACCCTGACAATAATGGACCCGCGACGGCGGAGTAGCAAGCGGAGCCCATGAAACCGAAATAAAGGGGTACCAGAATCTGATTGTCCATTTGATCAGACGACCGTTTCGCCGCCGTCCACTACAAGCGCTTGTCCGGTGATGTAGGATGAGCGATCCGAAACCAGGAACAGGATCGATTCCGCGATCTCATCGACGCTGGCCCAGCGGCCAAGCGGAACCTGCTGGCGGACATAGGCTTCGATTGCGGTGCGCCCGCCCATCTGGCCAATGAAGGGTTCGTTGAAGGGTGTATCGACCCAGCCAGGACAAAGTGCGTTCACGCGGATGCCGTATTTCGCATAGTCACCCGCCATCTGCCGGGTCATGGCGATAACGGCATGCTTGGTCGTGGTGTAGGCAATCATCTCGCGATCATAGAGCACGCCAGACGATGACGAGGTGTTGAGAATGACGCCGCGTCCAGCGGCTTTCATCACCGACATGACCAATCGCGCCGCCATGAAATGGGCGCGGACATTCAAGCTCCACGACCGGTCGAACCCTTCAACGGCCACCTGCTCGAGATCGCCAGCGACCTGCGCGCCGGCATGGTTATGCAGGATATCTATGCGGCCATGCTGCGCGATGACGGAGGAGATCCCCGCCTCAAGGGCATCGTCATCAGTCACATCAACGACCATCGTTTCGGCGCTTCCGCCGCCTTTGCAAATGCGCGTTACAGTTGCTTCCGCACTCATTGCGTTCTGGTCTGCGACGACAACATGGGCGCCTTCGCGCGCTAAAATCATGGCGCCGGCCTGACCGATTCCGGAACCAGCTCCGGTGACTATTGCAATGCTATCTCTGAGGATCATGGGTGTTTCCTGTGTCAGTTTGGTGTTTTTTTCTCGCGCATCAGCGCACGCGCAATCAGGATCATCATCAGCGAGGCGACCAGAACCAGTGTGGCGATGGCGTTGATTTCGGGTGTGACACCCCGGCGGATCGAGGCGAAGACATAGATTGGCAGGGTTGTCTTCGAGCCCGCGACGAAGAAGGCGATGATGAAATCATCAAAGGAAAAAGTGAAGGACAGCAGGAATCCAGCGAGAACCGAGGGAAGGATCTGCGGCAGCACAACGAGCCTGAAAGTGGTCAGCGGCGTCGCATAGAGATCACTCGAAGCCTCGACAATATCGCGCCCGAGGCTGGCGATGCGTGCTTTGACGATCATCGTTACAAGCGCCATCGAAAAAAGACCGTGGGCGGCAACGATGGACCCATAACCCAGCCCGAGTTGCGGCGGATTCTCGCCGGTCCATAGCGAGGCCAGGACTGGGTTCAGGAACGAAAAGACTTCCACCAGCGCAACCAGTGTTGCGATGCCGATAACGACACCCGGCACGACGATGGCGGCGGCAAACAGGCCATCAAGCACGGCTCGGGAGCGAGGGTGCAACCGCTCCATGCCAAGTGCTGCCATGGTGCCGAAAATGGCAGCGAGTGTAGCGCTCGTCAGCGCGATGATCAGACTATTCTGGAGTGCTGCAACAAGGAACGTGTTACCGAGTGCCTTGCCGTACCACATGGTCGAAAAGCCGGTGAACTCACTGGCATTTCGGCCGGCATTGAACGAAAACATCACCACCAAGGCGATTGGTGCATAGAGGAACAGGTAGACTACCGAAATAAAGGCGCGCATCAAACGAGATCCACCTGTCTTGTTCCTGCAATCTTCCAGGCAATCCGCATGGCGATCAGGAGCACAAAGACCACGACGACCACGAGCGTGACCGCAATCGCCGAACCAAACGGCCAATTGCGCGATTGAAGAAAGAGGTCGACCAATGCATTACCGATGAAGAACACCTTGCCGCCGCCCAGCAACTGCGGGATCAAATATTCACCAAGGAGGAGGATGGTGACGAGTGCCAGTCCCGTCATGACACCGGGCAATGAGAGAGGCAGTGTCACGCTGAAGAAGGTAGAGACTGGTTTGGCGCCGAGATCAGCCGATGCTTCAAGCAGACGGCGGTCGAGCTTTTCCAGATTGACATAGATCGGCATGATCATCAGCGGCAAATAGCCATAGACGATGCCGAGGAGTACGGCGCCGGGCGTATTGAGAATGCGTACATCCTCAATACCGATCATGCCCAGGAGATTTGGGATGCCGCGCGATCCGAGGAGATACATCCACGCATAGGTTCGTACCAGAAGGCTTGTCCAGAATGGCACGACAACGAGGGATACAAGGAGTAGCCGGTAACGCGGAGTGGCCTTCACCGCCAGATAATAGGCGACGGGATAGGCGACGATCAGACACAGCAAGGAACCAATCGGTGCGAGGACAAGCGTGTTCCAGAAAGCCGCCGCACGCGACGGAAGATTGGCGAACTGGGCAAATGTAAAGGCCGGCTGATAGCCGCCTTCGGGTGCACGATCGCCAACGGAAAAGACGACCATGGCGATGAATGGAAGCACGAGGAAGATGAACAGCCACGCCACGGCCGGTGCCACAAGCGCTGCCGTCACCATCCCTCGTTTTGTGTTTATTGCCAATGCCATCCGAGATCTCTTCAATGATGCCCCGCCTTCTCCGCTGCTGGCGAAAGGGAGACAGGGCACGATGCGTTAGGCTGACTTGAAGCGTGCCATGACCTCGGCGCGCGCCGGATCAGTGAGCGTAACGGCAGCACCAAATTCCAGCGGTGTCAGTTCAGCTTCCGGCGGATAGACGATGGTATTGGACGTGACTTCCTTTGGCAGTAGCGAAAGGACACGGCTGTCGGTTGTCGGGGCACCGTTGGCGATATGCTCCTTCACGGCATTCGACGGGTCCATCAAATAGTTGAGTAACGCATAGCCTGCTGGCTTGTTTGCAGCACTTTTCGGAATGGCATAGAAATCGGACCAGATCTCGCCGCCATCCTTGCCGAGAACAAACTTGATTTCCGGAACGTCGCGGTTCAGCTGTGCGCCGTCATTGGTCCAGCACATGGTCATCCAGGCATCGCCTGCGCGCATTGCCGGCTGGTAATCACTGTTGATGGCGTAGAGGTGTGGCTTGACCTTCACAAGAAGTTCTTCCGCCTTCGCCAATTCTTCGGGCTTGATCGAATTGAAGGAGTAGCCGAGCGAAACCAGCGCGTTGCCGATCGTGGTCAACTGATAGTCGTGTACCATGACCCGCGTATCGCCTTCGCCCTGAGCAATTTCGAAGAAGTCCTTCCAGCTCGTGACCGGAGTCTTGATCTTTGTCGAGTTAACGGCAATGCCGGTTGTGCCCCAGTTTTTCGGCACTGCGTAGGTCGTGCCATCGATCACGCCCTCCGCGGTAAAACGCGCCGTTTCCGTCGCTGCGCTGTAATTCAGCAGTTTTGGCATGTCGAGCGCATCGATCAGACCAAGTTTGGCATAGGTCGAAATCGTGTAGTTCGTCGGCACGAACAGATCCCAGCCGGTGCCGCCCGCTTGTAGCTTGGCCAGCATTTCTTCGTTCGAGCCAAAGACGTTGACCTCGACGGCAACGCCGGTCGCTGCGGTGAAAGCCTCAAATGTTGCGGGGTCATGGTAGTTCGGCCACGTGGCAATCGACATTTGCTTGCTGAGATCTTCGGCAAAGGCCGGCGTCGAGAACAGTCCGGTCTCGCGCGCCAATATTGCACACGCAAGGCCGAGACCGGTGACGCCGAGGAAATGTCGGCGTGTGACCGATCCGCGCTTGAGGCGCATCAGTTCATCCATGAATTGTTCGGCGGAAATTGGGGCATTCTCTTTGAATGACTTAGACATGAAGATGTTCCCTTTGTTTTTGGTAGTGTTCAAGCCGGAAAGATATGCGCAGCACCAGGGTCGAAGTTCAGCACGACCCTTTCATTCGGTTCGACGAGATCGCCGTCGGAGAGATCACGCCTTTCCGCGGTGACAAGGAAATCGCCAAGCCCGTCGACGGCAACGGAATATTCGGCGGTTGACCCAAGAAAGATGCAATGGGTGACGACGCCCGAGAGCTTGCCGGAGGCCGAGCCGCTCTGCCGGTGCAGGTTGATTGCTTCGGGGCGCAGAGCAAGGATCGCCGAGCCGGATCCGAGGCCGGTCTTGCCGGGTATTGATAAGGTACTGCCGTCGGCAAGCCGCAGGGTGGAACCATCCGCTTCGACGGTAGCTGCGATGCGGTTGGTCTTGCCAACAAAATCGGCCACGAACAGGTCGGAAGGGCGATCGTATACTTCCCGTGGCGCTGCGAGCTGGACGATGCGGCCGGCATTCATCACGCAGACCAGGTCGCTCATCGACAGGGCTTCCTCCTGATCATGCGTCACCAGCACGAACGTAATCCCAAGATCTCTCTGAAGTGTCTGCAATTCAATTTGCATGGCGGTGCGCAGCTTCTTGTCGAGCGCAGCAAGCGGCTCGTCGAGAAGCAGGACAGACGGCTTGTTGACGAGGGCACGCGCCAAGGCCACGCGCTGCTGTTGGCCGCCGGACATTTCGTGGATACGGCGCTTGCCGAAGCCCCCGAGCCGCACCATCTCCAATGCCTCATTGGCGCGACGGGATATTTCCCTCGCATTGATCCTGGGGCGTGCCTGCCTCAGGCCGTAGGAGACATTCTGCTCGACGTCGAAATGCGGGAAAAGCGCATATTGCTGAAACACCATGTTGACCGGGCGGCGATAGGCCGGGACACCGTTCATCGGCTGGCCGTTGATCAGCACCTCGCCGGTTGTGGGTTGCTCGAAACCGCCGATCATTCGCAGGCAGGTGGTCTTGCCGCAGCCAGATGGACCGAGCAGTGCGACGAAGGCGCCCTTGGGTACCTGAAGATTGATGTCCGAGACGGCGGTCACGACGCCATAGGACTTGCTGACCGACCGAAACTCAATGTCGTTCGTTGAAGCGGATGTCACGTTGGTCCCCTGCGGCTTGAGTTAGTTGAAGCAGTCTTCGCTGCTTTCTTGCCACCGTCATGCCGAACAACGTAGTCAACAAGCGGTTGCACGGTATATACCCCGAGAGAGGTATTTCAACCGCAAGATGTCAATGTAAGGTGTATGTTTGGGAATGGACCGGCGAGGAGGGGAATACGGTGAGCGTCGACATTGAAACGCTGTTCGATGCATTCCGCCAGCTCGTCGGCAGATCATCAATGCCGCCGCAGGAATTCGGTGTTCTCTTCGGTCAAACGATGCGTGCACTGGTCAAATTCGACTACATTGTCGTATTTGCCTATCGTGGCAATGAGCGCCCCATCGACCTCTACAGCACTTTCGATTCAGCAGAGCACGTCATCTTCGTCAGCATATATCAGGCAGGTCCCTATCTGCTCGATCCTTTCTATCATACAGCGCGTGCCCCCAACCCCGGCGTCTGGCGCATGCGCGAACTAGCGCCAGACCGGTTCTTTTCAAGCGAATACTACCGCACCTACTATGTGCAGACCGGTCTTGCCGAGGAAATCGGTTTTTTCGTTCCGGTGGAACGGGACATCACAGTCGTACTGTCTTTGATGCGGCGAGGAGAGACCGGACCGTTTCCGGCGCAGGAGTTTTCCCTGTTGCGCAGGGCCGAGCCCCTCGTTGCAACACTTGTCCGGCAATACTGCTCGGGCATCGGTCATCTCTTTGACGCCGCCGTTGCCAAACGGGGCAGGGGGCGAAGCCGTGTCAAATTGAATGTCGCCGATACCGTCTGGCGCGATCTTAATCTTACCGACCGTGAGGCGGCGATCATTGAGCTGGTGCTCCAAGGGCACTCATCGGAATCGATCGGACTGAGGCTTAACATCGCTACCGGAACAGTGAAGGTCCATCGGCGCAATGTCTATCGAAAGCTGGGTATATCTTCGCAAACTCAGCTTCTATCGATCTATCTCAAGAAGCTGAGTGAGCACTAGCGGCCCCCCATCCCTGAAGCTTTTTCAGGCACATTTGCAGCCGCTCTTATTTTGTTATATTTCTTACAAAGGACTTCTATCGCAGGCATCCCTAATTGGGCTTGTGTCCCCTGCGTTCCTTAGGAGAGGATTTGATGGTTAGCCGCAAGGCGAAGCGTATTGCCGATCTTTCCGAGGCTCTCTTGGAACGTCGCGTTCTTCATCTGAAAGATGCGGCGCTACTGCTCAACGTTTCGGAGATGACCGTTCGGCGTGACGTTGCTGAAAATCCTGGTCAGTTTGGCTATCTTGGTGGTCATATTGTTCCTGCTATTGATACGGAAAGTGACGTTCCGTATGAACTCGCCAAGGCGGCAGACAGTCATGCGGTGGCAAAGCAAGAGGCCTGCGCGCGCGCGGCCAAATACATTCGGCCTGATGAAACAATATTCATCGATTGTGGTACCACGCTTCTCAGTTTGATCGACTATGTCCCCGAGGATTATTCAATAACGGCAGTATGTTATGCATTAAACGTCGCGGAGAAGCTAACCCGCAGAGCGAACATCAACGTCGTGATGCTGGGCGGGCTTTACTATCCATCATCTGCGTCTTTTTCTGGCGCCTCGGGGCTCGAAACATTGAACCATCTTGGGATCAATACCGCTTTCATTTCTGCCGCGGGAGTGGATTTAAATCGGGGAGCCTCTTGTGCTCATTTCCATGAGGCACCGGTAAAACGAAAGGCGATATCCTTGGCGCAGAAGAGCTTTCTGGTGGTGGACAGCAGCAAGTTTGGTAAGGTTAGGCCTGCTTTCTTCGCGCCGATCGAGGCGTTTCAGTCGATAATCACTGAGCAGGGTGAAACGAATTTCGCGGACGCTCATGACAAGGTGCGCGTACAAATGTCCGGCTCTTGAAATTTTTGTTCGATACCTTGACGATTTCGACTATTGATGAAAACATTACAAAAAATCTGGGAGAAAACTAACAAATATTCGCTAGGAACATGCCGCTAGTAGATCTGAAAGCCGGCTTCGGCCCATCATCAAAGCCAAACGACTCGATGGACAAGACGGCAACTGACGGCGCATTGTTCTTGCGTTGCACGGGGATGGAGACACGGACTGCGGTATGTCACAACTTCTGCAGTATAGGCGACAGCGTTTGATTACTACGAATGCTCCTCAGCAAGAATTGCGGGGAAAACGGTCTACAAGGGAGGACTTCCATGCTCAAGAATATCGACCCGGCGCTTAATGCCGATGTCCTGCACGCATTGCGTTCCATGGGCCATGGTGACACTCTTGTTGTCTCGGATACCAATTTTCCGTCAGACGCCATTGCGCGGCAAACACGGCTCGGCAAACTCCTGAGCATCGATAATGTTTCCGCCGCTCGCGCGATCAAGGCCATCCTGTCGGTAATGCCTCTGGACACGCCACTGCAGCCATCCGCAGGACGCATGGAGATCATGGGTGCTCCGGATGAGATCCCGCCGGTGCAGCGTGAAGTCCAACGGGAAATTGATGCTGCCGAGGGCAAGCCCGCTCCGATGTATGGTATCGAGCGCTTTGCCTTCTATGAGCAATCCAAGAATGCCTATTGCGTGATCACGACGGGCGAGACCCGTTTCTATGGTTGTTTCCTTTTCACCAAGGGCGTGATACCGCCAGAGACCGTCTGAGCGCGGGGGTGCCGGCATGACCCGGAATGACCCGATCAAGCATGTTTTCATCTGGCCAGCACTGCTGATCGTGCTGGTTATATCGATCTTTCCGCTGATCTATTCTTTGACTACGAGCTTCATGAGTCTGCGGCTTGTTCCACCGATACCACCGCGCTTTGTCGGTTTCGGCAATTATATGGAACTCTTGCAGAATCCACGTTTCTGGCACGTTGCCTGGACGACATCGGTTATCGCTTTCATCGCGGTGTCTTTGCAGTATGTCATCGGTTTCGCGGTCGCATTGGCGCTCAATGCCAGAGTGCCTGGCGAAGGCATCTTTCGTGTCGGCTTCCTGTTGCCAATGCTCGTGGCGCCGGTAGCGGTAGCTTTGGTGGCGCGTCAGGTTCTCAATCCGACCATGGGGCCGCTGAATGAAGTCATGTCTTTCCTCGGATTCCCCAATCTCCCGTTTCTCACGGAAACGAAATGGGCTATCGGCGCTATTATCTCGGTCGAAGTTTGGCAATGGACACCTTTCGTCATCCTGATGCTCCTTGCCGGACTGCAGACGTTGCCGGACGATGTGTACGAGGCGGCGGCGTTGGAAAATGCAAGTCCCTGGCAACAGTTTTGGGGCATCACGTTTCCGATGATGCTGCCGATCTCTGTAGCGGTTGTTTTCATCCGGCTGATCGAAAGCTACAAGATCATCGATACAGTCTTTGTCATGACAGGCGGAGGACCGGGCATCTCCACTGAAACATTGACGCTCTTTGCCTATCAGGAAGGCTTCAAGAAGTTCAATCTCGGCTACACTTCAGCCCTGTCATTCCTATTCCTCATTGTCATTACCATCATCGGCCTCGTCTACCTCGCCATCCTGAAGCCTTACCTGGAGAAGCACAAATGAGTGTGCGTGCACTCAAAGGAAATGGCCGCTGGTGGGCTCTCTCAGGCTGCCTGCTCTGGCTGGCGTTCACTTTCTTTCCGCTTTACTGGGTAGCGATCACATCCTTCAAGACGCCGCTGGGGGTAGTCGGGGGTCCAACCTATATTCCGTTTGTCGACTTTGAACCGAGCCTGTCCGCCTGGAGTGAGTTGCTTTCGGGGCAACGCGGCCAGTTCTACAATACCTTCATTGCGTCGACGATCGTCGGTCTGTCTGCATCGCTGCTTGCAACAGCGATCGGATCGATGGCCGCTTATGCCCTTGTACGCTTCACGTTTGAGGTAAAGCTTCTCTCGGCGTTGATCTTCGTGATCGTCGCCTTTGGTGGTTATCTGATTGGGTACAGCGTCCTCAACTTCCGGCAGGGGCCATCGCTGATCTATGCCTTTGTGGTAGCGCTCCCGCTTGCCATCGCGTCCAGCAGGTTACGGCTTCCTGGGCCGGTCCTGGGCAACAACGACATCGTCTTCTGGTTCGTCAGTCAACGCATGTTCCCGCCCATTGTCGCCGCCTTCGCCCTTTTCCTTATGTATACGGAAATCGGCAAGATGGGTTTCAAACTGGTGGATACTTACATCGGCTTGACCTTTGCTTATGTGGCCTTCTCGCTGCCGATCGTGATCTGGTTGATGCGCGACTTTTTTGAAGCCCTGCCGATCGAAGTCGAAGAGGCGGCAATGGTCGACAATGTGCCAACATGGCGCATTTTCTTTGGAATCGTGCTGCCCATGTCCAAGCCGGGTCTGATAGCCACATTCATGATTACGCTTGCCTTCGTCTGGAACGAGTTCCTCTTCGCGCTCTTCCTTACGAGTTCGAAATGGCAGACCCTTCCCATTCTGGTCGCCGGGCAGAACAGCCAGCGCGGCGATGAATGGTGGGCAATATCGGCAGCCGCTTTGGTCGCGATCATACCGATGGTTATCATGGCGGGAATTTTGAGCAGGCTGATGCGGTCGGGTCTGCTTTTGGGAGCGATCAAGTGACCGTCCACTAACACTTTCGTCATTTAATCCAGGGAGGAACACATGAGGAAATTTCTATTCGGCTCAACAGCCGTGGCATTGCTCGCAATGTCCGGCGCCACGTCAGCCTTTGCATGCGATCCGGACTATACTGGTGTAACGCTATCGGCCACGACTCAAACAGGGCCGTACATTGCTTCGGCATTGCAACTGGCTGCAAAGGGCTGGGAACAAAAGACGTGCGGCAAGGTCAATGTCGTGGAGTTCCCCTGGTCGGAACTCTATCCAAAGATCGTGACGTCGCTGACTTCAGGCGAGGACACTTTCGACGTCATCGCCTTCGCTCCGGCCTGGGCGCCGGATTTCACCGATTATCTGTCGGAGATGCCGAAAGCGATGCAGTCGGGGCCCGACTGGGAAGACATTGCGCCGGTCTATCGTGAATCGCTCATGGTCTGGAATGGCAAGGTTCTGTCACAGACTATGGACGGTGACGTTCATACCTATACCTATCGCATCGATCTCTTCGAAAACCCCGACAACCAGAAAGCCTTCAAGGAAAAGTATGGCTATGATCTGGCCCCGGCGAAGACCTGGAAGCAATATCTCGATATTGCCGAATTCTTCCAGCAGCCCGACAAGGGTATCTGGGGTACCGCCGAAGCCTTCCGTCGTGGCGGGCAGCAGTTCTGGTTCTTCTTCAGCCATGCGGCCGGCTATACCAATCATCCCGATCACAAGGGCTCGATGTTCTTTGATCCGGATACCATGGACGCACAGGTCAACAACCCCGGTTGGGTGCGTGGTCTAGAGGAATATATCCGTGCGTCAAAGCTGGCTCCGCCGAACGCCCTGAACTTCTCCTTCGGCGAAGTGAATGCAGCCTTTGCCGGGGGCCAGGCTGCAGAATCAATCGGCTGGGGCGATACCGGCGTGATTGCCGCTGATCCGAAGCAGTCAAAGGTCTCCGGGAACGTCGGCTCGGCCATGCTGCCTGGTTCCGATGAAATCTGGAACTACAAGACCAAGAAGTGGGACAAGTTCGACCACGTTGTGGAGTCCCCCTTCATGGCGTTTGGCGGCTGGCAGGCTGCAGTTCCAGCCTCGTCCAAGAAGCAGGAAGCAGCTTGGGACTATATCAAATACCTGACAAGCCCGGAGGTTTCCGGCCAGGCAGCGGTCACCGGTGGAACCGGTGTGAATCCTTACCGCATTTCGCACACCACGAATCTGGACCTATGGTCGAAACTGTTCAGCGAGCGCGAAGCAAAGGAATATCTCGGAGCCCAGAAGGATTCGGTAACGGCGCCAAATGTTGCTCTCGATATGCGCTTGCCCGGCTATTTCTCCTATACGGAAATCCTCGAGATTGAGCTTTCCAAGGCGCTTGCTGGAGAATCGACGCCGCAACAGGCGCTCGACAGTGTCGCTGCGCAATGGAACAAGCTGACCGATGAATTTGGACGCGACAAGCAACTCGCGGCGTACAGGGCATCCATGGGTCTGCCGCAGAAGTAAGCCACATACATTCGTTCCCGCCCCGGCAATACCGGGGCGGGGTTCAATTCTCTCGAAAAGGGCAAAGCATGTCCCAAGTGCGTTTGGAACAAGTCACCAAATCTTTTGGCGGCGTTTCGGTCATTCCACCACTCGACCTGGAGATTGCCGACAAAGAATTTGTTGTTCTCGTCGGTCCTTCTGGCTGCGGCAAGACCACGACCTTGCGGATGATTGCAGGCCTGGAACAGGCTACATCCGGCGAAATCCGTATCGGCGACCGCGACGTCACGGCTCTTCGGCCAGGCCTGCGCAATTGTTCCATGGTCTTCCAGAACTATGCGCTCTATCCGCATATGACGGTCGCCGAAAATATCGGCTACGGCATGAAAGTGCGTGGCACGACTAGGGCCGAAATCGACAAGGCTGTTACCGAGGCGGCCCGTATCCTTAACCTCGGTGCTTACCTCAGCCGCAAGCCAAGTGCGCTTTCAGGCGGTCAGCGTCAGCGTGTCGCCATCGGCCGTGCCATCGTCCGGCAGCCGGATGTGTTTCTGTTCGATGAACCGCTGTCCAACCTCGATGCCAAGCTGCGGATTGAAATGCGCACGGAAATCAAGTTGCTGCATCGCCGGCTGCAGACCACAATCGTGTATGTAACGCATGATCAGGTGGAAGCGATGACCATGGCGGATCGCGTCGTGGTGATGAACCAGGGTCGCGTCGAACAGGCGGCCGATCCGATCACACTCTATGAAAAGCCTGACAATCTCTTCGTGGCAGCATTCATAGGCGCCCCAAGCATGAACTTCATAGAGGGCATTTTGGAGGGCAATGGAAAAGATCTGGTGTTCCGTACGATCGACGGGGTCGCTGTTCCTGTCCCGGAAAACCGGGCGGCCAAGCTGTCTGATGCTGCGGGCAAGCCTGTCGTGCTCGGCATCCGTCCAGAACATACGATAATGGTTGATCCTACCTTCCCGACGATTCCGTTGAAAGTTGCCGATATCGAACCGCTGGGGCCGCATACGCTGGCCATAGGCAGAGCAGGTACTGCCGCCTTCACAGCACAGGTTCCGGCAGGCTCACCGATCGGCCACGATGATATTGTCAACGTACCGATCGATCCGGCGAAAATGCACTTCTTCCTGAAGGGTAGCGGCGAGGCTATTGGCCGGTAACTGAAGAGAACCGGCCAATAGGCAAACTGCCCTTAGTTCGCCGGCTGTTTGGTCTTGCGAAGATAGGGTAGGACGCGCTCGAATTCGCCGAAACGTTTCGTAGCGTCCTCGTCCGACACGGCGGCCGTGATGATAACATCCTCGCCTTGTTTCCATTGAGCTGGCGTTGCAACCTGATGCTTCGCCGTTAGTTGGATGCTGTCAATGGCGCGCAGGATCTCATCAAAATTGCGGCCCGTGGTCATCGGATAGGTGAGCGTCAGCTTCACTTTCTTGTCGGGGCCGATGACGAAAACCGAACGCACCGTCGCATTGTCGGCGGGTGTGCGACCCTCGGACGTCTCCCCCGCTTCGGCGGGCAGCATGTCATAGAGTTTCGCAACCTTCAGGTCTCTGTCACCTATAAGTGGATAGTCGACCTCGTGACCAGTTGCCGCCTTGATGTCCGCTTTCCATTTGGCGTGGCTCTCAACGGGATCGACTGAAATACCGATGATTTTGGCGTTGCGTTTGGCGAATTCCGGGGCGAGCCCCGCCATATATCCAAGTTCGGTCGTGCAAACAGGTGTGAAATTCTTGGGGTGGCTGAACAGCACCGCATAGCTGTCCCCAATCCAGTCGTGAAAATGGATTTCACCCTGCGTTGTTTCAGCGGTGAAATCAGGTGCAGTATCGTTGATGCGAAGGCCCATCGCTATTCTCCCATTCTTAGTGTGGAATCGTCGACATTTCAGAGAGACGCAAGCCGAACGCGCCTCGCGTGCCTCCTTGTTAGTCTTAGAATTTCAGGGTAGCACGAGCACGGGCGAAATAACATCGCCATGGGTTCAGCCGTCTGCATCCAAATTGTGCAACAACGTTTCAAGCGGCTGCGGGCGATGAAACAGAAAACCCTGGCCGTAGCCAATACCGAGCGACCGGAGAATAGTGACCGCTTCCGTGTCTTCAATGTGTTCAGCGACAACGTCCACACCAAGTTCGCGTGCCACGCCGCCAATAGACGCAACCACAGCCTGATTCAATCGGCTGTTGGATAGTTGCTCAATGAAAGCCCCGTCTATCTTGATGCTGTCGACTTTGAAGTGGTGCAAATAACCAAACGAGCTGAGGCCAGCGCCAAAATCGTCGAGACTGATGCGACATCCCGCAGCGCGCGCTTCGCTCACGAAATGTTCGGCTGCCTCGTAATTGTTGACCGCGGTTGTCTCGGTGATCTCAAATATCAACCGCGACGGCGCGACCTTGGTTCGCTCCATTGTCGACTGCAAGAACGACCAAAGTGTTGGATCGCTGATCGTATTTGCCGATAGGTTTATGGCAATGGAGACATTGTTCATCGTCATCAGCTGACGCCCGTAGGTCTCCAGGGTGTGCTGAATGATCCAACGATCAACGATCCCCATAAGACCGAAGCGTTCTGCGGCCGGTATGAATTCGGAAGGCGCGATTACCGTCCCGTCAGCGCCGGTCATTCTTGAGAGAATTTCGATGTAGACAGTATGGTCTGTCGTATTGGAAATCTCGCGGATCTGCTGCCCGTATATCTCGAGCCTCCCCTCCGAAAGCGCATCCAGGATTCCGGATGCCGCCTGGATACTGGCCAAATTCTGCCGCGCCGCGCCTGTATTGGCATCGTAGATTGCTGTCCGATTGCGACCTTCTGCCTTGGCGGCATAACAGGCTGCATCGGCACGCGCGATGACTTCATTGAGTGTGAGTTCCGGATTATCAAGGACAGCGACACCAATGCTCGCACCGATTTCCTGAAGTTTGCCACCCCACCGCAACCGTACCTTGCGTATTTCGGTGATAAGGCCTCCAGCAATCTGCTGCACATCATCGGAACTTTTGATCGAAATCAGAGCCGCAAATTCGTCGCCCCCGAGCCGTCCAATGATTGCCTCATCGGGGAGGTTATTTTTCATGCAGGACGTCGCCATTTTGAGCAGGGCATCTCCCGCCGCGTGGCCAAGCGTATCGTTGACCATTTTGAAACGATCGAGGTCAATATAGAGCAGTGCCTGAAGCGCGACGCCGTGCGATTTTTCGATCGAAGCGCACGTTGCCAATTCAAATGCTCTACGATTCAGGAGCCCGGTCAGAGCGTCATGGGTCGCCGCGTGAGAAAGCTCTCGCTGCAGGTTGCGCGCGGTCGTAACGTCTTGCACAACCAAAACGGAACCTGTGACTGCGCCGGTCGAATTGAAAATTGGAGAAGCCAGGTCGCGTATCGACCGGCGCTCTCCGTCCCGCCTTATCAGGGTCGCATTCTCTTCGCGGTCGACTGTCGACCTGCTTTCCATCGCGCGCCTTGTCGATGAAGTCAGGTTATGTCCGCTACCCTCGTCGACGAGCGTCAGCACGTCGCTCACGGGTGACCCGATGAATTCCACCGCACTACGCAAAAGCAATCTTTCGGCCGCAGGATTGGCGAAAGTTACAACATCGTCAACGCTCGTCGTCAGCACAGCATCGCCGATGGATTGCAGCGTAACGCGGTATAGATCCTTTTCCCGGGCCAGTGCCTCAGCGCTGAGAACCTGATCAGTGATGTCCCAAATACTGCCCATCAACATGGCAGGCATTCCCTCGCGACGCACGAGCCTGGCAAGGGCGAAGACGTGGCGGATTTCGCCGTCCGGTTTGACGATCCGGTAGCTCATCTTCATGGGTTCGCCGGTTTCGAAGGTGGCCTCAATGGCACGTTCCGCCATCGCAGCATCATCAGGATGCAATGACCTGTGCCACGTAGCCCGAGGTACTTCTTCGGGACCGGGGCCTATGCCGAAAATCTCGCGCATACGCCGATCCCACAGGACAGTCTCGGTCTCAATGTTGAATTGCCAAAGACCGACCTGGCCCGCATCAAGCGCGAGTTGAATGCGTTCGTTCAACAGGGCAAGGTGATGCTCGGCATTTTTTTGATCGGTAATGTCCGTTTGAACACCGATCATTCTTGTCGGCTTCCCGGCAGCGTCCCATTCGACGACACGGCCGCGGTCCAGGACCCAAACCCAATGCCCGTCCTTGTGGCGCAATCTGAATTCCGTTTCGATCCGCGGAATCTCACCCGCAATATGCCGCTCGCCGCTCTCGATCGCCTGCTGACGATCGTCGGGATGAATGAGCGTGAGCCAGAGATCGCCACTATCGCCGAGTTCATCCTCCCGATAGCCCAACATCTTCTTCCATGTCGACGAATAATAGCATTGGCCGGTCACGAGATTGGAATCCCAGACACCAAGCCCGGCCGATTCGAGCGCAAAACTCCACCGATTGGCCTCAGCATTATCGGGTGTCATGTAGCGTTTGGAATGCAGGCGCATGTTGCGAACGTCAGTCATGCCGAAAGCTACCACGGAAAGCGGCAAAATACAGTTAATGTCTTATCTGAAGCATATGAGAGATATTGCAATGCAGCATTATGTTGCAATGCAGCAAAAAGAGCGTATTCTTTGTTGACGGGGGGTCGGGAGGAGCAACCGTTACAGAGGGTGAACAACTATGCTCCAGATCGTAATACTGATTTGCTCGACAAACCTTTCGCCAGCGGATTGTCAAACAAACACAGCGCTCGATGTCATCGTAGGGCCACAGGCTAGCAACGCGATGATGTGTGGAATGCAAGGACAGGCTTATGTGGCAAGGACGGCCATCGTCGGCCGCTCTCCAAATGAATACGTCAAAATACGGTGTTCACCGTTGAAGGCTACGAAAGCCGCGCAGCGGCTATAGCAGCTCTAAAGCGAAACGTGTTATTGCTGACGACACGCCTGTAGTTGCGTGTCGTAGCTATAAGCCATGTCGGCCGTGCTCCGCGCGACCTTCTGCATGTTCGTATTGTTCTTCCACTCGCCGCGGTCGAAGGCTACCTGGCCAAAATAGTATGCGAGGTACAGGTGGTAGGCGTCATTGAGTTCTATGCCGTTCTTCAGGTGACTTTGATTGTGATACCATCCGATGAAGTTCACCGCGTCGGCAAAATTGTTTCGGTCCGCACCATACTTGCCAGTCTCGCGCTTATACTGTGCCCATGTACCGTCCAAAGCTTGAGAGTATCCATAAGCACTTGATGGGCGCTTCCATGGAATGAAGCCAAGCAATTTCGT
The DNA here is from genome assembly GCF_037994405.1 of Phyllobacterium sp. Taxonomy (GTDB): domain Bacteria; phylum Pseudomonadota; class Alphaproteobacteria; order Rhizobiales; family Rhizobiaceae; genus Phyllobacterium. The sequence continues at coordinate 20,601 of NZ_JBBNAN010000332.1, forward strand.
GCGGGGAGGGCGCGAATTTGCATTGTAACCGGATTCCTTGCGGATAGTTGCCATCAATATCGGCACCGGTACCCCGTACTCCACCTCGGTTTGCCTTGCTGCAGCATACCAGTTGTCGAACCAGCCATCCTTTTGCTCGAACACGGCACAGACGTCATTGATGCGGTTAGGCGCCGAAGCGCAGCCAGCAAGGGCCAGCAGCAATGCGATTGCCGTAATATGCACAGGTAGACGTCGCAGCATATGTCGTCCTATACGCCGCAAAGGTTAAGAGTGTTTTGCCAAGCGCAGCTGACAGCTGGAGTGGAGCGATGCTGGCGCATCACGGTGAATTCATCTACCATACAAACAACTATGACATGCGACTGAACACAGAGTGACCTGACATCTTCAATGAAGTCGGAGGCGTGAAGTGGTGCTTTCGTTTGGTGATATTTTCCAGAACGAACTCGATGTCATTAACTACCGCCGCCGTGAAATTCAGGAGGGGGAGGTTGCGCGTGCGCGCGCAAGCAACCGTGCTGCTGCCAAGCACCAAGGTCCATACTTCATCACTCCTCGTATAGATGCGTTGCTCGAGGAGAATAATAACGTCAGCCGGGAAACAATCCACACGGTGGAGGGCAGTAATCTGATCGGCCTGGCGCTGTCTGGCGGCGGTATCCGCTCTGCGTCCTTTTCGCTTGGCGTATTACAGGCACTCGATTCACTATCGGATCATGATGAGCCCCAGGTATTCGATGCAATCGACTACATTTCCGCTGTCTCAGGCGGCGGTTATATCGGCACCTCGCTGGTAGCGGGCCTCATGCAGGAGGATGCAACATTTCCATTCGACAGCAGGCTAGACGAGCAGGAAACGCCTGAAACACAGCACTTGCGCGATTTCTCGAACTTTCTGGCACCTAACGGGCTGGTCGATTTTGTTGTGGGCGCCGCGCTTGTGATGCGGGGCATCCTTGTAAATCTCGTAATCGTTTTACCGGTGTTGCTCCTGTTTGCCGTCGTCACGATTGCCTCAAATCCACTCGTCAACGATTCTGTTGCGTATAAGCCGTTCACCCAAACGATGAATCTCACAATTGTCGCGGCAATCCTCATGTTCGGCAGCGCGATTTACACGTCGCTGACGTTTCGAACCGGAACCCTCCGATCGCGAGAGAATCTGGGCCGGTTCCTCAGTATCGTTTTGATTATCGTTGCGCTTGTCGCCTTTATCGAAGCTCAGCCCTTCGTTCTTTCCGGCATGCTGATGGCCGCAAATGATACGACGAACGCAAATCTACCGACCGTGACTGAGGGGGGCTTCCTTTCATACTTTGCAAAGAGGCTTCCCGCACTTGCGGCCTTCCTCGCCCCTGCCGCAGCTGTTCTTGTGATGGTCGCACAGAAATTGGCCAACCTGGCGAAGGCCTCATTGGGGGAAGTCACCTGGACGGCGATGTTGAAGAAATATGCCAGTCGTATTGCACTCTATCTGGCGGCGGTAATCGTGCCCCTCCTGTTGTGGATTGCTTACATCTATCTAAGCTTCTGGGCCATTCGTGCCGATCCCGGTTCAGGTTGTGGCGTGGAAAGTCCGGGCTGGCTGAAAAACATAACGATGTGCAGTTCGCCATGGTACTTTTCTCCACCGCAGCGCCTCGGACCAATAGGTATGGCATATCTCATCGTGGCATTGGTGGTGCTGGCGCTGACGCTTCTTATAGGACCAAACTCCAATTCTCTGCACCGCCTATACCGTGATCGGCTAAGTCGTGCTTTCCTTTTCGAGCGATCAAGGATGGGGTCGAGAAATGCAGCCACCAACGTCGACACCTGGAAATTTTCGTCACTCAAACCTCTGGATAGCACTACCGGTGTATGGTTACCCGCTTCTGCCTATGCGCCCTACCTCCTGACAAACACAGCAATCAATCTTGAAGGCTCCGAAGAGTTGAACAAACGTGGACGGAACGCTGACACTTTTGTGTTCAGTCCACTTCACGTCGGCAGTCGATGGACCGGCTATGTCCCGACAGGGCAGATGGAGGCCGTCGTTCCTGACTTCAGCCTGGCAACCGCCATGGCAGTCTCCGGCGCGGCTGCTTCCGCGAATATGGGGCGCAGTACAATCAAGATACTTCGCTTTAGCCTTTCGCTGCTCAATATCCGCCTCGGCTACTGGCTAGCCAACCCTGCAAAACTCGGTGCTTTTCGCTACTGGTTCGACCGCTGGCTCGCGAATATAGGGAGTTGGTTCTTCTTTGTTGAAATGGCCGGCCTGCTGAATGAGAAGAGACTTAACGTCTATCTTACAGATGGCGGCCATATCGAGAATCTTGGCATTTACGAACTGCTTCGGCGCCGCTGCAAAGTGATCGTCGCTGTGGATGCCGATGCCGATCCGAACATGACATTCCCTTCACTCGTGAACCTCGAAGTGATGGCACGCATCGACCTTGGGGTCAGGATTGAGTTGCCGTGGCAAATGGTGCAGGACGGCACCCTTGGCGTGACGTCGACTGCCCTTTACGGGCCCAGGGGTTCGCCGGGATCGCACGGTCCGCATGCTGCAATCGGCATCATCCGATACAATGACGAAGAGAGGGGCGTTCTTATCTATATCAAATCGTCCCTGAGCGGCGACGAGAACGATTATATTCTCGACTATAAACGGCGTAACGCCACATTTCCGCACGAGACGACGGTCGATCAGTTTTTCAGCGAAGAGCAATTCGAGGCCTATAGATCACTTGGCTTCCATGCAGCGCATGGGCTTCTTGCGGGTACCGACGACTTTGCGAGGCCGAAATCACCGCCGCCAGATTGGAAAACAGAAGTCACCAATGCGCTGGAGCTGCTCAATATCCCTCGTGCCATGAGAATTGCGGTGTTAGCCCACCTTTCCGGTCCGGCGAATATCGATGAATAGTTGAACCCAAAACGCCTCCAAATGAGCGTTTACGGGCGTTCGAAATCTTTTATGTTTGGCTCTAATCCATTTGGGTTAAGGCAGTTCGAAGTTCATCCGAAGAGATTGCAAGTCATTCAAAGAATGTTATCATATTCGCCGGGTTCCAGCCGTCGTAAGACGGCGTTTATTGATAGTCGTGCAAGACAAGTTTTATCAGAAATTCGATCTGTAATGCATAGCCACCACCTTTAGACGAGGTTCCCGTTGCCTCGTTGGTGAGTATTTGTTGCGTTGGTGCAGACCCGCGCAACTGGGAGCGCTCGCAATGAGGATCTATGAGGCGATCGTTAAGGGGTTGGAGAGCGTTGGTGTCGGTGCGGCATTTGGTGGAGCGGGCGAGAACGCGGCTGGGCTGATGCTCGCGCTCAAACACTCGCAGCGCATCAGACCAGTGATTACGCGACACGAACAGGCGGCGTCGTTCATGGCGTGCGGCTACGCGATGTATTCAGGCCGTCTAGGCGTTTGCTTTGCCACTGCCGGCCCGGGTGCGTTCAATCTGTTCTCGGGGTTGGCGGTTGCAATGTCGGACTCTTATCCAGTTCTGGCCATTTCTGGGTTTGCCTCATTGGATTGGAAGGGCAAGGGCGCTTTGAACGAAACGTCGGGCGTCGGTCGCACGCCGGATTCTCAGAAGATGTTTGCGGCCACTACCAAGAAATCGTTCCTGCTCGCGGAGGCTGACAAGGCTTGCGACGTCCTGGAGGAAGCGGTCAATGTGGCATTCGAGGGACGGCCCGGGCCGGTTCACATCCATGTTCCGGAAAACCTGACCCATAAAGGTGTGTCTGTCGACAACTACCGGGATCTCAATCTCCGGATCAAGCCGATGCTTCCGGATCCGGGCAGTATAGATGAGGTCTGCAGT
>NZ_JBBNAN010000333.1:0-3150 GCF_037994405.1 Phyllobacterium sp.
CGCCCTGTATGGGAGCCTTTGAAGCTTATTGGACCTTCCCAATAGGGCGTCCGCGTCGCCATCCACGCCTCGCGGTTGAGCGCGGTCGCGGTAATATTGAGATTGCGAGATGGCAATTCGATGCGCCATGCAACCGGGATATCGCGACCGGCCACACGCGCGGTGTCGAGCGGCGTCAGCTTCAGTGTCCCTGAAGGTAGCGGCGTCGGCTTTCCTTCTGCGGAAATCCATGTTGTGGATGTAAATCCGCTACCGCCATCCCGCAGGCGAAAGCCCATCAGCTTTTCACCGCTGTCGAGATGCAAAGAGAACCAGTCCCATCCGGTCTGATCTGCTGCCAACGGCTGTGACGACCATTCCCGGTCTAGCCACGCTTGCCCAGTGACGGCAACCTTGCCTTCCGGCAGATCAAGCTTGCCCTCGACGGAGTAAAAAGGCTGCGAGTAGTAATAGCTTGCCTGCCCTTTTGCGGATTTCACGGAGTAGCCGTTCTGGCCCTGCAGAACGAGTGGACCGGTTGCGTGAAGCCTTAGATCGTAGCGAAACTTCGCACCAGCAGCCCTGAGGTCGATATCCGACAGCCCGTCTTGTTGGCTGCCGCCAACCAAGCTTTGCATCTGCCAATCGTCGATCCAGGCCGCAAAGGGCGAGGCGGTCACGCCTGCCTGGCCGACTCCACCACGAGCAAGGCGCTCGGCGACATACTGCTGCCTTTGCGTCGTCAACGCCGCGTGGCCCATCCAGACCTGCGGGCTCGACCAGCCGGTCTTCTCGCCCGGTGCAAGTGCTGAGCGAAAGAGCGTCCATTGTACGCCATACTCCGTGCCGTCGGCGGATTTCAGGTTTGCCGTCAGATACCACCACTCGATCCGATAATTCGGATGCGACCCATGATCGACCGAAAAGTTTAACGCGATCCCGGGCTGTGGAACCGCAAATCCCTCTGCGGTCGTACCAAGATCGGCAAACCCCTGAGCACTAGCCGTGCCGCCGAAAGCGTTGCAGAGCATAATTACGGTAGAGAGTGTCGACAGCAAAGATCTAGTGTTCATTGGCGAAGACCTTCAGAAGATCGGTGGGCGTGACCCGCGCGAGACGCCTCAGTGGGATCAGCGCCGACAGGAGCGCGGCGGCAAGCGCGATCGCCCCAAGCCGCAGCCAGTCGGCCGGGAACAGATGCATCGGCAGCCGCCATCCGAATGCCTCGACATTGACGATCGCGAGCAGTACCCAGGCAAGCCCGATGCCGACCGGTAGCGCAGCAAGCAGGGTAATGACGACGAGCACCATGGCTCGTGCCAATTCAAGAAGGACCAATTGCCGCCGCGTCAATCCCATCGCCCAGGCTGGTGCCAACTGCTGCAGCCGCATCCCCGACAGGGTCATCAGGCTTGCAAACATTGCCAGGCCCGCAACCGCAAGGGTCAGCACATTCAGCGCCGCCGTCACAGCAAAGGTCTGTTCGAAAATTTGAATTGACCGGCGTTTGAGACTCGCCTGATCAACCACGTTCTGCTCAGGAAGATCGAACTGCTTGCGCAGCTCGCTGCCCACTCCGGCGACCTTTGCGCGGGCCAAGCGCAGACCGTAGCGAAGCCGGGAGACGTCCGGATAGTGCGATGTCAAGGCAACTATGCCGACGATGACCTGTCCCGTCGGATTGCCGTAGTCAGAATAAACTCCCGCGATCACCGTCGTCCAGCCGCCGGGCAGGATGAGAGGATCGCCGATGTTCAGATGATCGCGGCGCGACAGCTGCTCATTGACCAAAGCGGCCTTGCCGCGGGCCACACGATCCCAAACGTCGGACGTCGCCTGCAACAGGGGCCAGTTGTCGCGATAGGTCGCATCATCCGCTACGCCGAAGATCTGCACTGGCTGTCCTTGGACGTCGCCTTCGACATTCCAGACCGGGAGGATGGCGTCTACCCGAGGTGTGAGCCATTCGCGAAGGGCGGTAGCCTCAGTCTCGGTTCGTGCCGTGACGTAGAGTTCGGCAGCCAGTCGCTGATCGAGCCAGCCGGTAAACGTCAAACGGAAGCTTGACACCATCGTTCCCACGCCGACATTTGCGGACAATGCCAGCAAGAGTGCCATCAGCGCCAGCGAAAGGCCGGGCAATTGCTGGCGTGTGTCCGCCCAGAACCACGCCGTTACGGGTCTCGCCGACCATCGCTGCATGACGAGCAGGAACAGCGCGAGGAGGACCGGCAACATTAGCGCCGCTCCCAGAAGCAGGCCGCCGAGGATGGAAAACCCGGCGATCAGCCCCGTACCCCAACGAGCGAGCGCAAGCGTCAAAGCAAAAAGCGCAATCGCGGCTATCGCTTGAATGCGAAACGCACCTTCCGACGCCCGCGCCCATGCACGCGGTTGGGCCGGTACCAGCAGAGGCATGCGCCAAATGCGCCAGAGACTTTGCGCGGCCGACAAAAGTGTTCCGAAAACCGCAATGCCCAGTCCCGTCGCCCACCATGTCGGGCGCAACGTCAGCGCCCCCGGAATACTGGCGCCATAGAGACCTTGCAAGGTTGCGGCGACTCCCGGCAGAAGAAGCGATGCGACGAGATAGCCGAGCGCCACCCCGGCGACGCCTGCCACCAGCGCCAGCATGATCAGTTCGGTCAGCAAAAGACCCGTCAACGATCGCGCCGACAGACCGAGCGAACGCAGCGTCCGGAAGGTTGAGCGGCGTTGTTCGAAGGCTAGCCCGATTGCGGAATAGACGATGAACAACCCGACCGCAAAGGCCAGAAAGCCGAACGCGGTCAGGTTCAAGTGGAAGCTGTCGGTCAGTCTCGCCAAATCGCCCTGGGGGTCCGGTTTCTTCAGCGTCAGTTGCGGCGCAGTCGACGCAAGCGTGGCACGATCGACAGGCTGATCCGGCGAGACGATCAGGCGGCTGATCTGGCCGGGCTTTCCGAGCAGGGACTGGGCTATCCCGATATCGGTGATTGCAATGCCCGGCAGCAGGTCTTTTGCGATCCGCAATGGCGGCGTTTGCTGGCCTGCCAGCTGTTCTACCGTGGCTGGCGAAACGTAGAGCTGCCCCGGTGGGGTGATGAACGGCAGAAGACTATCGCCTCCTGCCAGATCCACCTGCTGCGCGTCGCGCGGCAAGCTCACAGGATCGATGCCGAGGACGTGCAG
>NZ_JBBNAN010000334.1:0-5206 GCF_037994405.1 Phyllobacterium sp.
CGCTAGGCCCCATAGGCCGTAGGCTGGCATTTCGGTACTCATGACGGGTTCCTTTCATCGGGTTGGCGGTGGCTACCGTGATCCTGATGCCCGCCGTGCCCACCATGCATGAACATGTGCATGAACAAGCACGCGAACGGCAGCACCCAGAACAGGGCGCCCAAGACGTGGGCGCGGTGCTCCGTGAACAGGAGAAAGCCTCCGATCGCCAGGAACCCCATGAGGACAAGTCCGGTCCGCGACGCCAGGAAGCTGCCTTGCGGCTCGTTTTGATTTTCGTGGTGATGCATGGACATGAAACGCTCCCATTAGATGATATGGCCGCCGCTGCCGTCTAGCGGGCGTGGTATGTCGACTAGTGCTTCCGAAGCGTGTTCCTTGGACTCTACTCGTTCGCAACGGTCCTCGTCTAATGCCATCCCGAGTATCTTCTATCCGAACTGACAGGGCCTTGATGCAAATCAATCGGGTCCGAAACGCTCAAACTTAATCTTCCTGACCGTTACAACGCCTCCTGTCCTTGGTCCCTGATTTAAGTCACATTGCTGCACTCTGCCTGAGGCCCCCTTCTGCCGATGGTTGTGTGGGAGAATGCTTTGCACTCCCTTGAACGAGGCGATATCGAAATAGGTCCTTGAACATTTGATCTGGCGCAAATTCGCCAATTCATTTCGCGCCTATGGTGAAGTGTAAGCTGCAGCAGCTGCGTTGTTGCCGTGAAAAAGCGGCAGGACGTTTTCGCAACGAAGCTAGAGCTGCCAGTGAAATCGACCCGAACGAGCCTGGCACAAGGAGTTTCCTATGACATTAACTGCATTTCCCCGTGCGGCGATTCTCGCCGCCATTGTTGCCATTGGTATGCCAGCTGCCGCCGTCGCACAAACGCCCGCGGCCGATCCACACCATCCTGATGCGACATCCTCACAGGCAACACCATCGCCCGAGACCGGAGATATGACTGGCCAAGGCCAGAGTGAGCAGCCCGCTCAACCCGGTATGATGCCGCCCGGAATGATGGGCCGGAACATGATGCAACCCGGCATGATGGGCGGAATGCCCATGATGGGCATGCGCGGACATATGATGAAGATCATGTTCGCGATCGCCGACGTCGATGGTGACGGCGCACTTTCCTTCGAGGAAGTGACAACGATCCACAAGCGAATCTTCGACAAGGTAGACGCCAATAAGGATGGCAAGGTGACGCCTGAGGAGGCTCAGGCTTTCATGCGGGAATAAGATGTGGGAAGTGTCAGGGGGGAAGTGTGGTTGAGGAAATCTAAAAAGGCCAAAGGTTTTCTCAAAGCACCGCTGATAACCGTTGTTCAGACGACGAGCACAGGAGCAAAGCCGCCCCCGGGCGTCCTGAAATTCGTGGTCTGGCCCTGGTAGAGGCGCGCCGCCGCGAGAAGCACCCGGCCATCATAAGTATAAAGCCGTACGTCCATTTTGCGCGGCGTCAGCGCGCCATCAATCTCGATCATGCGCTGCCCGGGTGCGGCATAAGTCTGGGCCACGTACCCACCCCGGGCAATCTCGACCCACACCCCTTTGGTCACCTTGTCACCGCGGTAAACCGCCTTGCTGCCGTGGCCGGAGAGAGGTTTGAAAAATTTGTCCTTGCGCGATTGCCACATCGCGTCCGCAGTGTCGGGCGTGATCAGCGTGGTCCGCGGAACGCTGGCGAGCCGCAAGCGCAACTCTTGGGCGAGGCCATAGGCCTCCAGGGCGACCGGGTCGGACAGCAGCGTCAGGTTGCGCTTGGCCGCAGACAGCGCATGATTGTGCGGATTGGGTGTGACGACCACCGCGCCGTCGCGATATGCGGCCCGGAGATCTGCGTGCTCCGGATCATCGAGTGAGAAATCGACCAGGCGATTATAGACGAGGTCGATCTCGTGCCCGCCGAGCCGAAGCCTGCCGCCTTCATATCGCAACTCACTCGCGTCGCCGATCACGGCGTCGATGCCATGCTTCCGTAACAACTGTCTGGCAAGCAGGAATTCAGGATAAAGGTATTGTTCCGCTGGCTGATCATCGACGATGGCGATCCTTTGCGGCCAAGGCGAACCGGCACCGTGCTGGCGTCGCCACTCTTCCCGAAACATCGCGACAACTCGCGATTCGAAATCATTGTCCCTTGTGTCGATCAGCCCCTGTTCGACTTCAGCACAGCAGGCTTTCTGGGCCCTGGCCAGCAACGCATTAAGGAAAGCGCCGCCGGCATTGGTATTCACTTCGATCAGCTTTGGACCATCATCATCGAGATGGAAATCGTAGTCCATCAGCGCACCGACCGGACCAAAATCTCGCTGCGCGATTTCCGGGGCCCAGGAGAGGACAGCGTCACGGTAGCCTGGCAATTTGGTCGCCACCTCGATGGCATCGACAATCCCGCTCATCTCCTCAATGACGGACTTGGAGAGGAAGACCGGAAGACGTGAAATCAGGTGCGGCCGCGACTTTATGAAAGCTTCATAGAAGTCCGGATCGCCTGCCTCATGATTCATAGCCGTCCAAAGCGCTTTCTGATCAAGGGTAATACAGAAGCAATTCCGATTAAGCCGGGCCGACGTGGATCCACCGGCCTCTGCTACATTGGGATCCGTGAGCACATTCATGTCTCGTCCTCGCCTATTATCGGGCGCTTTCCCCATGGAAGGGCGACAGCTGTTTGCGGCGTCCATCAGCTTGCTGTCTTGACCGCCTGCGCCCTGCCTGCCTGAAGGGACAAAGTCCAATCCACCTCGGACAGTTGATTCCCCATTTAAGCGCTTCACAAGTTCTGACTTTGATTTGCGTCAAAGCGCCGGCCTTAGACAACAAATATGAATCGACCTGACTTATCTCCACTTCCTCGCCATGCCCGTCCTGATCGCGGGCAGTGCAGTTGCGAACAGCTTCTGCAGTCCTGAACGAACCGAGGATTTCAGATCTGGAGCTGAAAACCGAAGAGGATGACGATGAAACGCCGAGATTTGCTGAAAGGTGCATTTGCCGGCGCGGCAGTTTTGGCTGCACCATGGTCAAGGCTCGGAACAGCTGTCGCTGGTCAGCCTGGCGGCCAGACCGGACTTGCCATTGTCCGCCGCACGATCGAAGTGAACGGCAAAGCAGCCAGCGTTTTTGGCCTCCAACGAGCCGACGGCACGCCAGGCCTTCGCTTCCGGGCGGGCGATGCCTTCAATGTCCTGCTTCGCAACGAGACTGTCGAGCCAACGATCGTGCACTGGCACGGGCTGACACCACCTTGGCCGAGCGACGGAGTCCCAGACGCGCCCCTCCCGCTGATCGCCGCGGGAACCAATCGCGGTTACGATTTCCCGGTCGGCAAGCCGGGCACCTATTGGATGCATGCCCACACGCTGCAGGAGCAAGCTCTTCTTGCCGCGCCGCTGATCGTCGCCGATCCCAACGATGATGAGAAAGACGAACAGGAGATTGTCATTCTCCTGCATGATTTCTCTTTCTCGTCGCCAGAGGAGCTGCTGGCAGGGCTGCGGGGCAAGAATACGATTGACGCCATGCCGATGGATCATGGCGGGATGGACATGGGGGGCACGCAAACCGACGCGATGGGCGGGACGGCTCATGGCGGCCAAACCATGGCAATGGACATCAACGACATCGAATACGACGCCTATCTGGCGAATGATCGCACGCTAGACGATCCCGAAGTCGTCTCGATCGAAGCCGGCGGCCGCGCCAGGGTGCGTGTCATCAACGGTGCAACAGCGACTGCGTTCACGATCGACTTAGGGGAACTCGAAGGCGAGCTGATCGCGGTCGACGGTCAGGACATCGAGCCGATCAAGGGCCGCCGATTCCCGCTAACAATGGGGCAACGCATTGACGTCCGCCTGCGGTTACCGCGCGAAGCCCGCTCTTTCCCGATCCTCGCCTTGCGCGAAGGCAGCACCGAACAGACCGGCATCATCCTGCGTCCGGCGGGCGCGGTGGTGGCCAAGATCGCGACGGCGAGCGATCGTGACGCACCGGTTCTCGATCTGATGCTCGAGGCGCAACTCCGGGCTGCTGCGCCACTAGCGTCGCGACCGGCGGATAAACTGTTCCAAATGGCGTTGACCGGTGACATGGCCACCTATCGCTGGGGCTTGGAAACCAATGAGCCGATCCTCGTGGATATGGGGGATCGCGTGGAAGTGACGCTGCGCAATACCAGCATGATGGCGCATCCAATGCACCTGCACGGGCATCATTTCCAAGTGGTTGCTATTGATGGGCGACGCTTTGCAGGAGCAGTAAGAGACACTGTTCTGCTCCCGCCAATGCGCTCTGTGACGATCGCTGTGGACGCCGATAATCCGGGCCAATGGGCCTTCCACTGCCACCACCTTTACCATATGGCAACCGGGATGATGTCGACATTCGCCTATCGCACTTAGGACATGTGATGCCGGGACTTGGCAGCGGGCTGCCAGGGCATTCACTTTGAAAGGATCGAGACGTTGCAGACCACCACCGTAGACGTCAGGGGCATCATCAGTGTCCTTGACCCACTTGGCGTCGAAAAGCAGCTTCGACAGCTCTCCGGCGTAAGCAGTGCCGAGGTCAACTTCGTTTCAGCCACTGCGACAGTGACCTATGATGAAGATAAAACGGACGTCGAAGCGATCCGCTCCACCATTCTTGAGTGCGGGTTCCACTGTCGCGGCGAAGTCGTACCACGACACGTCTGCGAACCAGGTTCGACCACGGTAGAGCCCGCAAATCCCAACGCGCCAGCTGCCCGGCACGATCACACGAGATCGGCGCATGCCGGTCATGGCGCGATTGTGGCGGCCAAAGCTCAGCACACACGTCTGCGCACTGCGCCTGCGCATGACGAGATGGCGCATGAGATGGGTCACGGCTCAGGCGCCGATATGCAGACCATGGTGCGCGACATGCGCAACCGGTTCTGGGTCGCGCTATTCTTCACAGTGCCGATTTTCATCTATTCACCGATGGGCGGAATGTTTAACCCGCCCGCGCCACCGTACGGGTTGGATCTCGAGCTGTGGCTGTTCGTTCTCGCAAGCGCTGCGATCCTCTATCCGAGTTGGCCCTTCTTCGTTGCTGCGTGGCGGGCACTCCGAAACGGGGTGCTGAACATGGCGGTGCTCGTCGTGCTCTCCGTCGGCACGGGCTATGCTTTCAGCGTCGGTTCGACCTTCTTTTTCCCGGGAGTGCAGTTCTATGAAGC
>NZ_JBBNAN010000335.1:0-33135 GCF_037994405.1 Phyllobacterium sp.
TCGGCTGGAACGTGGATTATGGCCACTATGGCGAGGTTTGGGGCCATGCCGGCGCCTTCAGCGTTGGCGCGCGCACGGTCGTCAGCCTTCTTCCATCCGAAGGCCTCGGCATCGTCGTACTCTCGAACGCGTTCCCGACCGGCGTTCCAGATGGCCTTGCCAATGCGTTCTTTGACCTGGTGATGACGGGAAAAGCCGACCACGACTGGGTCGCTGATTGGGACCAAATCTATGCAGGGCTGTTCGGGCCGGTCGTCGAGGCCGCCGTAACCCGCTACGGCACGCCACCCGCCTCACCATTGCCGGCGCTGCCGCTTTCGGCCTATGCCGGGACCTACGCCAACCCCTACATCGGCCGGGCCGTGGTTGCCGAAAAGGACGGCGCGCTGGAAATCCGGCTCGGGCCGGAAGGCAAGGCGGTATTCCAGCTCAGTCATTTTGACCGGGACCTCTTCACCTACCGCCCATACGCGGAGATGCCAACGATGCCATTTGTCATGAGCTTTGCGATTGGGCCAGACGAGAAGGCGACCCAGGTCACGATCGACGACCTGAATGAGCTTGGGCTCGGCGTGCTGAAGCGCACTGGGGACTGAGCGCCGCAACCGGGATGCCTTCATCTCCCTGTTTGAGCACGAACGCCTTCTGTGCGTCAGAAAATCGCGAGGCCTCATCCTTTTCCGTTCCTCCCGGCCAGGAAAACCGCACGAAAAAACTCGAGCTCAAAGCGGTCCAGTTTTAAGGGGGGGGTCAGATCCCCCACATGCCGCTCCGCAATGTGATTTGACACGCTGCCAAGCGAGGATCACGCTGTGTTATGCCGTTTTAAGGGGAGCAGAGGCTCGGCGGTTATTCACTGCCGTGTCGGGCACATCGCCGAACCGCACTGCTTTCAGGATGGTCCCGAGGCTCAGGGGCGAAACCAAGCGGCGATCCCCCTGTCTCTGGCTTTGCGTCGGCGGTAAAGGGAACTTTTCCGTTGCTCGGCATCGGAAGGAAACGGTCATGGCCAAAATAGTATGTATTCTCTATGACGATCCGGTTGACGGATATCCGAAATCCTATGCCCGCGACGGTCTTGCGAAAATAGACCACTATCCCGGCGGCCAGACACTTCCGTCACCCAAGGCGATTGACTTTCAACCTGGAACGCTGCTTGGCAGCGTTTCGGGCGAACTCGGTCTGCGAAAATATCTTGAATCATTTGGCCACACTCTTGTTGTCACCTCTGACAAGGATGGCCCGGACTCGGTCTTCGAGAAGGAACTGCCCGACGCCGACATCGTAATCTCGCAGCCTTTCTGGCCGGCATATTTGACCGCAGAGCGTATCGCCAAGGCACAGAAGCTCAAATTAGCGATCACGGCCGGAATAGGATCGGACCATGTGGATCTCCAGGCCGCGATCGACCGCGGCATTACCGTCGCGGAAGTTACCTATTGCAATTCCATCAGCGTCTCCGAACATGTTGTCATGATGATCCTGGGATTGGTGCGAAACTATATTCCGTCCTATCAGTGGGTCGTTGAAGGTGGCTGGAACATCGCCGACTGTGTCGCTCGCTCATATGACGTCGAAGGGATGCATGTCGGAACCGTCGCCGCCGGGCGTATCGGTCTTGCTGTGCTGCGCCGCCTCAAACCCTTTGACGTGGTTCTTCATTATCATGACCGGCACCGACTTCCGGACGCTGTCGAAAAAGAGCTTAATGTGACGTGGCATGACACTGTCGAGGACATGGTCAAGGTTTGCGATGTTGTGACCATCAACTGCCCGCTTCATCCGGAAACGGAAAACCTGTTCAACGAGAAGATGCTCTCGCAGATGAAACGTGGCGCCTATTTGGTCAATACCGCCCGCGGCAAAATTTGCAATCGTGACGCCGTCGCAAGAGCATTGGAAACAGGCCAACTGGCGGGCTACGCGGGCGATGTGTGGTTCCCGCAGCCAGCTCCGAAGGATCACCCATGGCGCACAATGCCCCACCACGGAATGACGCCGCACATCTCTGGAACGTCCTTGTCCGCCCAGGCACGCTATGCGGCTGGAACACGAGAAATTCTTGAATGCTGGTTCGAAGGACGGCCCATCCGTGAAGAGTATCTGATTGTCGATGGCGGAAAGCTCGCAGGTGCCGGTGCACATTCCTACAGTGCCGGCGATGCGACGAGCGGGTCGGAAGAAGCAGCACGCTTCAAGGGCGAATGACCTTCGGGATCCGAAGGTTGGGTCTGACGAGATCAGGCGTTGATCGACACATCACGATCACCTGCGCCGGCATGAGTTGATCGCAAGAATCACAGTGCGACCCGGGAGACCTCTGCATGCGGCCGCCTCCTGTTAAAAGCGACTGGGACAGGTTCCTTCGACAATGGCGCTAAGGGTGCGGCAGACCCAAATAGGACTCTGGCGGATTTTCGGATATTGCGCGTTTCAATGGTCTTGTGGCCAAACATCGTGATAGTGCGCGCTAGCAATTGGACTGGAGTTCCGCTTGCCAACCTCCTCATTTCCTCCCTGTACATGTGAAAAATCCGGCGCCGTGACAACCGAATCCTCGGGCGGCCAAACCAGCGCAGCCAGCAGAACAGACAGGCCAGCAATGCCTGCCAGTCCGACGAAGGTGATCGTTAGACCGAACGTAGCGCCCAGCCATCCGGCCAGAAGATAGGCAACCAGCCAACACCCGTGGGATAGTGCGAATTGGGCAGCGTATACCGCAGGTTTATCTTCCGGACGAACGGACTTTCGCAACAGTCGGCTCGATGGCGTTTGCACTATGGAATATCCAACGCCGAGGACGAACCAGAGCACCACAAGAGAGCTGTAGGAATCGATCATCGCTCCCGCCAAAAGCCCCAACGAAAGCAATAGCGTTCCGGTCAGCATGGCCAAACGGTCGGGGATAATCTCAAGAAGGTCAGGTAAAACGATCGACGCCAATATCGAGCCGCCACCAAAAGCAGCCAAAGCCAAAGCCACGGAGCTTTGTGACAGGCTAAAATCAGATTGCACCATCACGACCGTATTATCCATGACCATCGCGCCTGCCGCTGCCACGCCGATGTTCAGTATGAACAATCCCCGTAAGCGCGGCGTTGCTGCAAAAATGCGAACTCCCTGTGTCATTCTATGATAGATGCCGTGGCGTTCGGGCGGTCTTGGACTTGGTACGAGAACCGACATCACCAAGGCAGCCGAAACGAGAAAGCCGATGATGGTGCCCCCGAACAAACTATGAAAATTCACTACGCTCAGCAAAGCTGCCGCCAATATAGGACTAACAAGGCTTTCAATTTCATAGGCCAACCGGGAAAGCGACTGCGCCCGCGTGTAATCTTCTTCATCACGCAGTATTATTGGGATCGTCGCCTGGAAAGTCGGTATGAACGCGGCCGAAGCCGATTGCAGCACAAAAACCAACACATATATTTGCCATGTTTCTTTCACGAAAGGCAAAGCCAGCGCTACAAGCGCACGTACGAGATCAAGGCTGACAAGCATGAAACGACGCGGCAATCGCTCGACAAAAGCCGTCGCAATCGGAGCGATGCCAACATACGCGATCATCTTGATAGCAAAGGCTGTGCCAAGGACCTCACCAGCGTTGTTTCCCGCCATGTCATAGGCCAGCAGTCCCAGCGCCACTGTCGCCAGCCCCGTACCGAGGAGGGCGATGATCTGGGCCGCGAACAGGTGTCGGTATGTCCGGTTCTCAAGAACGGAAAGCATTGACAATCTTGCTGCTGCAGTGCGCGGTATGGCTAACAATCGTTGATCGGAAGATCCTCGCCCGGGAGCGTTTCCGGAAAGTTGATTACTCTTGGATCGGAATCCCAAGGGATGGACCTGTGGCTAATCGTTGAGCCTATTCAGATATTTGCGCCGAAGCATAGCCCGGACCGGGCGGCCTCGCTATTGCCTCGGGATCATTTCAGGCTGAAATAGACGTGGAGCATGGTTTTGGGATTCCATGCTGATTACGAGGGCGCCGGAGCAGCGTTAGAGTGACGAACCGGCCCCAGCCCGGTTGACACGACAATCTCGGCACGATGTTTGAGAAAAATGGCCTCAGCTTCAAAACCGTATTTTTCCGTTTGGACATTGATGGCAATGGTCGTGGGCTCGATGGTCGGGGCCGGGATCTTTTCTTTGCCACAGGCCTTCGGGCGGGTAACCGGACCATTTGGCGCACTGATCGCGTGGTCGATCGCCGGTACTGGTATGCTGATGCTGGCCTTCGTATTCCAGACGCTATCACGACGAAAGCCCGACCTCGACACAGGCATATATGCTTACGCCAAAGCCGGATTCGGCAACTATCTCGGGTTTCTATCCGCACTTGGCTATTGGTCGGCCGCCTGTCTCGGCAATGTCTCGTATTTCGTGCTAATCAAGTCGACACTTGGCTTGTTTTTTCCCGTCTTCGGAGACGGCAACACGATAATAGCGATCTTTTTTTCGTCGGTCCTTCTTTGGATCTTTCATACGCTCATACTGCGCGGGGTCAGGGGTGCAGCCGCGGTCAACACCGTCGTGACTTTCGCCAAGATTATTCCAATTCTCCTTTTCATCGTCTTTGTGGTCGGGGGATTCCACGCCGATATTTTCGCCGCCAATTTCTGGGGCGGTCAGGATGTAAGTTTCAACAATGTCGCCAGTCAGGTGCGCGCGACCATGCTTGTGACCGTCTTCGTGTTTGTCGGAATCGAAGGGGCAAGCGTTTATTCCCGTTATGCGCAAAACCGCAACGATGTCGGTGTGGCGACGCTCGTGGGTTTCCTCGGCGTGTTATGCCTGCTCGCACTTGTTACGATCCTGTCCTATGGCGTCATGCTTCGTCCCGATCTTGCTGGCCTGCGCAACCCATCCATGGCCGGCGTTCTCGAAGCGGTGGTCGGACCCTGGGGGGCAATATTTGTCAGTTTGGGTTTGTTGATTTCCGTTTTAGGCGCCTATCTGTCGTGGGTGCTTCTCGCCGCAGAAATACTGTTTTCGGCCTCCAAGTACGAAACCATGCCGCAGTTTCTGTCACACGAGAACAGAAACGGAGTGCCGTCCAATGCCCTATGGCTCACCAATATCGTCGTCCAGACGTTTTTGATCCTGACGCTGTTTACGCAATATGCGTTCAGGATGGCGCTCGAGCTTACGAGCTCGATGATCCTAATCCCCTATCTGCTCGTTGCTGCCTACGGTTTAAAACTTGCCTGGACTGGCGAAACCTACGACAGGGATCCGGCTGGCCACAGGATGGATCTGGTGCGTGCCAGCATAGCCCTCGTATACACTGCGGGCCTGATTTACGCAGCCGGAGCGCAACACCTGCTGCTGTCGGCCGTGATCTATGGTCCAGGTTCAATACTGTATTTTATTGCGCGGCATGAGCGGAGCAAAGCTGTGTTCACGCCAAGCGAATTGGCAATGTTCGCAACAGCGATTCTTGGCGCCGCAGTAGCGATCTATGCCATCGCTACAGGTCTCATCGCAGTCTAGCCGAGCGTCGCAGATGCTGTCCGCCGAAAGGTGCACCTTGGTGATCGAATGCCGTTGCTCGCCCGGCGGGTCCCGTCGTTTCGTTTTGTCCAATAGCGCGTTTGTTTCCGACGTTGTCCTTGAAAATCGGGACGTCAGGAATAGTTCCGGGATTCTGTGCTGATCCCTTCGAGCCCCGAACAACATTATAGTCTTAAGTGAGGCACCTAGCGTCGCCCCCGGGACACCTGACGGCATTTGTAGAGGACACCACCATGGCTTCAGACTCTACGCAAAAATTTTCACTATTCGCACTCACGGCCATGGTCGTCGGATCGATGGTCGGTGCCGGTATCTTCTCGCTCCCGCGCACCTTCGGCAACGCCACAGGGCCATTCGGTGCGATTATAGCCTGGTGCATCGCCGGCGGTGGCATGTACATGCTCGCCCGCGTTTTCCAGGCTCTTGCCGAGCGCAAGCCCGACCTCGACGCCGGCGTATTCGCCTATGCCAAGGCTGGCTTCGGCGACTATCCCGGCTTCCTTTCGGCGTTCGGTTATTGGATCGGCAGCTGCATCGGTAACGTTTCCTACTGGGTACTCATCAAGTCAACTTTGGGAGCGTTCTTCCCGGTCTTTGGCGACGGCAACACGATCCCCGCGATCGCCATCGCCTCGATCGGCATCTGGCTGTTCCATTTCATGATCTTGAGGGGCATCCAGCAGGCTGCTTTCATCAACACGGTGGTCACCATCGCCAAGGTCGTCCCCATCCTCGCCTTTATCCTGATCCTCTTCGTGGTGTTCAAAGCAGATATGTTCCGAGCCAATTTCTGGGGCGGCGTCGGCATGCCCGACGCCAGCCTTTTCCAGCAGGTGCGTGCAACCATGTTGGCCACTGTCTTCGTCTTCATCGGCATCGAGGGCGCAAGTAACTATTCGCGCTATGCAACGAAGCGCTCCGATGTCGGCAAGGCCACCCTCATGGGCTTCGCCGGCGTGTCCGCCCTCATGGTGCTGGTGACTCTTTTGCCTTACGCAGTGCTACCACGCGCCGAGATCGCCGGCATGGGGCAACCGTCCATGGCGGGTGTGCTTCAAGCCGTTGTCGGCCAGTGGGGCGCGGTCTTCGTCAGTCTCGGCGTGATCGTTTCAGTACTCGGCGCCTACTTGGCGTGGTCGCTGGTCTGCGCCGAAGTGCTGTTCATTGCCGCCAGAACGAACGATATGCCGAAACTGTTCGCAACCGAAAACCCAAACAAAGTTCCCGCCGCCGCTCTGTGGCTCACGAACATCGTGGTGCAGCTGTTCGTCATCAGTACCTATTGGTCCCAGGACGCATTTGCATTGATGTTGAACTTGACCAGTGCAATGTCGCTGATCCCCTATCTATTTGTGGCGGCCTTCGGCGTCCTGCTCGCTAGGCGTGCGGAGACTTACGAAATCAGGCCGCAGGAACTGTCGCGCGATCTGATCATAGCCAGCGTCGCGGCTATCTACACGCTCTTCATGATCGCCGCAGGCGGACTGAAATTCGTTCTGCTCTCCGCGCTTCTTTATGCACCTGGTACGCTGCTCTATTTCTGGGCCCGTCGCGAGCAGGGCAAGCAGGTGTTCAACACCACAGCCGACTGGGTCATCTTTGCCGTCGCAGCAATCGGCTGCATCGCGGCGCTGATAGGACTCGCAACCGGCTACATCACCATTTAATTCAGGAGGTCCAACATGTCAGCTTCTCCCGATACTACCGGTTTTGGCGTACACTCTGAGGTCGGTCAGTTGCGCAAGGTCATGGTGTGTGCGCCAGGCCGTGCCCATCAACGGCTCACACCGAGCAATTGCGACAGGCTGCTCTTTGACGACGTGCTATGGGTCGATAATGCCAAGCGCGACCATTTCGACTTCATGACCAAAATGCGCGACCGGGGCACCGAGGTGCTGGAGATGCACAATCTGCTCACCGATACCGTCGCGATCGCCGAAGGAAAGAAGTGGATTCTCGACAACCAGGTGGTGGCGAACCAGGTCGGCCTTGGACTGGTCGATGAGATACGCAGCTATCTCGAGGGCTTGTCCAACCGCGAGCTTGCCGAGACCCTGATCGGCGGCCTTTCAACCTACGAGTTCCCCGAAACGCATGGCGGCGAAATGTTGAATTTGGTCAGGGACGCGGCCGGCGTAAACGAGTACCTGTTGCCGCCACTTCCCAATACGCTCTACACACGCGATACAACGTGCTGGATCTATGGGGGCGTTACGCTGAACCCGCTGTACTGGCCGGCACGCCATGAGGAGACAATCCTCACAACCGCAATCTATAAGTTCCATCCCGACTTTGCGGGAAAGGTCAACGTCTGGTGGGGCGATCCGACACAAGACTGGGGCCTTGCAACTCTGGAAGGCGGCGACGTGATGCCGATTGGCAAGGG
This sequence comes from Phyllobacterium sp., assembly GCF_037994405.1. GTDB lineage: Bacteria > Pseudomonadota > Alphaproteobacteria > Rhizobiales > Rhizobiaceae > Phyllobacterium. Next base: position 7,904 of record NZ_JBBNAN010000335.1, read on the forward strand.
CAACGTGCTCATCGGCATGAGCGAGCGCACCTCGCGCCAAGCAATCAGCCAGCTAGCGGCGACCCTCTTTGAGAGGGGAGCAGCGGAACGCGTGATCGTCGCTGCCATGCCCAAGCTGCGTGCCGCAATGCATCTGGATACGGTGTTCACGTTCGCCGACCGCGATTGCGTGCTGCTCTATCCAGATATCGTCTACGGCATCGACGCCTTTTCTTATCGGCCCGGTGAAAAACCGGGCACAGTCGAACTCCACAAAGACAAGGGGACATTCGTCGAAACTGTCCGCGATGCGCTCGGCCTCAAGAAGATGCGTGTGGTGGAGACAGGTGGTAGTGATTATATGCGTGAACGCACTCAATGGGATAGCGGCGCCAATCTCGTCTGCGCTTCCCCGGGCGTTGTCTTTGCCTATGACCGCAATACCTACACCAACACGCTATTGCGTAAGGAGGGCATTGAAGTGATTACCATCACAGGCGCAGAACTCGGCCGCGGTCGTGGCGGCGGTCATTGCATGACCTGCCCAATCAGCCGTGATCCGGTGGATTACTAATCCTGGCATCCTGCGATCGCTGCGGCGAATACCGCTCACACGGCTGTATCGCTTCAAACTGCGACTGTGCCACGGCGGAGATTACTTGGTTATCCAGCAACCGCGTCTGTGCCAAGGATCACCACGCGCTTAAGCATAGGAGTAAAAATCAGAGAGCACTGTGCGGAGGGGTAGTTGCAGGCGAAAACTAGGGCATTGGCGAAGTCATTATCAATTATCGGTATGGTTGTCGGCATTCTCTTCTTCGCTGCATCCTTAACTCCGAGCCTGATGCCACGAACTTATCTTGTTCAAGGCGTTGTTTCCGGGTGCTGCGCGGCGCTCGGTTATGGCGTCGGCGTACTGATGCGTTGGTTTTGGTTTTATCTGGAGCTTCCGCTGCCGCGGGCACGCACTCGGAAAATAGCGCAGATCGCGACTATCGCCATCTGCGTCGCAACTGCGGCTATCTTCCTTTGGAAAACCACGGAATGGCAGAACTCCATCCGGAAACTGATGGGGCTCGATCCGGTACAAAGCGCAGAGCCTTTCGAGCTTGCCGCCGTTGCACTGGTGGTGTTTGGATTGCTGGTTTTACTTGCGCGGCTCTTCAGCCTAACCTACCTTGTTCTCTCAGGCACGTTCGAACGATTTCTGCCAAGACGGGTGTCCAATGTAATCGGCGCATTGCTCGCGGTCGGACTGTTTTGGTCGATCGCAGAAGGCCTTCTTTTCAGAACAGCGTTGCGGATTGCAGATACCTCATTCCAGCAGCTCGACGCGATGATTGACGATCATCTAGCGATGCCAGCCGATTCCGACAAAACGGGCAGCGCCGCGTCATTGGTTGCTTGGAGCAACCTTGGCCGGCAGGGCCGTCGGTTCATTTCTTCGGGGCCCACTGGCGCCGAAATTGGTAAATTCTTCCAGGAAAACACTCCCGATCCCATCCGCGTTTATGTCGGACTTAATAGCGCAGATACTGTTGAGGAGAGAGCTCGATTGGCTTTGGCGGAGCTTAAGCGCGACGGCGCATTCGAAAGGTCCATCCTGATCGTCATTGTTCCAACCGGGACCGGCTGGGTCGACCCTGCGGCAGTGGACACCGTCGAATATCTTCACAAGGGCGACGTTGCGAGCGTTGCCCTCCAGTATTCCTACCTGAGCAGCTGGCTGTCGCTGCTGGTCGAGCCAGCATACGGCGCCGAAGCTGGGCACGCTCTTTTTCGCGAAGTTTATCGCTATTGGATCACACTCCCTCGCGATCGCCGCCCCAAACTGTACCTACATGGACTAAGCCTCGGCGCAATGAATTCGGAGCTTTCGGCCGATCTCTTCGATATAGTTGCCGACCCGTTCCAAGGCGCACTGTGGAGTGGACCACCCTTTCAGAGCCGCACCTGGAAATCAGTGACAGCTAACCGCAATCCTGGATCGCCGGCCTGGTTGCCACGTTTCCGCGACGGCTCCGTCATCCGATTCACCAATCAGCATAATGCCTTGAGCATTCCGAGTGCCACTTGGGGGCCGATTCGCATCGTTTACCTGCAGTATGCCAGCGATCCAGTGACATTTTTCGATTTTCATTCGCTCTACCGGGAACCTGACTGGATGAAGACCCCACGCGGTCCGGACGTCTCCCCTGATTTGCGGTGGTTCCCCCTGGTCACGATAGTGCAGCTTTTACTGGACATGGCATTAGCCACGACATCTCCGATCGGGTATGGCCATGTTTACGCGCCGGAACACTACATCGATGCCTGGATCGCCGTCACTGATCCGCAAGGCCTTCGACCGAACGATGTCACGCGCCTCAAGACATTTTTCGCAAACAAGTTTCGCAGTGGCGCCGAGCCGTCCACGGGCGGATAAGATATCGGTCAATCGCGGCGATGGTGATCTTTTGCGTTTATCTGCATTGTTGACGCGCATGAGCAAATGCTAGCGTACCCTTTAAAAAGAGACGCAATGCATCGTGCCGGGATTCTGTGCCAATTTCCTCGTTGCGGCGGCGCGATATGATTTGATGTGACTTTGTTACTTACGTCCAAGCGCTCGCAACCTGGAGGGATCATGTCTAGTCTCATCGCCATCGTATATCCAACCGAATCCAAGGCTGAAGAGGTGCGCCGCCGCCTTATCGAACTGCAGAAGGAGTATTTGATCACGCTCGGTGACGCCGTCATCGCGACCAAGACCGACGCTGGCAAAATCAAACTTAACCAGCTTGTAAGTACGACAGCGGCTGGGGCTGTATCGGGTAGTTTTTGGGGGCTTCTGATAGGTGTCCTATTCCTTAATCCGCTCATCGGTGCGGTGGTGGGCGCGGCATCGGGTGCCATCGGCGGTGCCCTGACCGATGTCGGCATAAACGACGCTTTCATGAAAGACCTGGCGAGCAACCTTCAGCCGGGAAATGCGGCGTTGTTCGTGCTGGTGCAGGAAATGACCGCCGATAAGGTACTGAAGGAAATATCTGGCTTCGGCGGCGTGGTGCTAAAAACCTCCCTTGATGAAACCAAGGAGCAGGTTCTGCGCGATGCGTTGCAGAAAGCTTCGGCAACGTAATCGTTTGCAATCCGTCGGAACACGGCTCGGTAGCAACGAGGAGAACGACGCTCATGGGGGAGATAATCGTTCCGATCCTAATCGAAATCCTTTGCGGAGCCGCGGGCGGAGTTGCCATAGGCGCATGGGCACCTGGCCTCAACCTCGGCGCAGGTGGAAATGCCCTGGCGGGTGCGATCGGTGGGTTGATTCTGACCTGGGTGGCAGCACGGATTCCTTATGTAGGTCGCTTTGTCGGCCATGTCGAATATGCCGCCGATGCGGTCACCCAAAGTGCAGGCGGTGTAACCCCAATTGTTCTCGTCGGCGTTGGCATCGCCGGGCTCTTAGGGGGAATTCTTCTGACTATGCTCGTCGGGCTGGCGCGAATACGCGGTGCGGCTCGAAAAAATTGAACCTTTGCCGTAGCCGAATGACCCATGCTCCCGCGCAGCCAGCGCAGCGATCATACCGACCTCTTTCCCAGGTCCATTGGCAAGCCGATAGAGAGTCACCATGGCAAGACAAAGTGAAAGCCAGATGATTGGGCCTATTGCGACCGGCATTCTTGTCCTTGCCCTCCTCCACTTCGCTCAGGCAATCTTCGTTCCGCTCGCATTCGCGCTGTTTGTCATTGCATTAGTCTGGCCGATCCAATCCGCGCTGCAGCGGCGGTTGCCGCGGCTCATTGCGCTGCTTATTACTATCATCGCAACGCTCGCAGTCATCGTTGCGATCAGTTCGTCGGTAGCTTGGGGCATCGGCAAACTCGGTCAATGGCTGTTCGCCAATGCGGGTCGATTCCAGCTAATCTATGCAAGCTGGACCGATTGGTTGGAGGGGCACGGGGTCGCGATCGCCGGCATACTCGCTGACCGTTTCGATGTGAGGTGGCTGGTCGGCTTCACGCAAGGAATGGCCGGACGGCTCAATAGTTTTGCTGGCTTCGCACTGCTGGTCCTTGTCTTCACCATGCTTGGTCTGCTCGAGGTCGATGATTTCAACGAAAGACTGAATAGCCCTGGGGCTCAGCCCCATGGAGGGCAGATCCTGCTTGCAAACCGCGAGATTGGCATCAAATTGCGCCGCTTCATGATCGTGCGCACATTCGCCAGTATATTGACAGGTCTCGTCGTATGGGTGTTCGCCCTCGTTGCAGGGCTGGAACTCGCGGCCGCTTGGGGTGCGATCGCCTTTACGCTCAATTATATCCCGTTCCTAGGTCCGTTTGTTGCAACGGTATTGCCAACCTTGTTTGCTATTGCCCAATTCGAGTCTTGGCCGATGGCCGTCGGTGTCTTTGGGGGGCTCAACTTGATCCAATTCGTTATTGGTAGCTATCTCGAGCCTTTGGTGATCGGCACCTCTCTTTCGATATCACCTTTTGCGGTGATCTTCGCCGTGTTCTTTTGGAGTTTCATGTGGGGTGTTCCTGGCGCCTTTATCGGTGTGCCCATCCTGATCGCCTTCGTTGTCTATTGCGCAGGCAATCCATCTGCCAGATGGATCGCTATACTGGCTTCGGGGAAGTCCAATGTATCCAGTTAGTCAATCAGAGCCGGTCTGCTAAACCACCGCCGTCATCCCGTGCCATCGCCCTCTTGAGCATCGCCGCGCGAGCGAGCAAAGCGGCCGGAAAACCATTCCACAAATCGTTCCACAACAACGAACAATCCGGGGATGAACAATATCCCCGCAGTCGTCGCCGCCAACATGCCTCCAAGGATGGTGACGCCGAGTGCCTGGCGGGCGTTGGCACCGGCGCCCGTCGCGACCACCAAAGGGATCATCCCCAAGATAAAAGAGACCGCGGTCATCATGACCGCCCTGAAACGCTGGGCCGCAGCGGAAATCGCGGCATCGACAATTGAGAGACCTCTTTCCCGTTCGACCCGCGCAAACTCGACGATCAGGATGGCATTTTTCGAAGCCAGGCCAATCAGTAGAACGATGCCGATCTGGGCGTATAGAGAGTTTTCCAGTCCGGAGGCCGCAAGAGCCATGATTGCGCCTAAAGCGGCGAAGGAAAGCGACAGGATAATGGAAATCGGCAGTGTCCAGCTTTCGTATTGGGCAACAAGAAACAAAAAAGCAAAGATGAGCGCTAGCGCCAGGATCATGGGAGTTTGGGCGGCAGATTGCCGTTCTTGAAGGGACAGTCCCGACCATTCGTAGCCGTATCCTTCGGGCAGCACTTGCGATGCCTCACTCTCGAAGGCCGCCATGGCCCGAGCCGAACTGGTCCCGATCGCCGGAATTCCATTCACCGGAGCAGCTGGAAAAAGATTGTAGCGCGACAGCGAAAACGGTCCAAGATCAGGTTCAAGCGTTACGAGAGTGCGTAGCGGTACCATTGCGCCGTCGCGGCTTCTGACATGCAGGTTGAGAACGTCATCCGGGATTATCCGGAATTGGCTGTCTGCCTGAAGGTTGACCTGGAATGATCTACCGTCATGCGTGAAATCATTGACGTATCTTCCACCGAACTGGGCGCCAAGCGTTGAATAGATTTGGTCGACACTGACGCCGAGGCTTTCAGCACGTACGCGATTGACATTCACGAAAACCCGGGGAACGTCTGCCGAGAATGGGCTGGATGCAAGCGCAACTTCCGGGGTCTGGATGACCGCTGCTATCAGCGCCCGCGTCACCTGACTAATGTCTTCAGGAGATTGACCCAAGCGCGCCTGAAGTCGGAAGTCCAATCCCCCCACCTGTCCGATGCCGGGGATGGGCGGAGGAGAGAACACAGCAACATTGGCCTGTGCAAGATTCGAGAAACGTGCATTCAGCGAAGCCAGCAAAGCTGTCGTCGACAGGTTGGGTGCGCGTCTTTTTTCCCAAGGCTCCAACATGATGATGGCAAAGCCACCATTCGGGACAGTGCCGTTCTGCAGAAGGCTGAAACCTGATATTGTCACGACCTTTGCCACGCCTTCCGTTTCCCGCAGCGCCGTTTCAACCTGTCGCATCGTTTTCTCCGTGGTCGAAAGCGCTGATGCGTTGGGCAGCTGAATATCGACGAAAAGGAAGCCTTGATCCTCGTCGGGCAGGAAAGACGACGGCACGTTGAGGAAAAGAAGCACTGCAGCAACGATCGTGGCAGCGAGGATGCAAAGGACAAGGACGATACGCCGGGCGAGAGCGCTGACAACACGGGCATACCCATTGCGTGTTCTTTCCAGCAGAGATTCGAACCGTGCCAGCGGCCCGCTGAGATCTGTCGGTTTGCGCAAAAGTGTCGCACAAAGCGCCGGACTGAGTGTTAGACCCATCAATGACGAGAAAACGAGAGATGCGGAAATTGTAACGGCGAACTGCTGGTAGAGCTGGCCGTTAATGCCTTGTAGAAATGCCGTTGGAACAAACACCCCCAACAATACCATCGTCGTCGAGATTATCGGGCCGGTTACCTGCAGCATGGCCCTTTCGCTGGCGGTTTTCGCGTCTAGTCCCTGATCTTTCATGAGCCGCTGGACATTTTCAACGACGAGAATGGCGTCGTCGACGACGAGACCCGTCGCCAGAATAAGCGCAAGCAGCGTGATGAGATTGATTGACAGGCCCACGACATAAAGAACGGCGAACGTAGCGATCAGCGATGCGGGAATGGCAAGCGCAGGAATAACGGTCGCGCGCCAATCGCCAAGAAACAGAAAGGTAACCGCCACCACAATTGTGAAGGTGATTGCGAGCGTGATGATGATTTCACGGATGGACGCGCGCACGAACAGTGTTGAATCATAAACCGGCTCATAGCTCAGACCGTGCGGAAATTGTCGCGAGAGACTTTCAAGTTCCTTGGTCACCGCATCCGCCGTACCGAGGGCATTGGCGCGCGGCGCTTGATTGATCACCAGCATTGCGCCGGGAGCCCCGTTCACGCGAACGCTGGACGCATAGCTTTGTGCCCCGAGTTCAACCCGGCCGATATCGCGAATTCGTACCAGAGCACCCGCATCGCCTGTTTTCACGACGATGTCGCCAAATGCTTCGGCGTCCTCCAGTCGCCCTTGGGCGATCAGCGTATACTGAATCTTCGCATTGTCTTGCGAAGGCGGGCCACCGACCTGCCCGATCGACGCCTGAATATTCTGGGCTTGGATTGCCGTGGCGACATCATCCGGTGTTATCTCGAGCGCCGCCATGCGTACGGGATCCATCCAGACGCGCATACTATATTGGGAGGAGCCCATGACCGACGCTTCGCCGACACCCTTCACGCGGGATAAGGCGTCTGTCACATTCATGGAAAGGTAGTTGGCAATATCCAGTTCGCTTAGTGCCTGGTCCGGAGAATAGAAACCAAAAGCCAGCAGGAAATCGGGCGAGCGAGCGCGCACGGTAATTCCCTGTTGAGAGACCGCGGCCGGCAACTGTGCCGTAGCGAGCTGGGCACGATTTTGAACATTGATCTGGGCAAGGTTGGGATCTGTGCCGACGGCGAAGGTCACTGTTAGCGTGTAGGAACCCGCGTCGGAGCTGTTTGACGACATATATATCATGTCATCGACACCGTTGATCGCCGATTCCAGAGGGTCCCCTACCACCTTGGCGATGACCTCAGCGCTGGCACCGGGATAAAAAGCCGAAACCGTGATGCTTGGCGGCGTTATGTTGGGATATTGGGCAATGGGAAGCCCGAAAATTGACAAGGCGCCTGCGAGGCACAAGACAATGGCGACCACGATTGCGAACCGTGGGCGGGAGATGAAGAAGCCGGAAATCATGGCTGTTTCCCGCTGTCTTGCTCAACAGGCTGGACGGCGATGCCATCGGAGAGCCGCTGCGTTCCTTGCACGACCACCTTTTCCCCCGAACTTACACCCTGACGGACCGCCCACAGATCACCCACCTTCGCCCCGGTGTTGATGCGACGTTGCCGAACAATTTTGTTCTCGTCCATCACGTACACGAAACGTCCATCGCGATCCTGCATAACGGCGGTTTGTGGGACGGATGGCCCCGTGGCCTGCTGAACACTGCCGACAATGAGCTTGACGAACTGGCCCGGCATCAGCAAGCCCTCGGAATTTGGAAATATCACGCCGACAGCTGCTGTTCCCGTTCTTGAATCAACTTCTGGCGCCAGGAATTCCAGAGTACCTTCCGGTTTATAGACGCTGCCATTGGGCAATCTGAGGTTCAATTTTATGGCGTCGACCTTGGATTGCATCTCGGCAGCTTCTCTTTGACGGAACGTCGTGATTTCCCCTTCGGTGACCGAGAAGACAACCCGCACCGGATCGACTTGCACCAATCGGGCAATTGCGCCGACGTCCGGGCCCACGAAATTGCCCTTGGTAAAAAGCGGCTGACCGATGCGACCGGAGATCGGCGCTACTATGCGCGTGTAAGACAGATCGAGCTCGGCCTTGGCGAGACCTGCCTGAGCTGCAGCAAGGTCCGCTGTCGCAATATTGAGGGCTGTCTGAGATTCGTCATACGCAGCTTGCGCCACCGCGCTGCGCCGGACGAGTTCCGCATTTCTGTTTCGGTTATCGGTGGCCTGTTGGCGCGCTGCTTCGGCACGGGCGACCTGGGCTTTGGCGGTGGCAACGGCAGCCTGATAACCCGCCGGTTCGATGATAAAAAGAACATCGCCCTCCTTTACAGCGGCGCCCGGCCTGAACCCTATTTCCTCTATGAACCCCGACACGCGTGCACGAACATCTACCGCTTCTAAGGCCTCTACACGGCCGATGTTCTCAGCGGGGGGTTCAATCGGCGCATCGACAACCGGTTGAACCACGACCGCAGGCGCAGGCCGACCACCGCGAGCGGCATCCTGTGCCGACAGGCGTCCGGACCAAAGTGGAAAAATGGCAAGGGAAAGAGAGATGGCTAGGACAGTCCAGGAGACATTTTTCATACTGAATCTCCATGGCGATCACATCATCACTCGGATCGAAATATATATCCTGAGCCATTGTTGGAACAAGAAATTACCTGCCGTACGCGGCAGATTTGGACCCATTGCCAAGGTTTGGGACGTAAAGCGAATAAAGGGGCATGTCTTTCACGCCCAAGACCTGAATGTTCGTCTTGGTGGAGTGTGCCCGCGCGAAGAATCTGCTGAAAAAAGACTAGGAAGTGGAACTTTACCACCACAGATTTGGCGGTTCAGTAACCAAGCGCAATCTCGGAGCAAATCTACAATTTAGCACTGATTCGCACCCCGCGTCCGGCAGAATTACCGACTAAACAATTCGAATTAACTGTGCTATAGGGTGTTTTACTGGAACATGTATAATGATGTGACCATCCGAGCTCCCCGGGGAGGAGCGATGTCGACACAACATCTTTGGAAAAGCACTTCTATCTTGATGCTGGTGTGCGACGCCAGGTCTAATGCTCCGTCGTGTTCCGCCCTCGACCTGAGGGCGACACCATGAGAGCCGAACGTGCGATGGAGCAAGATGGGCTACCCAGCACAATCTCCGATGCAATCGCAATGGCATCAGAACGCACCACGCCTGAACCTGGACGAAAAGTGCGCGGGTCATTGCACTTGCCCGCCTATGAGCTCACAACACACGAGCTTCCCCCGGGCTATCAGTTTGAAGCTTGGCGCAACAATTTCGCACCCATGCTCGAATTCGATGAGCCCGATGATGTGACCGTCGGCTTTGGCGGCAAACAAGTGATTTGGGACCTCGGCTGCCTTGCCTTTTCCCGGATCAAGACAGATGCATTGGGATTCGCCAGCCTGCCCGGACATACGCGGCGGGATCCCCTCGATCACTGGACATTGACGATGTTACTGTATGGGAAGGTGACCACGATCGCGCCAAACAGGACGTTTGAGGGCAGCGCAGGCACGGTGCAGGTCCATCCACTCGGCCGGACCTTCGAAGGGAACGTCACCAACAGCGAAATGCTGATGTTGTTCGTTCCCCGTGATTTCGGTAGTGAGGTGACGGCTGCCTTGAATGCCGTAGAATTCTCCACTCTCGCTACCGGGATGGGCCGGCTGTTCTCCGACTATATGATTGGCCTCGCCAAACGGCTGCCGATCATCGATGAAGCTGAACTTCCGGCGCTGGTGGCTGCGACGCGAGCGATGATCCTTGCTTGCGCTTCGCCCTCTGGAGACCATATCGAGGAGGCGCGCGAGCCGATTGCAACAGTCCTGATCGAAAAGGCGCACCGCATCATCCAAGCCAGATTGTTCGATCCGACGCTTGGAGCCGAGACCTTGCAGCGCGAGCTTGGCGTTTCGCGCTCGCGGCTCTATCGCTTGTTCGAGCCGTTTGGCGGCGTCATGCATTACATCCAGCATCGACGTCTGCTCGATGCCCATTCGGCACTGACTGACCCGAACGATCAACGCCGTATCATCGAGATCGCCGAGCAACGCTGTTTCAACGATGGAACGGAATTCAGCCGCGCCTTCAGGCGCGAGTTCGGTTGTAGCCCCACCGACGTCAGGAATGGGCAAAGGGCCGGCCCGCCGTATAGGCCCACAGCCGACCTTATGGCGTATGCGCCGCAAGAGCGGTTCGGCGTGCTACTGCGCCGGCTTCACGGCTAAGGATGGGACGACAATCGCTTCTGGATGGAGCGATCAATGTGCGGGGGAATTCACATGCAAAGTAACGTTAGGTCGCTAGTTATCTTTGGTGCAATTTTCATAACAGCTGCGATCATCTATTTTGCTGTGTCGATGGTTTGGTAAGCCTGGTTTGCTGCCCCCCCTAAAGGAAGGTTAGGACCGCGCGGCCTTGGCATCGCAAACAGGTTGTCTTGCCCAGATAATGGGACAGATTAGGAAAAATCGTGATGAAACTGTCGCGGAAGTTTCCGGCAAAATACGGGCCTGTCGCTATCCAGCTGCAGTCGGGACAGTGCGCTGGAACAGCTGGCACTCAATACCCATTGGAGGCAGATCGGCAGCACAATGCGCCAGAGCAATGGCCGCGTCGTGGATATGCGCCGCATCAGACGGTAATTTGTCGGGGGATATGATGAGAAAACTTAGTATCACAAACTCTGCCCTATGGGGGCTTGTCCTTGGATGCTTATGTATGGCAGCGATAGTTATCTTTACGGGCAGAGCGCGCAACGTGCCGATGGCCGGTTACCTGATAGACCTGCTCGGAGGCGCTGTGGCCGGAGCCGGCTCGTTCTCCCTAATATCGTGGATCCACAATTTGATCATGCGCGCAAAATAAGCACCAAAGTGCCAAAATCACACCATTCGCGCCTTCCTTGGCCGCGAACAGAGCTAACGGCGGCACGGAGCCCGATAGCGTTGACCAAAACGATTTTCAAACGTGCAGTAGCGACGGTCATTGTTTGCTGTTGCTGCACCGACGACGACGCCCGTGCCTGCACCGATCGCAGCGCCGGTCAGTGCGCCTCGCCCACTACCTGTGATTGCACCGCCTGCCAACGCGCCCAAAGCAGCACCACCGGCACCGTAACCTGCAACCCGCCTTTCATTCGTCGTGCAAGCCGCAACTGAAAGTGTCATAAGACCGGTGACTGCAACCATGGAAAGTTTTCTCAACATGGATGTATTTCCCTTTCAAAGGCGGACTTGGTCCTTATTATTCCCCGAAACGCTTAACCGATGCGGCGTAGGTCCACCACGCGGCCATTGTGCCGATTGACGACGACCTCGAACCGATTGTCGCCTCGCCACGCGCGGTAAACGAAAAGTCGATTGCGACAATCCACGCGCCAAACATCATGGAAGCCGCGAGCGCGCAGGCGGTCTACGCCCGTCTGACAAACGATCGGCCTTCCCCTATTGAGACTGGTGCCGATGCTGACACCGATGGCAGCTGCTTCGGCTGTGCCTGGCATTCCCGCCGAGGATATCAGCAGACTGAAGGCAAGGCCCAGTGATGCAAGCGCAGATCGTCGCAAGTTGACCACCCCATCACCAACGTTCGCCAATGGTCTGCCAGCTGTTCCTCTTGGCGAAAATCTAGGCTTTCCAACGCGGACCGTCATCAGCGAAAATTCCGAAACTTTGCTTTCGGTCTCTTTTTTGGAAGAAGCGGAAGGCCATTTGCGCAAAATGCATCTCTGAGTTTGGCCTCGACAAGCTTGATTGCAATGAAAACGAACCTGAGGAGCGCGGCAAACTCAATGCTGGCCCCAGCTTACGCAGCCAAGGCGGCCAGTTGAGTAGCAACAAATGTTTGGTTGACCGTGGGGCAACGACAAGCGGATATAACGGGTAGAAAACCATGGGAGGGTCTTTACTTGACGCTACGACACCAGATCATCGCGCTTGCGATCGTCCCGCTGGTCATTGCGATTTTGGCCATCACCACCTTCATCACCTGGCAATCGGCAAATCTTGCAAGAAACAACATCGCGACATTCGAGCAAAATATGCTGAAAGCCAAAGAAGGAGAAATCCTTAACCTGACCCATCTGGCTTTGTCCGCCATCGAAGGGGCCTATCGAGATGCCGGACCCGACGATCAAGCTGCCAAGGAAAGAGTGGCGACAATCCTGAGCTCACTCGACTATGGCAAGGACGGATATTTCTTCGTTTATGACTACGCCGGCAACAACATTGTCCATCCGCGCCAAAGCTTCCGTCACGGGCGCAATTGGCTCGGGCTGACGGATCCGAACGGAGACAAAGTCATCGCCGAACTGATCACGACGGCGAAGGCGGGGGGCGGCCTGCATCAATATAAGTGGCAGAAACCATCGACCGGCCAGATGGCAGACAAATTGTCCTTCGTCATCAGCCTCGACAAGTGGAATTGGGTCGTGGGGACCGGCGTCTACCTTGACGATGTCGTGGCGCAGACCGCCGCCGCAAACGCCAGCATGCGCGCCAACATAAAAAGCACCTTCGTGATCGTCGCGCTGATCGCCGTTCCCTCGGTACTCGTCGTTTTCACGACCTGCATGTTCTTGACCTTCCACGAGCGGCGCATGGCCGATGGTAGGCTCAAGGAGTTGACCCAGCGGGTGATCGATACCCAGGAAGAGGAGCGCGCGCGCTTAGCCCGCGAACTGCATGATGGCATTTCGCAGAACCTCGTCGGCGTGCGCTATGCCATGGATCTCGCCAGCCGGAAGGTCAGGACCCATGTCGATGACGCGGCGCTGACCATCGATCGGGGCGTCGAGGCGCTCAATGGCGTGATCAAGGAAATCCGCAGGCTGTCACATGATCTTCGACCTCGCGTGCTTGACGATCTTGGCCTGACAGTTGCGCTCGAAGCCCTCTGCCATAATTTCGCAGAACGGACGGGGATCGAGACGAAAATCGAGGCTTCGGGCTTCGCCGATATGTTGAATCCCGAAGCCAGCACTGCCCTCTATCGCGTCGCACAGGAAGCGTTCAACAATGTCGAGCGGCATTCCGGCGCCACACGCCTTGCCGTCAGGCTCTGGAGCGAGGGTGGTCGCGCGCGCATGACGATTTCCGACAACGGTACCGGCTTCGAAGGCAACAAGTACGGTACCGCAGAAAAAACCGGTCTTGGGCTTCGCAATATGCAGGAGCGGATGGCGCATTTTCGCGGCCTGCTGCTGATCGACAGTCGCTCGACCGGCACGACACTGACTGCGATGCTGCCAAAATCAGCCAATAGGGGGGACCGCCAGCGGTCCGTTGCCGCATGAGCGAGCACCACGTGATCAAGGTATTGCTGATTGACAACCATCCGCTGGTTTTGGATGGCCTGAAGGCTGTGCTCGAGACGTTCGGCCATATCGAGGTCGTCGGTACGGCCAACCTTGCGCAAGCCGGCTTGGCCATAGGCCGGCAGACCCGGCCTCAGGTCGTGCTAATGGATATCAATATGCCGAAGCTGAGCGGCATCGATGCGATCGAACTCTTCAGAAAGGAGCTGCCGGAGGCGCACATTGTTATGCTGTCGATGCATGACAGCCGTGAATACATATCGTCCTCTGTCATGCATGGCGCATCGGGCTACATCCTCAAGGACGTGTCCACGGACGAGATCATAACCGCCATCGAGACCGTGGCCGACGGCGGGAAATACTTCTCGTCGGGCGTCTTCGACGTGCTGATGGAGCGCGGGACGCAGGACCAGTTAGATCCCCTGACGCCGCGTGAGCGGGACATTTTGAGCCTGATCGTTGCCGGCAGGAGCAACCGGGAGATCGCCGAAGCGCTTGGGATCACATCCGCCACGGCCGAGACGCATCGCAAGAATCTGAAGAAGAAGCTCGGCATCGCGACGACCGCGGGCCTTGTCCGCTATGCTCTCGATCACGGGATTGCAGCGAAAACCGGCTGAATCTAGCCTACCCACTTCTGGGTAGACCCCTTTATTTCCGAGCCGCTTCCATCTTGTCGGGACAAAACCGGGGCCATACAGCTTTATCACGGCTGGCCGCACAAGGGCGAACCGTTGGGAGGAATTCACTGTGTTTCACACCCTGCGCGAATGGCCGCTATGGGATCCGGAACCTGCCGGAATCGCGCATGGGAAGCCGTCCGCGGATGTCCCCATGGCTGACGACGGTGTGCTCTACCTTCCACGCGACAACTGGAACACGTGCTCGCATAGGGCGCCTGAAAGGTAACTCGATATGGATAAAATACTGCGCAAGGCGGTCCCCTGGCTGCTCGTCATTCCCTATATAGGCCTTCTCTGGCCGCCGTTCTACAATGTCCGCGAGCCGGCCATGTTCGGCTTTCCCTTCTTCTACTGGTATCAGCTTATGTGGGTGCCGATCACCGCGACGTTGACCTGGATCGTCTATCGGAGCACGCGCCATGACGACTGATATCAATGGCACGGCGCTCGCCGTCTTCATCTTCTTCTTCGTGTTTGTCACGGTGTTAGGGTTTGTCGCTGCCCGTTGGCGCAAGCCAGAGACGCTTGCCCATATCGATGAATGGGGCCTTGGCGGGCGCAGCTTCGGTACCTGGATCACCTGGTTTCTGGTCGGTGGTGACTTCTACACCGCCTATACCGTCATCGCCGTCCCGGCGCTCGTCTATACGGTCGGAGCATATGGCTTCTTCGCGCTGCCCTACACCATCGTCGTCTATCCCTTCGTCTTCATGGTCATGCCGGTCCTCTGGAAGCGCGCCAAGGATTTCGGCTATGTGACAGCCGGCGACGTCGTTCATGGCCAGTATGGATCGCGCGGCCTCGAACTCGCCGTAGCGGCAACCGGCGTCATCGCGACAATGCCCTATATCGCCCTTCAGCTCGTCGGCATGACGGCGGTCCTGAAGGCCCTCGGGCTACACGGCGAGCTGCCGCTTGCGATCGCCTTCATCGTTCTGGCGCTCTATACCTATTCGGCGGGCCTGCGCGCCCCGGCATTGATCGCCTTCGTCAAGGACATCATGATCTATATCGTAGTGATCGCCGCCGTCGCGCTCATTCCCTCGAAGCTCGGTGGCTACGCCAATGTCTTCGCCTCCGCCGATGCCGCCTTTCAGGCCAAGGGCTCCGGCAGCTTGCTTCTCGGTGGCGGCCAATATGTCGCCTATGCGACGCTCGCCCTCGGCTCAGCGCTTGCGGCTTTCATGTATCCGCACACGCTAACAGGGATCTTTGCCTCAAATAGCGGAAAGACGATCCGCAAGAATGCGATCATGCTGCCGGCCTATACGCTGCTGCTCGGCCTTTTGGCGCTGCTCGGCTATATGGGGCATGCCGCCAATTTGAAGCTCGACAGTGCGAATGATGTCGTTCCGACCCTGTTCAAGACGCTCTTTTCGGGCTGGTTTTCGGGCTTCGCTTTCGCGGCGATCGCGATCGGCGCCCTGGTTCCGGCCGCTGTCATGAGCATCGGCGCCGCCAATCTCTTCACCCGCAATTTCTGGAAAGCCTATGTCAATCCGGATGTGAGCAATGCCGGTGAAGCCAAGGTCGCGAAGGTCACCTCGCTGGTGGTGAAGGTGGGCGCTCTCCTCGTCATCCTCTTCCTGCCGACGCAATTCGCCCTTGACCTGCAATTGCTTGGCGGTATCTGGATCCTACAGACGTTTCCGGCCCTGGTCTTCGGCCTCTACACCAACTGGTTCCGTGCGCCCGGCCTGCTCGCTGGATGGTTCGTGGGCTTTTTCGGCGGCACTTTCCTTGTCTGGGATGCGGGCTGGAAACCGCTACACCTGGTGAGCCTCGGCGGCGAACCTTTTACCGTCTATATCGGATTGCTTGCGCTCGCGGCAAACATCGCCGTTGCGGTGATGATCAACGCCGTCGTTCCAGTAAGGACCATCGTTCGAGCTTAGGCCGGCGTGTCTCAACGGCTGCGGCCCTCTCCCTGCGAGAACGGGGAGAGGGAATCCGTTTTGCTCCGAATTCCTGAATTCCTATCGTCCGTTCTTCTGTCGCCAAGCGGCAAAATCGGTCTTCGGTTTTTCGCTGGTGGCTGGGTAAAGCCCGATGATCGTTGCGCCACTCATGACCTGCTCTGTGACAAAATCTTCATAGGCCGTCATCTCGACCGTTTCGTCTGCAATCTCGTCGGCGAGATGGGCAGGAATAACGATCACGCCTTCGTTGTCGCCGACCAGCACATCACCCGGAAATACAGCGACATCGCCGCAACCGATCGGCACGTTGATATCACAAGCCTGGTGATGGGTTAGATTGGTCGGAGCCGAAGGGCGATTGTGGTAGGCATGAATTGTCAGGTTGGCGATTTCGGGACTGTCCCGGAAGCCTCCATCGGTGACGACACCTGCTACGCCCCGCACTTGCAGTCTTGATATCAATATGGAGCCAGCGGAGGCCGCGCGCGCATCCTTGCGGCTGTCCATCACGAGGACTGCTCCCTCGGGACATTGCTCTACCGCAGCGCGCTGCGGATGATTGGGGTCTTTGAAAACCTCTATCGTGTTTAGATCTTCGCGGGCCGGAATGTAGCGCAGCGTGAAGGCCTGTCCTACCATGTTGGCTTTTTTTGCTGAAAGCGGGCGGACATCCTGGATGAACTGATTGCGTAGCCCGCGCTTGAACAGCGCCGTTGCAATCGTTGGCGTAGCGACGCCCATCAGCTTTTTGCGCGTCTGTTCGCTAAGATCGTAGATAGTCATTGGTGATTGTCCTTATGTGTCAATAGATATCTGGCTCAGGAGCGGAGCGACCAAATTTTGTTTCGAGAAAGTCGAAATCGGCGCCGGTGTCGGCCTGACCCACGTGTTTGGCAAACATCCAGCCGTAGCCGCGACCTGCCTTGTCGGCAGGCTTTTGCCACTCAGATCGGCGACGTTCGATCTCGCTGTCATCTACCAGCATGTCGATCCTGCGCGCTCTTAGGTCGAGCCGCACGATGTCACCCGTTTTCAAAAGGGCCAAAGGCCCACCGATATGCGATTCCGGCGAAACATGCAGGACGCATGCTCCATAGCTGGTGCCGCTCATGCGTGCGTCCGAGAGGCGAAGCATGTCGCGGTGTCCCTTCTTGAGTAGGGCCTTCGGCATCGGCAACATGCCCCACTCGGGCATGCCCGGCCCGCCTTGCGGCCCCGCCCCGCGCAGTACCAGGACGTGATCCGGCGAGACATCGAGATTTTCGTCGTCGATTGCTGCCTTCATCTCGGGATAGCTGTCGAAAACCAATGCCGGGCCCTGATGTTGATGCAGCCTTGGATCGCATGCCGCCGGCTTTATGACCGCCCCGGTCGGCGCAAGGTTGCCTTTGACGACCGCAAGCGATCCTTCCTGGTAAACAGGGTTGTCGAGGGACCGGATGACATCATCGTTAAAGCATTTTGCCCCTTCCAGCGTTTCGCCTAGCGTATGCCCGGAGACCGTGAGCACCGAAAGGTCGAGCCTCGATGAAAGTTTTGCCATGAGCGCGCGTAGACCGCCGGCATAGTAGAAATCTTCCATCAGATAGGTATTACCGGTTGGCCGAATGTTTGCGAGAACCGGGGTCGTGCGACCTGCACGATCCAGATCGTCCATCGTCAGGTCGACACCAGCCCGGCGCGCCATTGCGACAAGATGGACGATGGCATTGGTCGAGCACCCGGTGGCCATGGCGACAGCCACGGCATTGCGCACGGCTGCTTCCGTCAAAATCTTGTCGGGCACGAGGTCCTCCCAGACCATGTCAATAATCCGTCGTCCCACAGCGGAGGACATGCGGATATGGTTGGAGTCAGCGGCAGGAATTGAACTCGCGCCCGGCAACGTCAAGCCCAAGGCTTCTGCGATCGCCGTCATCGTGCTTGCCGTGCCCATGGTCATACAGTGCCCATAAGACCGCGCGATACCAGCCTCGACCTCGACCCATTCGTCGGTCGACAGGTTGCCAGCCCGCCGTTCATCCCAGAATTTCCAGGCGTCCGAACCGGAGCCCAAAGCCTTTCCACGATAATTGCCGCGCAGCATGGGGCCTGCCGGCAGATAAATCATGGGCAGGCCAGCGCTCACAGCGCCCATCACGAGCCCCGGCGTGGTCTTGTCGCAGCCCCCCATCAACACCGCGCCATCGACAGGGTGGGAGCGCAACAATTCCTCGACCTCCATCGCCAGCATATTGCGATAGAGCATCGTCGTTGGCTTGACGTAGCTCTCCGACAATGAAAGCGCTGGCAGTTCCAAGGGAAACCCGCCGGCTTGAAACACACCGCGCTTCACATCTTCAACGCGGTGTTTGAAGTGTGCATGGCAGGGATTGGCATCCGACCAAGTGTTGAGGATCGCGATGACGGGTTTGCCTGCCCATTCCTCTGGTGCATAACCCATTTGCATCGTTCTTGATCGATGACCCGAACTGCGCAGATCGTCGGGAGCGAACCAGCGGGCGCTTCTCAATGTGTCCGGGGTTTTCTTCATTTTCGTTGCTCTGCCTTGGATGTCATGGATAGCGACAGGAATGAACTACTCATTCCTTCATGCCCCATTTTTGTATCGTGTGACGCTCTATGGTCTGAAAGACCAGATTTTCGACGATGAGACCAATGATGATCACCGTGAGGAGCCCGGCAAAGACTGCAGGAATGTCGAGGAGATTGCGGTTCTCAAAAATAAACCAGCCGAGCCCGCCCTGTCCCGAGGAAACACCGAATACGAGTTCGGCGGCAATCAGCGTACGCCAGGCGAACGCCCAGCCGATTTTCAGGCCGGTCAAGATGGACGGAAACGCGGCGGGAACGAGAATGCGCATCACATAGGATAGGCCGGTCAATCCATAGTTGCCTCCGACCATGCGTAGCGTTCGCGACACGCCGAGAAAGCCCGCATGGGTGTTGAGCGCGACCGCCCAGAGCACTGAATGGATAAGCACGAAGACAAGGCTGGAAGCGCCGAGCCCGAACCAAATCAAAGCAAGCGGCAATAACGAGATGGCAGGCAACGGATTGAACATTGCTGTCATTGTTTCCAGAAAATCGGTGCCGATGCGTGTGTTAATGGCAAGGATTGTCAGAATGGCCGCTAGTACAGTCCCTGCCACATACCCCGTGATCAGCACTTGAAGCGTCGTCCAGATACGCGACGGCAATGTGCCATCGACAAAACGATCATAGAGAGTGGTCAGCGTGTCGCTGAGCGTTGGGAAAAGCAGGGGATTGTCGAGATAGCTTGCATAGACCTGCCAAATGACGGCGAGGAAAATAATCAACACCGTCTTGCGCACAGCGCTGATGCCCCAGATGAGTTCGAGGGAACCGAGCCGCTGCTCGACTTCGGCTACATTGGCATGCTGCCTGTTCGTCGTGACGTCAGCTGCAAGAATTAATTGCGGACTGGTCATGATCGTCACTCCCTGTGGCCTGGCTCGGAAAAGAGCAAATCGTGGATATCGCGTTCGAGTGCGGCGGCGCTGCCATCGTCCTGACGGGCATGATCGACGTCGATCACCTCAGCCTTCACGCGCCCTGGATGAGGTGACAACAACAGAATGCGGTTGGAGACTTTGATGGCTTCGGCAATCGAATGAGTGACGAAAATGACTGTGAACCTGGTGTCTTCCCAAAGCTGCAGTAGCTCGTCCTGCATCTGGCGTCGCGTCAGGGCGTCGAGCGCCGCAAACGGTTCGTCCATCAGCAGAATGTCGGGTTGCATCGCCATGCCGCGGGCTATAGCCACCCGCTGCTTCATTCCACCGGAAAGCGTGTGCGGATAGCTGTCCGTTGCCCGTGTGAGCTTTACTTTATCGATATACTCCCGGGCCCGTCCTTCCGCCTCCTTGCGCGGCAGCTTGCGCGCAACGATCAGTGGAAACATCACGTTTTCCAATACCGTCTTCCAAGGCAGAAGCTGGTCGAATTCCTGGAAGACCATCATGCGGTCGGCGCCTGGTTTCTTCACCGGACGTCCATTGATGTGAATGGAACCGCTTACCGGTGCCATGTATCCGCCGACGGCTTTCAATAGCGTTGACTTGCCGCAACCGGATGGTCCGAGAAGAACAAAGCGGTCCGATCGTTCGACCGAAAAACTGACGCCCTCCGTCGCCGTGACCAGCAGATTTGGGGTCTTGTAGCGAAGCGTCACTTTGTCGACGGTGAGGAGCGGCCCGCTCGCGCTTTGCACTGCTGCGGCACCGGGTGGCCCGGACCTAGGATCAATTGTTTGCTGCATGGCCTGTAACATAATGGCCTCCATAAGGTTTGAGTGGAAGGACCCCGCACCGGCATGCCAGGTCGATGCCATTCTACAGGATGTCAATTGCCGTTGAGGTCGGCCGATTCTGGCAGATAATAATCTGTCCATGCAGTTGGCATTGTCTTGAGCGTTCCAATCTTGTGCAGATGGGTTGCGAACTTCATCGTTCCCTGAGGATCAGTGCGAAACTCCATCATGTCCGGCTGCTCGATGATCTTCACCAGCGCATCGAGATCGGTTTTGTCACCGGAAACTTGCTTGTACGCGCTCAACGCGTCGTGCGGGTTCTTCTTGATCATCTCGATCGCTTCGATTGTGGCTTCCCGGACGGCCTTGATGATGACAGGATTTGTTTCGGCAAAGTCCGTCGTCGTGAAGAACGTCGCTTGCGTCAAAGGACCGCCAATGATGTCCTTGGAATTGACGACGATGTGGTTGCCAGCATCAATCTCAAGATACTGGAAAGGCGGTGCAGAAAAGTGACTGGCAACTTCGTGGTTCTTGTTTGCCAGTGCCGCCATGGCATCCGGGTGTCCGAGCTGCACCGTGTTTGCGTCGAAATGCTTGAGGTCACTATCTCCGAACATCTGACCTGCCGCCATTTGCAACAAGATGGCTTGGGTCGAAACCCCCACCGTTGGCACCGCGATCTTGTCGCTCGGACCGATGTCCTTCAGTGATTTGATCTTCGGGTCGCGCGAAACCATGATGACCGGTTGCGCCGAGCTGGTGATGATCCCTTTCACCTTGCCACGTGTTCTGTCCCACAGCAAAAGCAGGTTGCCCGTTCCAGTATTGACGATATCAACATTCCCGGAAAGGAGCGCATCCGTCTGCGCACCACCGCCGCTGAAGGTCCGCCAGTTCACGGTAACACCTTTCAGGCCATCTTCGGCCGCGTGCTTTTCGATAAGCTTCTGCGTTTCCATGACATGGCTCGCCAGGTAAAGGATGCCTGGCTGGCGGGTGATGGAGATATCAGTCTTCTCCTGAGCATAGCCAGACGAGCCTAAACCCAGAATGATACCAAGTGCGGCAATACCGCATTTAAACAATCGCATATTTTCCTCCCGGTGATTTCTCTGTGCCGTTGGCACAAGGGGCGACGATCCTCCGACTTCGCTTATTTCATTAAAGCACTAATGCATCAGTGCATCAACTAAATAATTGTGGTACTACAATGGTGAGAGACAACGAGAGAGCAACAATCATGAGTGGCAGGGTGCAAAAGAGCGTGCTGGATCGGACAAGGCAGGTCGCCCATCAAATCCACGAAATATTGAGAGACCGTATTCTCTCCGTCGAACTTGTACCGGGAACAATACTTTCCAGGGCATCACTCCAAATGGAATTTGGGGTCAGTCAGACCCCTGTCCGGGACGCGCTGATGCGCCTCGAGGAGGAGGCTCTCGTTGAAGTTTATCCCCAATATGCCACGGTCGTTGCAAGGATCGATATCGATCACGCAAGGCAAGCGCAGTTTCTCCGGCTCTCGATTGAACTCGAAGCCGTTCGTCGCCTGACCACGGCGTGTCCGGCCCAAATCGCCGCAGAACTGGGGGAATTGCTCGCAAGGCAGCAGCAAGTCGCCTCCCCGCAGACATATGATCTGTTCGATGCGCTGGACAAGGACTTTCACCGGAAGATCTATGAGCGTGCTAACATCCTCAATCTTTGGACGACAGTGCGTCGCCAGAGCGTCCATCTTGACAGGCTGCGTCGGTTGAATCTGCCGATGCCGGGCAAAATGCAGACTGTCCTTGAGGATCACCAACAGATCATCAGTGCGATACAATCGGGGCGTCCGGAGGCCGCTGAAATCGCGCTTCGTAAACACTTGTCTGGGACGTTATCCATTATCGATCTTATCAGCGATCAATTTCCCGACTATGTCCGCAGGTAAAAGGGCCGCATGCCGGCACGACCGGAGCTATCGACGTACGCGCCGACGCCGCTCCCCTGTCTCCTTCCTTTTTGAAGCCGTCGACTGTGTAGTCCCAATTTATTAGATACGCACTAATCTCTCTGGTGTAAGATATCCATCACAGGCCGCTGATTGCCCCAAGCCCGGCGGTCAGTTTTCGGGAGGAGTTACAGAGCTTTAAACCCCAGAACGCCCACAAGCGCTTGCTCTGTGCTTCTCCCGCTCTTTTCCCGCGCGTCATCTTTGCCTTCTGGTTCCTTCGTTCTCCGAGGGCATTTGGTGGGGGTGTTTCACTGTTTACTTGGGATGCGTTCGACGCATCCGCTGCACAAGTCCTCGACCATGTCGCATACTTCGCCGGATCGGCCTTCTTCAAGGCCGCCAGCTCAAAAGAGCGCTGATCATGCAGCCATTCCTGCGGATCGCTCCTGCCAGCCTTCGTCTCGAGGAAAGCCGCAAATTGGTGCTCCACCCACGCTCGTCTGCCGGCCTTGCAACGGCGCTGCGCCGATTGCCGGCTCCGGCACTTCCTCCGCCATGGGCCTAATCGAACAGCGCCTCTTCAGCGAGCTTATCGCTGGCCGAGTTGCGCCGCCGCACGATGATGGAACGCTGATGGGTCGCAGGAGAGCCCGCTGCGCGCGCTAACGTCTTCTCGTTATAGGAACCTCCGCCGTACCTTCGGCGCTCTACAATGGCGCTTGCCGCGCCAAAACGCGACGGACCGCACCGCATAACGCCCCGCCTCCTTCACCGCGCCTGACCTGGCTCGATACCCGGTCAGGCCAACCAATTCTGAGGTTTGGTCAACCAAATCGCGCAATTCGTCAATCGAACGATAGGCGGCGGGGCCCTGTCATTCCGCTGCCTCATCAAGGCAGTCTTCCGCGCCGTTGTCATTTTCGGCATCGTCGCAGATCAAGACATCGCCATGCCCCAGCTTTTGAGATCGCAAGTATCGCGACTTCGAAAGTCAGGAATTTCGCGATGAACCGTTACTTCAGAGATCTTTCGTCGTAGACGCAGGGTCCAGTTCTTGATCAGCTATTTTCGTGCTAAAATACTGAAAAATTGGAGACAATGTCTTGAAATAGGGAGGAAGAACATGGCTATTCAAGTCCCGACGGATTTCCGCCGCGTGATCGTTGCTGCGTCGGTGGGAAACGTCATCGAATGGTATGACTTCTACATCTTCGGGAGTTTGGCTGCGGTTTTGTCGGTCAAGTTCTTTGAGCAATCCCACCCAGTCGCAGCGTTGCTGAGTACAATTGCGTTGTTTACCGCAGGATTCCTGATCCGTCCGCTTGGTGCGTTCCTCTTCGGATGGATGGGCGACCGGGTCGGCCGCAAATACACGTTCCTCATCACGCTCAGCGGTATGGGTTTGGGCACGGGCGCGATCGGCTTGATCCCGACCTACGAGTCCATCGGTCTGACCGCTGCGTTCCTTCTCTTCGGGTTACGGATGCTCCAGGGCTTGTGCCTTGGCGGCGAGTATGGCGGCGCCATCACCTACGTCGCCGAACATGTCCCCGACGAACGCCGCGGCTACTACACCGGCTGGCTTCAGACCTCTCCGACTCTCGGGATCGTGGTATCGCTGGCCGTAATCATTGCGACGCGCACCTATTTCGGCAATCAAGTTTTCGACGCATGGGCGTGGCGCGTTCCGTTCCTGGTGTCTTTCCTGCTGGTAGCTGTCGCAATCTACATCCGGCTCCAGCTCCAGGAGACACCTATCTTCCAGCAGATCAAGGCTAAGGGGCAGATGACCCGAAATCCCTGGAAGGAAGCCTTCCTTAGCTCCAACATAAAATACGTTGGGATCGCCACCATCGTGCTGATCGGGCAAGGAGTGGTCTGGTACAGCGGCCAGTTCTGGGCGTTGTACTTTCTGCAGCAGGTTTCCAAGGTGGACCCGCTGAACTCGGCCTACATTGTGGGAGCCGCGCTGCTCATTGCAACACCGAGTTTGATTTTTTTTGGCTGGCTGTCCGACATTATCGGCCGCAAGCCAGTGATCTTGGGAGGCATGTTGCTGGCCGCGATCACGTATTATCCGCTGTATTTGTGGCTGGGAACCGTCACGCAGCCCGGCAACATCAACTATCCCATCGCGATCTTCATCATCTTCATCCTCGTTTGCTACGTCGGGATGGTATATGGGCCGGTCGGGGCGTTCCTAGCAGAATATTTCCCCGGAAGGATTCGGTACACGTCTGTATCGGTGCCCTATCACATCGGCAACGGCTGGGGTGGCGGATTGGTGCCGTTCATCACCTCGGCGGCTTTCGCGGCCACCGGCAGCATCGGCTACGCGCTGATCTACCCGATCGCGGTTCCTGCCGTATGCTTCATGCTCGCCCTCTTTCTGATGCCCGAGACCCGCAATATAAGCATCTGGGAGCCGATTGAGCCTAGAGCGTAACAAAGTCGCTCATCTGCGGGGCCTTTGTGAACGCCACATACCCTGTGTTGGGCGCGCCTTGCCAAAATCTCAAGGTCCGCCCGGAGCGCAACGCGGCTTTAACTAGCAAGAGAACGACATGGTGCGGGTGGGCTGTTGCTGACCGTCAGCTTCAACCAAGTGAAGTAACTTTTGGCGATTACAACGCCATAGTCGTGCAGTACCTGACATCCGCCTCGGAACCGTCCTCAGTTCAATTGTGCGTCCGGTCTTGCCGAAAACAGCTAACAG